>DATGPZ010000052.1:0-3545 GCA_035304485.1 Acidimicrobiia bacterium | reverse complement strand
CGTCATACACATCGACGGAGACAGCTACCGGCTCCGAACCCACCAAGCCCGCAACGAAAAACACCGCCCCAAAGGAGGTGATCGCTAGAGTCCACCACCGTACCCAGGGTGGGGAATTTCACCGATCAACTCTGGGGAATTCCGGCGAGCGCCGTCAGCACCTCGTTGTGGCTGAGCGCCAGCACGTAGAACTCGCCGTCGCGGGCGAGAAACAGGAGGGGCTTGACGTGGAGCCGCCGGCGACGACGACTAGTTCTTCCTGATGCTGCCAGAAGTCGTGGTCGTCGATCAGGCTCGGATCTCCTCCAGCGCCGTCGCTATGTCAGGCCTGCGCAGGCACCTCTCAGCCAGGCGTTCGGTCGCCATCCTTGTAGGCACGTTTCAGTCTCAGCGAGTTGGCCTGGGTTTCGGCGCCCTTCCGCTCCATCGGCAGGTAGATCGAAACGCACACCTCGGAATCGCACTCGGCCAGAACGTCGAGCATCTCGGTGGTCAGGTGATCGATCATTCCTCGTGTCCTCCCCCGCTGTCGAAAACCGAGACAGTCGATCCCGAGGATATGGAGCTGACCGCCCCTACCTCGAACGGTCCCAGGGAAGCTCAGCTGTTGACGACCACCACCGGGCAGGGGGCATGCCGCACCAGGTACTCGACACGCGGGCCCAGATGGAGCCGCGTCGTGCCGGCCCGCACGCTCGTCCCGAGCACCAGCAGATCGGGCTGGAACTCGGAGACCGACGCCAGGATCCCGGTCTCCGGCTCCGGAGCTCGCCGAATGTGAGTGCGAGCCTCATGGCCGAGAGCTAGTCCCACCTTCTGCAGCTCGGCGGTGATGTCGCTGGCCATGCTGCTCCGAGCGGAGACCGTCGGCGAGGGGGTGACGATGTGGACGCCGGTCATCTCCACTCCTGGTGCCGCCATGGCGAAGGCCAGTTCGGCCGCCCGTTGCGAAGCCACCGTCCCGTTGACGGGGACCAGTACCCGACGTGGCTGCCAGTCTTCGTCACTGGCCGCGCCTCGTACGAGCATGGTCGGGCAGGGCGACAGCTTCACCAAGTCGTCGATCATCCTGCCGAACAGGTTCTCCTGGGTGGTGTCGGCGCTCGGGGTTCCGAGCACCATCAGGTCGTAGTCACCGGCCGCCTCGTCGAGGATGGCGGCGACCGGGTCGTCGGAGACCACCACTCGGGTCGACACGTCCTGGGCGTCGAACAACCCGCGCAGCTCCGCTAGCTGCCGAGCGGTCTCGGCTCGCTGGTCGGGAGTCGAAACCGCCACCAGGGTCACGGTCATGTCCTGCAGCGCGGCGAGCTGGTTGAGCAACCGGGCCTGCATCTCCCGGGTGTATCCGACCGATCCGGCGTTGGGGCGGACCGGAACCAGGATCCGGCGGATGGATCCGACGAATGATCCGCTCAGGGCTCGTTCCTTGATCAGACGGGTCTCTTCTTCCAGGTCCGTGTCCACCCGGGCCATCGTGTACCGGAGTGCCACGGGGGTCATGACGGATGTGACCACCGCCATCACCACGATGATCGAGAACATCTCCTGATTGAGGATCCCGAGAGAGAGCCCGATCGCCGCCACGATGATCTCGAGAGCACCCCGGGCGTTGAGGCCCGCCCCGTATGAGAGCGCCGCCCAGTGGGACTGGCCCGAGAGATAGCGGGCACCGATGTATCCCCCCACCACCTTGGACGCAGTCGCCACCGCTATCACGGCCAGCGTGATCAGGAGCAGGCGGGGCTCGAGAATCGCCGAGATGTCCACCTTGAGGCCTGAGACGGCGAAGAAGATCGGGGCGAAGACTCCCAAGGCCATCGACTCGAGGCGGCGCACCGTATCGGTCGGCAGTCGAGGAGATCGCCCGAACAGGATCCCGATCGCGAATGCCCCGAGAACCGGTTCGAGGTGGAGCGCATGGCTGAAAGCGCCCCAGGCGAAGGCGAGGACCACCACGAGAGCCAGGATGTGGTCGGGTCCCCGGAACCTGTCCTGGACCAGGGCGAGACCGCCGTTCACCACCCAGGCGCCCACCGTCATCGTCCCCGCGACGAAAACCGCCACCAGCCCGAGCGTCTGCAGCACGATCCCCGAGGTCAGCGCACCGGCCGAGGCCAGGGCGGTGACCAGGCCCAGCAACGTCCACCCCGTGATGTCGGCGATCATCCCCGAGGCCAGCAAGGTCTGGCCGATGTCGCGGCGCATGAGGTCGAGGTCCATCAGGACCTTGGCGAGGACCGGTATCGCCGAGATCGAGAGAGCGGTGGCGAAGAACAGAACGAACACGGTGCGCTGGTCGGGGCTCCCGACCATGTCCAGGGGCAGCGCGTAGCCGAGCGCCATGCTCGCCGCGAACGGCACGACCAGGCTTCCCACCGCCACTCCGGCCGCCACCCGGGCCTTGCGCTGGATCAGACGCAGATCGGTCTCCAGCCCGGTGATGACGAGGAGGAACATGACCCCGAGAAGGGAGACCACCTCGAGCAGGTAGCCCTGCTCAGTGGTGCGGGGCACGATCCATTGGCCGACGGCCGGGAATAGGCCGGAGATCAGGGAAGGTCCGAGGACGACCCCAGCCAGGATCTCGCCGACCACCGAGGGTTGACCGAGCCGGGTGGCGACGGCGCCCAGGAGCCGGGCCGCGAACAGCAGCACGGCGATCTGGATCACTAGCTGGAGGACCTGGTCGTGGGGGGCTGCGCCGAAGGAATCGAGCATCTGAAATCTTACGCAGGCTACCCCAGCACGGGTTCCATCCATCTCGTCCAGTGGACCGCCGTCGCGCGAGGGCGAGTCCGGTGTTTCGTTAGGGTGTGGCCGATGTCACATCTTCCCGGTCTGTGGTTCACCGCGGAGGAAGGCGCTGAGGCCGCCGTTTCGGCATCACTCAGTGCGCATCAGATACTCGTCTTCCTCGTCCAGGTGACCCTCCTGGTCGGGGTGGCTCGCCTCGTCGGGACCCTGTTCAAGCGCCTCGGTCAACCACCCGTGGTCGGCGAGCTCCTGGCGGGGGTGCTGCTGGGACCGTCGTTGTTCGGGCTGCTGTGGCCGGCCGGCCACGAGTGGGTCTTTGCCGCCGACCCAGTGGTCAGCTCCTCGACATTCGGATTGGCCTGGCTCGGGGTGGTCTTCCTCTTGGTCGTGATGGGCTACGAGACCGATCTCGGGATCATCGCCCGGTTCCGGGGGGTCGCCCTGGTGGTTTCGTTCGGATCCCTGGTGGCGCCACTCATCGCCACCGGACTCCTGGGCTTGTACCTCGCCGACAGGTTCTCCGGCCCCATCGATCCGGCCCCGTGGGTATTCGCTGCCTTCTTCGCCCTGGCCCTGTCGGTCTCGGCCTTGCCAGTGGTGGGCAAGATCCTCTCGGACCTGGGGGTGATGCGGCGAAACTTCGGCCAGATCACTTTGGCGGCGGCGATGGTCAAGGACGCCGTCGGCTGGCTGATCCTCGCCGTGCTGTCGGGGGTGGCGATCGGAGGCGTGCAGGTCGCTCAGATCGTCGTCTCCTTCGGTGGCCTCGCCCTCTTCGTCCTGTTCAT
>DATGPZ010000051.1:0-2682 GCA_035304485.1 Acidimicrobiia bacterium | reverse complement strand
TGACCTGGCACGTCCATGGAACGTACCTGCAACTCCTCGGGCTGATCGGCCACGACATCTTCGTGCCAGTGGACTCCGACCGGTCGCCGGGATACGCCGGCCTGCCGCCGGGACGGGAATGGCCGGACGGTCTCCATGAGGTGCCAGTCGATCGAGTCTCGTCGCTCGAGTTCGACTGCATCCTGTTCCAGAGCGACGAGAACTGGGCGGGGGACCAACACCGAATCCTCACCGATGAGCAGCGCTCGCTACCTCGTCTGTATCTCGAGCACGATCCTCCTGGACACGATGGTGGCTCCTGTTTCTCGTCCCGACATCCGGTAGACGATCCCGACGTGACCATCGTGCACGTCACCCCGTTCAACCGACTCATGTGGGACTCGGGCGAGGTGTCGTCGACGGTCATAGAACACGCTGTCATCGACCGTGGCTATCTGTACAGAGGAGGGCGTCCACGAGGGATCGTCGCCGTCAACGACATCGCCGCTCGCGGGCGGCGGCTGGGCTACGACCTCTATACCAGAGCACGTCGGGACATCCCGCTCGATCTCATCGGATTGGGCTCGGCAGGTTCGCCGGGAGGTCTGGGCGAGATACCTCCCGACGAGGTGGGTCGGTTCGTGGCCGATTATCGATTCTTCTTCCATCCGATCCGATACACCAGCCTGGGTCTGGCTCTGTGTGAGGCGATGATGGTCGGAATGCCGGTGGTGGCGCTCGCCACCACCGAAGCCGTCACCGTGATCGAGGATGGCGTCTCCGGCTACGTGTCGACCGACCCGGACCATCTCATCGCCGGGATGGAGCGGCTCCTCGGTGATCACGATCTGGCGATAGAGATGGGACGCTCTGCTCGGGCTTCCGCCAGGCGACGGTTCACCGTTTCTAGGTTCGCTTCCGACTGGTCCACACTCCTCGAGCGGGTCTGTGGCCGGACACCTGAGGCGGCCGCCGGGCCTCGAATCGATCGTGTTTGACCTAGCCTCAGTCGGGTAGGCCGGTTGAGCCGTAGGAGGAAACGATTGTGCGTTCCTGGTTGAAGTTGGCGGCTGCGGCCGGTGTCGGCGCAGTCGCATGGCGAATGGCGAAGCGAGCGTGGTTGTTCCGGGAAGGAACCTCCGCCGAACCGCCATCGGTTCCGCCTGAGCGAAAGCCCCAGGACCGAACCGAGGCCCCTCCCGATCCCGTCGACCAAGCGATCGCCGAATCGTTCCCCGCCTCCGATCCGCCTTCGTTCGTCGCTGGGGTGGAACGGGCCTGACACAGAGGCAGGTACGTCCCGCTCGCTTGGAGGAACTGGACCGGCCAGGGTTCGGGTGCCCTGGCCGGTTCGACGTTTGTGGCTCGGCCGCGTGGGAACTGCGGGCGTAGGAGGTCTTCATGGAAGAAGAGAGATGGGACTCCGTGGACGACTTGGCGGCCCGCCTCGGACGCGACGTGGGTGACCTGGTCAACGCCCACATGCAGATCGCCCGGGTCGAGTTGATGGCCGACCTGCGTCACGCCGGCAGAGGGGCCCATTTGACCGCTCGAGCCGATCTGGCTTGGCATAGTGCCGCCGTTCTCGCCTCGGTGGCCATCGCAGTGGCTCTGGGTCAGATGTACCCGCTGTGGACGGGGTTTCTCGCAGTGGCGATCGTCTGGGCGATCTATGGAGCGGCGGCCGCAGTGCTGGGGCGCCGAGCTCTCCGACGGGTCACGACCCCCTCGGGCGAGGTCCTGGAAGCCTTCGAACGGGACAGCGAGTGGCTGCGCCGGCGCTCGGATTGAGTGCGAGCGGCCGGAGGGATCCACTTGCCCTCGCCCTGGGTGCTGGTTCCTTCGCCATCGGCGTTTGGGGAGCGTTGGCGCCTCGCAGTCTGGGGCGTCTGCTCGAGGTGGACGCCACCACGGCGAGGTTGATCGGGTTCCGTGATCTGGCGATGGTCTTCGTTCTCTTCAGCCGAGAGAGTCGTCTCGGCATCGGGTCCAGGGCGATTCTCGATCTCGGTGACGCTCTCGTCTTTCGAGGGAGGCGACCCTTGATCGCAGGGTTCGCCGCCACCCTCGGGGCGGCCGGCCTGGTCCGCACCGTGACGATTCGCCGCTGATCGGTTTCGGAACCGGGTTTGTCGCCACCAGCAGGTGGTATCCGCGTCGAGGAGGTTTTTGCATGACTGAACACACCCACGAAGACGGCCGACCCGGACTGGAACCGGACGACATGGGATCTACGGGCTCGGTCCTGGCCACGGTGAGAGACGCAGAGCAGGCCAGACTGTTGGTAGAGGAACTCGAACAGGAAGGGATCCCTCCCGGCGCCATCGCCTTGCCTACCGTCCTGGAGCCCGAGGAGGACACCGCCGACGAAGAGATGCCCGAATCCGAGGCATTCGTCGACGTGAGTCGCTCGGCGATCGCCGGCGGCGCCATCGGAGCGCTGATCGGAGGCTTGTTCGGAGCGTTGCTGACGCTGATAGTGCCCAATCTCTCGTTGCTGTGGGCGATAGTGTTCGGAGCCATCTTCGGCGCCGGAATCGGTGGCTCGGCCGGCGGCATGGCCGTGGCCAAGTACAACTCACCCGCCTGGCGTGAGACATACGAGACCGTCGATCCGGGTCCGGTGACGGTCGGCGTGCACGACGGCGACCCGGATGTGGTCGCTCGGGCCGAGGCCATCATGAGCCGTCACCAGGGCGTGGA
>DATGPZ010000050.1:0-2082 GCA_035304485.1 Acidimicrobiia bacterium | reverse complement strand
GCGCCGGGCGGTCGGGCCTATATTGCCCCGATGGACGTCTTCCGCACCCCCGACGAACGCTTTGCCGGCCTTCCCGACTTTCCCTGGGAGCCTCACACCTGGAGGTCGACGGGCTGCGCATCGCCTACCTCGACGAAGGAGAGGGCGAGCCGGTCCTGTTGATGCACGGTGAGCCGTCGTGGTCGTATCTGTACCGGAAGATGATGCCGCCCCTGCTCGAGGCGGGCTTTCGTGTCCTGGTTCCCGACCTGGTCGGCTTCGGCCGGTCGGACAAGCCCACGTCCCGCGACGACTACACCTATCAGCGCCACGTGGATTGGATGGCGGCGTGGGTGGATCAGGCGGGGCCCGACGATGTCACCCTCTTCGCCCAGGATTGGGGTGGCCTGATCGGGCTGCGGCTCGTCGCCGGGACCCCCGACCGCTTTCGCCGGGTGGCGGTGGGCAACACCTTCCTGCCCACCGGCGATCAGACCCCCAGCGATGCCTTCCTCGCCTGGCAGCGCTTCGCCGTCGAGACGCCTCACATCGACATCGGGCGGGTCATCCAGGGTGCCACCGTCACCGACCTCCCCCCCGAGGTGGTGGCCGCCTATGACGCCCCCTTCCCGGAGGAGGCGGCGTTGGCCGGGGCACGCATCTTCCCGGCGCTGGTGCCGACTCGCCCCGACGATCCCGCCTCCGAGCCGAATCGTCAGGCGTGGCAGGTGCTGCGGCAGTGGGAGAAGCCGTTCCTGTGCCTGTTCTCGGATTCCGATCCCATCACCGCCGGGGGCGACCGGGTGTTCCAGAAGCTGGTCCCGGGAACCGCCGACCAACCCCACCAGACCATCCGTGACGCCGGCCACTTCCTGCAAGAGGACGCCGGAGAGGAACTGGCCCGCATCCTGATCGCCTGGTAGTCCGAGGGCTTTTCGCGACAGAATTGCGCCTTGGATTCAGGCGGTGCCCGCGACGAGTGTGTTGAATCGTTCGGCTGGTGTGTCCCAGTCGAGTCGTTTGCGTGGCCTTCCGTTGAGTTTGCGTGCGATGGTGTCTAGGTCGGCTTGGGTGTGTTGTTTGAGGTCGGTTCCTTTGGGGAGGAATTGGCGGACGAGGCCGTTGAAGTTTTCGTTGCTGCCTCTCTGCCAGGGCGAGTGGGGGTCGCAGAAGTAGACGTCGGCGCCGGTGGCGACACTGAACTTGAGGTGTTGGGCGAGTTCGGTTCCTTGGTCCCAGGTGAGGGACCGCAGCAGGTGTTGGGGGAGCTGGCACATGGCGGCTGCGAGGCGTTCGGCGACGTGGGCGGCGGTCTTGTCCTCGACTCGGATCAACAGCCCGTATCCGCTGGTGCGTTCCACCACCGTCGCCACCGCCGACTTGCCGCCGGCACCCAAGATCAGGTCGCCTTCCCAGTGGCCGGGAACCGCCCGGTCTTCCACCTCGGGGGGACGCTTTGAGATGTTGACCATGCCGGTAATCGGGGCCCGGTTGTTCTCGGCGGCGACCCGACCTCGAGGTTTGCGGCGGGTCCGCTGGGTGCGTAGAGCCTTGACCAGCTGGTCTTTCAGCTCTCCTTTGGCCTGGAGGTAGATCGCCTGATAGATGGTTTCGTGTGACACCCACCACTCCGAATCGTCGGGATGCTCGTATCTGAGCCGCTTGGCGATCTGTTCAGGGGACCAGCGCTCATAGATGAGCAGGAACACGACGATACCCCACAGCCACTCCCTGGTCTCGGTCCACGACTCCCGGGGCCGCCCAGCCGCCGCATCGGCCCGGTCCTGAGCCTGATACGCCCGATACGCCTCCCGGCCGCCCCCGGCGTTGATCTCACGCCAAATAGTGGAACGGTGCCTCCCCAGGCGGTCACCGATGACCTGATCCGACTCGCCGGCTTGGATCCCTACCCGGATCTCCTCGCGCTCTGCCAGCGTCAAAGCATCCGGTCGTTGTTGACGTTCACGTAGTCGCATCCCTCCATGCTGGCGGACCAGCCGCCACACCGTGGCCCTCGACACCCCAACCAGCGCCCCAGCCTCAGCCTCGTTCGCTCCACCCGCATACGCCCTAAGCGCCACACGAGCCTTCCCATCAGATGTC
>DATGPZ010000049.1:0-2268 GCA_035304485.1 Acidimicrobiia bacterium | reverse complement strand
GGAGACGGGCGAGGTGGATTCCACGGGCATGCACCGTGCCCACCAGCTCGTCACCCGGTTCCTGATGCGAGCCACCTACGGGGACGTGAACGACCCCAAGCAGGCGGCCGTGCTCGCCCGGAACCGCAGGATCGGTGTCGGACACCTGGGTGTCGCGAGCTACCTCGCCCTGACCGGCCGGAAGTACTCGGAGGCCCCCGACGACTGGGGGTTCATCGGAATGCTGGCGGACCTGGCACAGACCGTGCAGGACGCGGCTGAGCACTACGCCCACCAGCTGCGTATCCCGGTGCCGGTCAAGACCAGGACGGTCGCGCCCACGGGCACGATCGCGAAGCTGGCGGGTGTTTCCGAGGGTATCCACCCCATCTTCGGCAAGTACTTCCTCCGCCGGATCCGCTTCTCGAACGTCAACCCGGACGAGATGGAGACGGTCGAGGAGTACCGGCGGCAGGGGTACGGCGTCGAGCCGGACATGTACGCCCCGAACACCACCGTGGTTTCATTGCCGACCAAGGACACGCTCCTTGCCCAGGTCGAGAAGCTGTACGGGGATCGGGCGGACGAGATCGTCCAGGATGCCTCTCAGCTGACGCTGAGGGACATGCTCCGTTTCCAGCGGATGTACCAGGAGTACTGGGCGGATAACGCGGTTTCGTACACGGTCAACGTCGACCCGAACGCCTACACCCCGGAGATCGTGGCCGAGCACATTCGCGAGTTCGGTCCGGACCTGAAGGGGGCGACGATCTTCCCGGAGATGTCGATGCCGCAGTCCCCGTACGAGCGGATCAGCCGGGCGGATTACGAACTGTACGAGGTGTGGCAGCAGCAGGTCGCTGACGGCGTCGACGAGGCGTGCGTCTCGGGCTGCCCCGTAAAGTAGAGAGGAAAGGATAAATGGCTACTACTCGTCGCAAGAAGATCGACCCGTTCGCCGTCGAGACCGAGACGAACGAGACCACCGAGACCACTAACGAGACTGAGGAGACCCCTGTGGCTGTGGAGCCGACCGTGAACACCGAGAACGGCGAGATCGAGTGGAGCCTGACGATCAAGTTCGGCTCGGGTTACGATGCTCCGTGGCTGGTCGGCCGTTTTGCCAATCTCGACGCCGTTGAGGACGTTCTGGAGAACCGGGCGGACCAGCTCAAGACCGTGATGGAGAAGGTCGGTCGTGTCGGCCTCTTCGCGGGCTCTCAGATGCCCTCTGGCGGCTCGAACAGTGGCGGTCAGGGTGGTAACACCGGGAATGGTCGTCCGGCCCACCAGCAGGCTCCTGGGGGCGAGACTCGGCAGTGCAAGCACGGCGAGATGGTGTTCAAGACCGGGTCCAAGAACGGCCGGGTGTGGAAGGGCTTCTTCTGCCCGACCCCGCGTAACACCCCGGACCAGTGCAGCCCGGAGTTTCTGAACTAAAACTTCACGATTGAAATCCGATGGTCCGGCCCTTCGGGGCCGGGCCTCGGTTAGGTAGAGAGGAGATCTGTGAAGGTCGAGGTTGTCGCCTACACCACTTTCGACCGGCTGAAGGCCGGTGAGGTGTCCGGGTATGTCCCGCACGTTGATGGACCCGGGGATGGCATCTCTGAGATGGACGAGTTGGCCGAGTTCGCGGGCCGGATGTGCTACCAGAGCTGGAATCGGCCCAACCCCAAGACGGCGACCAACAAGGGGTACCTGGACAACATCATCAAGCAGGGCCACTTCTCCGTGCTGGAGCACGGTTCCCTGACGCTGTACGTCGAGGGTGTCTCCCGGTCCCTGCTGACCGAGCTGGAGCGTCACCGTTTCCTCAGCTTCTCGGTGATCAGCCAGCGGTACGTGAGCCATGACCCGGAGTGGATCGTCACCCCACCGCTGATCGCGGAGAACCCGGACACGGCGGGCCAGGTATTCGACGACGCCGTAGAGCACGCAATGGACGCGTACAACACGCTGGTCGAGGAGCTGATCGGTCGCGGATACGGGCGCAAGCAGGCGCTTGAGGCCGCTCGTTCGGTGCTGCCGAACGCAGCCCAAGTCAAGATGGTCGTCACCGGCAATATCCGGGCGTGGAGGGACGTCCTCCAGAAGCGGTGGCACGCCGCCGCTGATGCAGAGATCCGCGAGTTCGCCGGGGAGGTCCTGAAGGCCCTCCGGCAGTACGCCCCGAACAGTGTGTCCGATATTCCGGACCGGCCCTACGGAACGGAGGAGAGCTAATGGCTCTGGTTGACCTGGGTTCGATGACCCTCGACGAGATCGAGACCTACGTCGAGTCGCTGG
>DATGPZ010000048.1:0-2982 GCA_035304485.1 Acidimicrobiia bacterium | reverse complement strand
CCGCCCAGTTCAAGAGCTCAGGAGGCAACAGGAAGGCTGCCCACAGTGCGCCCGCCCAGCCCAGCAGGGTCCCACTCATCGGATCTCCATGGTCGAGACCAATTTAGGGGCGTTTTGAGGGTGCCCGAACCGAGTAGGTGGGTGTCCCCGGCAAGCGATCACGAATCGAGAAGCATCACCCGGAAGGAAGCCGTACGTTGACCCGCAACGACCAGTCAGGAGGAACCATGAGCGAGCAGTTGGAACAGGACAAACCGGTCGGAAAGGGCCCGGGCAAGATCTCCCGATGGGTCCAGCGCCGTGCGAACGCCCGGACGGTGCAACGTATCCGGCGTAAGGGCGGGCGCATGATGGCTATGGACGTGCTGATCCTGCATACCCGAGGTCGTGTCAGCGGTCAGCCGCGCGAAACGCCGCTAGCGTGGTTCGACGGCGGCACCGGTTCATGGCTGGTGGTCGGCTCGGGTGGCGGAGATCGCCATCCCGACTGGTACTGGAACCTCATCGCTCAGCCGGATTCGGTAGCCGTCGAGTTCCATGGCCGTGACCCGCAGCCGGTGACGCCGCACGAGCTGCGAGGTTCCGAGAGGGAGGAGGCTTGGAAAACGATCGCCTCGGCCCAGCCCCGCATCGCCAAGTACCAGAGCAAAGCCGTCCGGGAGTACCCGGTGATCCGGCTCACCGCCAAGTGAACGAGGAGTCGCCATGACCGAGAAGCGAGACGCCAAAGCAAAGGACGTGCATCCGGCTGATAGCCACGACACGATCCGGGTCCAGGGTGCCCGGGAGAACAACCTCAAGGACATCTCCGTCGAGATCCCCAAACGCCGGCTGACCGTTTTCACCGGTGTGTCCGGCTCGGGCAAGAGCTCCCTCGTCTTCGACACCATCGCCGCCGAATCCCAGCGGCTCATCAATGAGACTTACAGTGCGTTCGTTCAAGGGTTCATGCCGACGATGGCTCGGCCCGAAGTCGACGTGCTGGAGGGTCTGACCACGGCGATCATCGTCGACCAGGAGCGCATGGGAGCCAACGCCCGCTCCACCGTCGGGACCGCCACCGACGCCAACGCCATGCTGCGGATCCTGTTCAGCCGCATCGGCCAGCCCCACATCGGCCCCGCCACCGCTTTCTCTTTCAACGTGCCCACCACCCGGGCCAGCGGTGTGATGACGACCGACACGGGGGAGCGGAAGGTGGTCCGCAACGCCGTCTACCTCGGTGGAATGTGCCCTCGATGTGAGGGTATGGGCAGCGTCACCGACATCGACGTGACCCAGCTCTACGACCCCGAGAAGTCCCTCAACGAGGGTGCGATCACGGTCCCGGGTTACAAGGCGGGAGGCTGGTCGGTGAAGTTCTTCGCCGAGTCCGGGTTCCTCGACCCCGACAAGCCGATCAAGGACTACACCGAGACCGAACTGAACGACTTCCTCTACCGGGAAGCCACCAAGGTCGACGTCGGAGGCGCCAACCTCACCTACGAAGGCCTCGTGCCCCGGATCCGCAACTCGTTCCTCTCGAAAGACCGGGAGGCGATGCAGCCGCACATCAGGGATTTCGTCGACCGGGCTGTCACCTACATTCCCTGCCCTGAATGCGGTGGGACCCGGCTCAACGAGGCCGCCCGCTCGTCCAAGATCAACGGCCTCAACATCGCCGACGTGTGCGCCATGCAGATCAGCGATCTGGCCGAGTGGATCCGCGGTCTGGACGAGCCGTCGGTGGCTCCACTCCTCGCCAAGATCCAGCACACCCTCGACTCCTTCGTCGAGATAGGCCTCGGTTACCTGTCGCTCGATCGCCCATCAGGCACGCTCTCGGGCGGTGAAGCCCAACGGACCAAGATGATCCGCCACCTCGGCTCGGCCCTCACGGATGTCACCTACGTCTTCGACGAGCCGACCATCGGCCTCCATCCCCACGACGTGCAACGGATGAACGACCTGCTTCTGCGGCTTCGGGATGGTGGGAACACAGTCTTGGTCGTCGAGCACGAGCCGGAGACGATCGCCATCGCCGATCACGTGATCGACCTCGGTCCGGGAGCCGGAACCGCCGGCGGGACCATCTGTTACGAAGGCCCCTTCGAAGGGCTGGCGGATAGCGACACGCTCACTGGGCGTCACCTCGGCTACCGAGCGACTCTCAAGGAGACAGTGCGCGAGCGCACCGGGGTCCTCGAGATCCGGGGTGCCAACCGGCACAACCTGAAGGACGTCGACGTCGACATACCGCTCGGCGTCCTGTGCGTGGTGACCGGCGTGGCCGGGTCCGGAAAGAGCTCGCTGTTGCATGGATCGCTGCCCCCGGACGCCGACGTGGTGGCCATCGACCAGAGTCCGATCAAAGGCTCGCGGCGTAGCAACCCGGCCACCTACACCGGCCTGCTCGACCCGATCCGAAAGGCCTTCGCCAAAGCCAACGACGTGAAGCCGGCGCTCTTCAGCCCCAACTCTGAGGGAGCCTGCCCCACCTGCAAGGGGGCCGGTGTCGTATACATGGAACTCGGAATCATGGAGACCGTCGCCACCCCATGCGAAGCGTGCGAAGGAAGGCGGTTCCAGGCAGATGTCCTCGAGTACACCCTGGGCGGCCGCAACATCGCCGAGGTGTTGGAGATGCCGGTTTCCGAGGCCCTCCCGTTCTTCAGCGAGGGCGAGAGCCGGGTGCCGGCGGCGAAGAAGGTCCTGGAGCGCCTCGCCGACGTCGGGCTCGGGTACGTGAGCCTCGGTCAACCTCTCACCACCCTCTCCGGAGGTGAGAGGCAGCGGCTCCGTCTCGCAAGTGAGATGGGCCAAGACGGCGGCATCTATGTCCTCGACGAGCCGACCACCGGTCTCCACCTCGCCGATGTGGAGAACCTCCTCCAGATGCTCGATCGGCTGGTGGACTCGGGCAAGTCCGTGATAGTGATCGAGCACAACCAGGCAGTGATGGCTCATGCGGACTGGATCATCGACCTCGGTCCCGGAGCCGGC
>DATGPZ010000047.1:0-2353 GCA_035304485.1 Acidimicrobiia bacterium | reverse complement strand
TCAGGCGACGGCCACCAGGGCGGCCAACTGATCGGCGATCTTCCCGTCCACCGGCTCGAGCGGCAGACGGGGATAGCCGGGCCGCATCCCGATCGCCGCGGCGGCGGCCTTGACACCGGGGACGCCGTGGCGTTCCACGGCTGCCGAGAGCGCCGACAGCCGGCTCTGCAGATCTCGGTCGGGCGCCTTCTCCACGACCTCGATCACCAGACGCGGGGCGTAGTTGACCGACCCTGTGATCACGCCGTGGCAGCCGACGGTCAGCGCCGCCGTGGCCGCCGCCGACGCCCCCGAGTAGAGGATGAAGTCGTCGGGGGTGGCGTCGACGATCGCCTGGAGGCGGACGACGTCGCCAGAGGAGTCTTTCATCCCCACCACGTTCTCGTGCTCGGCGAGCTCGGCGATGAACTCGATCGGCAACGAATAGGCGGTGTTGGGCGGGACCGAGTAGAGGTACACCGGCAGCGGCGAGCTGTCGGCGACGTGGCGGAAGTACGTCAGCACCGCCTGTTGGCGGCCCCGGGTCAACGTGGTCGGGGTCATCACGAGGACCGAGTCGGCGTGGCGGGCGTCGTCGAGCTGGCGGTATGCCCCCCGCACCGACTCGGCCATGATGCCGACCATCACGTGTGCGTTGGGGGCGTTGTCCCGGGTCGTCTCGACCAGCGCAGCTCGCTCGCCTGGCTCGAGGTAGGGGCCTTCCCCGTTGGATCCGGCGACGACGAACCCCTCGATCCCCTCGGAGGCGAGGAAGCGAACGTTCTGGCCGTGAGCATCGAGGTCGAGTTCCCCCCGCTCGTCGAACGGCGTGAGGATGGCGGGCATGACGCGAGGTGGCGGAGTCATGTCACGAGGCTAGTTCAGCCTCTTCGGCGTTAGCTCCGGCTACTCGCTACTTGCGGAGGTTGACCCTGAAGTCAGGCGTCGCATTCGGGTTGTCTTGCCAGGAGATCTGGAAGTCGGACCCGGACACGTTGACGGTGTAGGCGAAGATCGACCCGTTCAGGCTGGAGGCCGACGAGAAGCTCGGGGTCACCGCGCCGTTGGGGGCATAGATCAACCCCGTCCACGTGACACCGCTGGTGCTGATGTCGACCGCCTGGCCGGTGCAGGTCGGTCCCGACGGTGGTGCCTTGTAGTTGGAGAAGAAGAGCAATCCAGGGTCGTTGGGGCCTCCGATGAGAGGGTCGAAGCCACGGAAGTCGCTTTCGCCCGTGATCTTGATCTGGCCTTCGGTGACGAAAGTCGCCCTGACGTTCGGAGCCATCGACACCTGCTTGAGGTCGATGGAGTCACTGGCGTAGTAGACGCCGGACTTTTTGATCAGGATCTTCTGGCCGCCGAGGGAGTCGGCGTAGCCGCTGTTCTTCATCCAGTTGTTGTCGATCGTCGTCGTGTTGAAATACTGGTCGGCATTGGGGTCGGCGTCGTCGTAGGTCACGGCTTTTACCCCGCCGGGGCGATAGGACTCGATCCTGAGGTCCTCGGGGACCGGATAGGGGAGGGCTTCGAACAGTTGGGTCGACGGGGTGTAGTTGGATCCGCCGAGATGGGTCACCGCGCCGTTGATGTCGGTGTCGGCGCCGGTGATCTTCACCTCGCCGTTGCTATGGATGCCACCGTTGATGATCTTCGAGGCACCGGAAAGGTCGAGTTCGACCCCGCCATTACAGGTCACGGGGCCGCCGGCAAAGATGGCGTATCCGCCGAGGAAGGGGATCTGCTCGCATTCGGCCACCGCAGAGGAGATCACGGTGATCTCATCCCCCGCGTTGGGCGTTGCTCTTCCGAACAGGGCCTCGTTGGTGATCTGGATGTCGACCTGCCATCGTCCGTCGCCGAGGTCGGTCGGGACGACTTCGATGTCGGGGTCCGTATCGTCGTAGCCGTTGTCCGCAGCGGTCTGCAGAGCTGCGGCTTCCGGGTTGGGGCTTCCGGACTGCGGGTTGCAGTCTTCCCATGCCGCGGCGAGCGCAGCCAGGTCGGCGGCGTTCTGGGTCCCCCGTCGGTCGTTGTATCCGACACCGGCGTCGATGGCCAATGCCGTGAACCCGAGGAGGACGAGCAGGGTGATGGCAGCGATGATGGCGGCGGCGCCGCGCTCGTTTCCGCTCTTGTCGTTCATGCGGGACACGTGTCGTAGAACCTTTCAGCTTCTGCCGTCTTGGTCAGATCGAACGAACCAATCCATTGGCCGACGAAGGGAGTGATTGGGTCGAGGCTGTATGACACGGTTACCGAAACTCGGGAGCCGTTCTTCACCGACTTGGGGACGGGAACGCAGGAGACCTGGACGTCGCCCACGTTCAGTGCCGGGCTGCTAGTCGAGTCGACGGCTCGCTGGGCGATATCC
>DATGPZ010000046.1:0-6057 GCA_035304485.1 Acidimicrobiia bacterium | reverse complement strand
CGCGGCTACATCGCCTTGGCGGCGATCTACTTCGGCCGCACCCGACCCTGGGCGACCACCCTGGCGTGCCTGATCTACGTGGTGGCGGACGCCACCCAGGGCCGTCTCCAGCTCCAGCTGCCCTGGATCCCGGTCCGCCTGGTGCAAGTGCTTCCCTACGTGGCGGTGATCGCGGTGCTGATCATCGCCCAGCTGGCCACGACGAGGAGACAGACAGCATGAGCCAGACGACAGCCCTGGTCCTGGTGGACGTCCTGAACGGCTTCTTCCATCCCGACGGCGCCATGTGGTACCCGGAGGTGGGCACGGTGGTCGAACCGCTCCACCGCCTCCTCGACACCGCCCGGGGATCCGACAGCCTGGTGATCCACGTGGCCGATCGTCACCGCCCCGGCGTCCGCGACGCCGAATTCGACCTGATCCCAGAGCACCTGGGGCGAGGAGGACACGACGCCGAATATTTCGCAGGGTTCGAGCCCCGACCTGGTCCGCGAGAGCTCGAGGTGGAGAAGCGCCGCTACTCGGCGTTCTTCGCCACCGACCTGGCACTGATCCTGCACGAGCATCGGATAGAGACGGTGGTCGTCGGCGGAGTGAAGACCAACGTGTGCATTCGGGCGACCGTGACCGACGGTTTCCAGCACGGATACCGAATGGTCGTGCCGCGAGAGGCGACCAATTCCAACCGCAAGCACCTGGAGGAGGCGTCGATCGAGGACATGAGCCGCTACATCGCCCAGGTCCTGTCCCTCGACGCCGCATTGGAGCTGCTCGAATGACCGAGAGGAAGCGACCCCATCGGCCCCGGGTGCTCGTCGCCGGATATGCCAGCCTCGACCGGGCGATACGGGTCAACCGCTGCCCCGGTCCGGGAACGACCGGGGTTATCCATCACATCGTCGACGCCCAGCGGCGTCCCGGAGGCATCGCCCACGCCGCCCTGGCGCTGGCCACAGCCGGGATGGACGTGTCGGTACTCACCGCGGTCGGCGACGACGAGCCCGGCCGCCGATACTCGGAAGCCCTCGAGCAAGCAGGGTGCGATACCACCCCGATGCTGGTGCGGGGCGACACCACTCCGTACACGGACCTGCTGTACGCCGACGATGGCTCCACCGCCTGCCTCTTCCATCCCGGGGCCCCAGGCTCGTGGGAGCTCGAGCCCGCAGACATGGGCTATGTCGGGATGGCCGATGCCGTTGTGTGCATGGTCGGCCCCGCCGAAGTGACCGCCATGCTCCTCGACACTGTCGCCGAGGACATCGTGGTGGCATGGGTGATCAAAGACGATCGCCAGGCGCTCAGTGGCGACCTGCCGAAGCGTCTCTCAGGGCGAGCCGATCTCATCTTCTGCAACCGCTCGGAGAGCCGACTCATAGACCGCGATGCCCTGCGTCCGTCGACCATCGTCGTGCAGACGGCAGGACCCGAGCCGGTCCAGGTGACAGCTGGCGGAGCCCACGCCTCATATCCGGTCGAGCCACTCGATCCGATGCCGGTCGACCCGACAGGGGCCGGCGATGCATTCGCCGGCGGCTTCATCGCCGCCCACTTGCTGGGTGCCACCACCGCCGAGGCGACGGCGGCCGGCATGTCCGCCTCGCGGCGGCTCCTGAGTTCCCGTGACAGTGACGACACAGGGGGTGATCGATGAAACGCGCCTGGTACCTGGGGGTCACCGAAGAGGAAGTCCCGCAACGGGTCATCCTGGTAGGTGACCGGGGCCGGGTATTGCGGGCGGCCGAGATGCTCGACGGCGCCCGGATCCTCAACGAAGACCGCGGGCTGACCACGACTCTCGGATCGTGGAAGGAAGTGCCCGTGATGGTGGCGGCGTTCGGCATGGGTGCGCCGATCGCCGCTGTAGTGATGCACGAGCTCGCGGCGTTGGGCGCCGAACACTTCGTCAGAGGCGGAACGATGATGACCCGCACCACCGACCTCGGCACCTTCATAGTGGCCGAGAGGGCACTGATCCACGAGGGCACTTCGGCCACGTACGGCGTCACAGCACCTGCGGTCGACATCGAGCCACGCTTTGCCCAGCGACTCGTAGCCGCGGCTGACGGTCAGGCCGTCGCAGTGGGGACAGTTGCCAGCTGCGACGGCTTCTACACCCAAATGACCGACATGCTGGGAGGAAGGAATCAGGCCGAGGACCTCGACCGGCTTTGGGACGAACACGACGTCATCGGCATCGACATGGAGACGTCGGCCCTGGCGTCGGCGGCACAGCATCTCGGCGTGGGATTCGGCTCGATCTGTCTGGCCAGTGTCAGCCAGGACGGTCCCCGAACCATGGAGCCGGACGAACGGGCCGTGGCCGAGGAGCGGCTCCTCCACATCGCCCTCGACGCGGTCGCCTCGATAGTTCACGACGACAGAAAGGGATCCTCATGACAGACACAGTCGATCTTCGCTATCTGGACCGGCTGCTGGAACGACTGCAGTGGATACGCGACAACCAACACACCCAGATCTCGCAGGCGGCGGAGATCTGCGCGGACTCGATCGCTTCCGATGGGCTGGTGTTCTCGTTCGGCACAGGTCACGGCAGCTTCGCCGCGTTGGAGATGTTTCCTCGCACCGGCACGATCGCCGGATTCCGGCCCATCGTCGAGCTGCCGATCGCGCTGATGCACCACATCTTCGGGGACATGGGAACCCACCAATACCGGTTCCTCCACAAGCAGGAGGGATATGGCCACGCCATTCTCCGGGCGCACCGGCTCGACCCGAGGGACACGATGGTTCTGTTC
Organism: Acidimicrobiia bacterium; assembly: GCA_035304485.1. Taxonomy (GTDB): domain Bacteria; phylum Actinomycetota; class Acidimicrobiia; order Spongiisociales; family ZC4RG35; genus ZC4RG17. Next base: position 3,298 of record DATGPZ010000046.1, on the reverse strand, counting down.
TCCCACTCGGGGATGAACGCGGTGATCCTCGACATCGCCCTCGAATGCAAAGAGCGGGGGATGAAGGTGATCGGTGTCAGCTCCTTGCCCCACTCGAAAGCGGTCGAGTCCCGTCATTCGTCGGGGAAGCGACTGTTCGAGGTGGCGGATGTCACTATCGACACCAACGTCCCGTTGGCTGACGCCTCCCTCGAGGTCGACGGGCTCGAAGCCAAACTCGGGCCTACTTCCACCCCGCTGGCAGTGGCGGCAGCCCACGCCATCGTCACCCGGACGGCGGAGATCCTCATCAGCCGTGGCTACCAGCCCAAGGTGATGATCAGCCCCAACACCGCCGACTACGAAACCGCCAACGCCAACAACGACCAGGTCTACGAAGAGCTGTGGAGGAGGCTGTCGAGCCGATGAGCCAGCAGCGCGGCTTGCTGATCGGCGGACGCTGGGAGTCGGGGAGGACCCGGGAGGCGGTCACCGACCCGGCCACCGGAAACACCATCGGTCACACGGCCGTCGCCGATCCAGACGATGTCCGGAGGGCAGTGGAGGCGGCTCGCGGCGCCCAGCCGGCCTGGGCCGCGTTGGCGCCGGGGGAGAGGAGGGACGTCCTTTCCCGGGCCGGTGACCTCATCGAAGGGCGGGTCGACGAGATCAGTCGGGTTCTGACACTCGAGCAGGGCAAGCCCATCGCCGATTCCCGCAAGGAGGTGCTGTTTTCCGCCGAGGTGCTGCGTTACTACGGGGAGGAAGGGATGCGTCTCCACGCCGACCTGCGGCGCTCGGCTCGCCTCCCTGACGTACGCAGCCTGGTGGAGTGGCGCCCCTACGGAGTGGTGGGAGCGATCGTCCCGTGGAACTACCCGGTCGATCTGTGGAGCTGGAAGGTCGGCGGAGCCCTCGCAGCCGGCAACGCCGTCGTGGCGAAACCCCCGATCGAGACACCGCTGGCAGTCGGACTGGCGGCCGAGTGTCTGGTCGAAGCCGGCCTTCCTGAAGGAGTGCTGAGCGACCTGCCCGGGAGGGCAGACGTGGGCTCCGCGCTCGTCACGATCGACGGCGTCGACATGGTTTCCGTCACGGCGTCCGTCGAGACGGGGAAGGCGGTCGCCGCGGCGGCGGTGGCTCGACTCACGCCCCTGTTGCTGGAACTCGGAGGCCACTCGCCGTTCGTCGTCCTCGATGACGCCGATGTCGAGCAGGCCGCAGCTGCAGCCACCCGTCGATCCTTTTCGAATACGGGCCAGATCTGCATCGCCGTCAACCGGGCGATCGTGGCCGATCGGATCGCCGACGATTTCGCCGAGGCGGTGGCCGCGGCCACGGATCAGATCGTCGTGGGCGACCCCTCGGATCCGGCCACCACCATGGGGCCGGCCACAGTGGACGACGTCGTCGAGCGGACCTCGATCCATCTCGAAGATGCCATGGCTCGAGGCGGTCGGTTGGTCCGAGGTGGCGACGCCGAGGGTCGCTACCTGCGACCGATCGTCGTGGATCGGGTGCCCCTCGATGCGAAGGCCATGAACGAGGAGACGTATGGTCCGTTGCTGCCGATCCACCGGGTGGCGAGCGACGACGAGGCTCTGGCAGTTGCCAACGGGCTGGAGGTCGGTCTGGCTGCCTACGTGTTCGGAGAGGATCTGGAGCGGGTGTGGCGGTTCGCCGAACGACTCGAGTTCGGGATGGTCGGTGTCAACATCAACGACACGACCGAGTTGGGCGCACCGTTCGGCGGCTGGAAGCTGTCGGGCTTCGGCGCCGAACTCGGCCCGGAAGGTCTACGGAACTACGCTCGCCTCCGTCACATCCGTATGAAGCTCTGGTGAGTCGAGGTCCCCTTTCTGGTCTGCTCGTGGCCGACTTCTCGCGCGTTCTCGCCGGCCCCTACCTGGCCATGACGCTCGGGGATCTAGGCGCGGAGGTCGTCAAGGTTGAACGCCCCGGCACGGGCGACGACACCCGTTCTTGGGGTCCGCCCTGGACTGATGCCGGCGTCGCTTCGTACTACGTCGGTCTCAACCGCAACAAGCGCTCCGTGACCCTCGATCTGGCCGTCGACGACGATCGCGAACTGGCGGTGCGCCTAGCCAGCCGAGCCGACGTCATGGTCGAGAACTTTCGCCCCGGGACTCTCGCCCGTTTCGGACTCGACTATCCGACGGTGCGGGCCCGCAATCCGGGCTTGGTCTACGTTTCGATCACCGCCTTCGGGTCCGCTCCCAATGCGACCGAGTTGGCCGGCTACGACCTCATGGTCCAGGCCATGTCGGGGCTGATGAGCATCACAGGCGCACCGGATGGCCCTCCCTACAAGGTGGGGGTGGCGTTGATCGACCACATCGCCGCCCTCCAGGGGACGGTGGGGGTGTTGGCGGCCCTCCGTCATCGGGACGCCACCGGCCTGGGCCAGCACGTGGAGGTGTCGCTTATGGGAGCCGCCCTGGCCGGGCTGCTGAATCAGGCTTCTGGATACCTGGCGACGGGCGACGAGCCTCCTCGTCTGGGGAATCGTCACCCTTCCATCGCCCCCTACCAGACCTTCGAGGCGGAGGATGGATGGTTCGTGGTCGCCTGCGGGAACGACGGGCAGTTCCGCAAGCTGGCGGAGGCATGTGGCCGTCCCGATCTCCCCACCGACGAGCGATTCGCCACCAACACCGACCGGGTGGCGAACGTCGATGCCTTGGACGAGATCCTCTCGGCGGCCTTCCGAACACAGCCGGTCGACCAATGGGTGGAAGTCCTCACCGAGGTCGGAGTGCCAGCAGGCCCGATCAACACCCTGGGCGGCGCATTCGACTTGGCCGAGCGCCTCGGGCTCGATCCGGTTGTCGAGACTCCCACCTCTGGCGGGACCGAGCGAAGCGTGGCCTCCCCGATCCGACTCTCGGAGACTCCGGTCTCGGTCCGCCGGCCGGCGCCGGGTCTCGGTCAGCACGACAGCGAGATCAGGGCGTGGCTGGAGGAGCTCTCCTGAAGACGACAGGGACCAGTGGTTCAGGGCAGGTAGGTCTGTTCGATCGACTGGACCGTCCCGTTCTCGATGACCACGGTCACGGGAAACTCACCTGGCACTAAGCCATAGATCTCCATCCCGGGATCCTCGCCTCTGAAGGCGGCGGCGAGATCTGACAACCCGATCGGTATTTCGACCATCGCCCCGGCCGAATCGAACGCGAGGACGGTCACGGTGGCTTCGGGATCGACGTCGACGCTCGTCGGCCCTGGGTCCGGGTTGACGATGTAGAAGTCGTTCGGCAGGTCTTCGTTGGGGCCGATGACGCCGTCCTCCGCCGCTGCC
>DATGPZ010000045.1:0-15686 GCA_035304485.1 Acidimicrobiia bacterium | reverse complement strand
TCGACATCCTCGAGCCCACCCCGAAGACGGTGGACTCGTTGATGCGCCTCGAACTCCCCGCCGGTGTCGAAGTGGAGATCAAGCTATGACCACCGAGCAGCAAGCCGGCCGCCTGACTGCGATCATCGGTCAGAAGCTGGGGATGACCCAGGTCTTCGACGACGACGCTCGGGCCAGGCCAGTGACAGTCATCAAGGCCGGTCCCGTCCGGGTCGTGCAGGTGAAGACGCCCGAGACCGACGGCTACTCCGCCCTCCAGATCGCCTTCGGCGAGGCCAAGCCGAACCGGGTCAACAAGCCCGTCCAGGGCCACTACGCCAAGGCCGGTGTTCCTCCGGCGAAGGCCATGGTGGAGGTGCGTATGCCGGACGTCTCCGGATTCGAGCCCGGACAGGAGATCACCGTGGCTGAAGTCTTCGAAGCGGGCCAGAAAGCCGACGTCACCGGCACCTCCAAGGGCAAGGGGTTCGCCGGCGTGATGAAGCGTCACAACTTCTCCGGTCAGGGCGCATCGCACGGAAATCACAAGAAGCACCGGGCGCCGGGTTCGATCGGGGCCTGCGCCACTCCCGCCCGCGTCTTCAAGGGGATGCGGATGGCGGGCCGCATGGGCAACGACCAAGTGACCACTCTCAACCTCGAGGTGGTCGGGGTCGACGCTGAGCGCGGCCTCCTGTTGCTCGGTGGCGCCGTACCGGGCCCGAAGGGCTCGTATGTGGTCGTTCGAGAGGCGGTGAAGGCTCGTGGCTGAGATCAAGGCTCCTCTCTTCGGTTCCGACGGCTCCTCCAAGGGCACCGTCAACCTCGATCCCGACATCTTCGGCATCGAGCCCAACACCGCCGTCCTCCATCAGGTCGTGACGGCCCAGCTCGCCGCTCGGCGGGCCGGCACCGCCTCCACCAAGACTCGCGGTGAGGTGCGGGGTGGAGGCGCCAAGCCCTGGCGTCAGAAGGGCCTGGGCCGGGCTCGCCATGGCTCCATCCGTTCGCCGATCTGGGTCGGTGGTGGAGTGGCTCACGGCCCGAAGCCGCGTGACTACGCCCAGCGGACTCCGAAGAAGATGAAGAAGCTGGCTCTGCGCAGCGCTCTCTCCGCCCGGGCGGCCGAAGAAGCCGTGGCGGTGGTCGAGTCCATCGACTGGACCGAGCCGAAGACGCGACAGGCCAAGGAGTTGCTCTCCGCGATGGTCAACGGTGGCCGCACTCTCGTAGTCCTCCACAAGGGGGATCGGGTGGCCAACCGGTCCTTCCGCAATCTTCCCGAGGTTTCGATCGTCGAGCCGAGCCAGATCACGGCCTACGACGTCCTCGCCGCCGACAACGTCGTGTTCACCAGCCACACCTTGGGCGCCATCGGCCAGCCCGAAGGTGGATACGCCGTGTCCGAATCGGACTTCGTCAAGGAATCCGAGACGGCCGAAGGAGGTGAAGGCTGATGCGCGACCCACGCGACATCATCCTCATGCCGATCGTGTCGGAGAAGTCCTACGACCTGATCGAGAGGAACAACACCTACACCTTCGAAGTGGATCCCCGATCCAACAAGGAGCAGATCCGCGACGCCGTCGAGGAGATCTTCGACGTGAAGGTCCTGTCGGTGAACACCATGAACCGCCGGGGCAAGCTGAAGCGCACCGGCTACGTCATGGGTCGACGCAAGAACACCAAGCGGGCTCTGGTCAAGCTCGCCGAGGGAGACTCGATCGACCTGTTTGGAGTCTGAGATGGCAGTCAAGAAGCGCAAGCCGACCTCGGCCGGGCGCCGGTTCCAGACGGTCTCCGACTTCGCGGAGATCACGAAGAGCGAGCCCGAGAAGTCACTCATCGACAAGAAGAAGTCGACCGGAGGCCGCAACGCCAACGGTCGGGTCACCTCCCGCCATCGCGGCGGGGGTCACAAGCAGCGGTATCGGATCATCGACTTCCGCCGCAACAAGGACGGCGTGCCCGCCAAGGTGGCCGGGATCGAATACGACCCCAACCGCAATGCGCGTATCGCCCTCCTCAACTACGTGGACGGCGAGAAGCGATACATCCTGGCCCCGGTGGGTGTGAAGCCCGGCGACGTCCTCGCTTCCGGCCCGAACGCCGATATCCGGCCCGGGAACGCCCTTCCCCTCCGCAACATCCCCGCCGGAACCGTGGTCCACGCCATCGAGATGCGTCCGGGCGGTGGGGCCAAGCTGGCCCGCTCGGCCGGCTCGTCGGTCCAACTCATGTCCAAGGAGAACGACATGGCCCTCCTCCGGCTGCCGTCCGGAGAGATGCGTATGGTGTCGCTCGACTGCCGCGCCACCGTCGGCCAGGTCGGAAACACCGAGGCCGAGCTGATCAAGCTGGGCAAGGCCGGTCGCAACCGCTGGAAGGGTGTTCGTCCCCAGACCCGCGGCGTGGCCATGAACCCGGTCGATCATCCGCTCGGCGGCGGCGAGGGCAAGTCCTCCGGCGGCCGCAACCCGGTCAGCCCGTGGGGCAAACCCGAGTCGCGGACCCGCAAGAAGAAGAACCCGTCGAACAAGTACATCGTGCGTCGCCGGACGAAGAAGGGTCGGAGGTGATCTGAAATGGCGCGCAGTCTCAAGAAGGGCCCCTTCGTCGACGACCACCTCGTGGAGAAGATCGAGGCCCTGAACGAAAAGAACGAAAAGCGTGTGATCCGGACGTGGAGCCGTCGCTCCACGATCATCCCGGAGATGATCGGCCACACCATCGCCGTCCACGACGGGCGCAAGCACGTGCCCGTGTACATCACGGAGTCGATGGTCGGTCACAAGCTGGGCGAGTTCGCCCCCACCCGCACTTTCCGGGGTCACGCCGGCCGCAAAGAACAGGCAGCGAGGCGAGGATGAAGGTAAGAGCCCAGGCCCGCTTCATCCGCCAGTCGCCCTACAAGGTGCGCCGGGTGCTCGACCTCATCCGCGGTCTGCCCGTGGACGAGGCCGATCAGGTACTGGCCTTCACGGCCCGTGCCGCCTCCGAGCCGATTCGGAAGGTCCTGCGATCGGCGGTGGCGAATGCGGAGCACAACCACGCTCTCGACTCCGACGAGCTCTATGTCGCCGAGGCCTACGCCGACGAGGGTCCCACCCTGCGCCGGTACCGGCCCCGGGCGCGGGGACGCGCCACCCGCATCCGCAAGCGGACGTGCCACATCACGGTCGTCGTGGGTGAGATGAGCGACGACCCCACCCGCCGACCCGCCAGAGAGGTGAGCTGACATGGGTCAGAAGACACACCCCTACGCCTTCCGAATCGGTGTCGTCACCGACTGGAAGTCGAAGTGGTACTCCGACAACAACTACGTAGACCTGGTCAACGAAGACTGGAAGATCCGCGACTATCTCGAAGGCGAGTTGGTGCGGGGCGCGGTGTCGCGCATCGACATCGAGCGGACCCGTGACCGGCTCATCGTCGACATCCACACGGCCCGTCCCGGTGTGGTGATCGGACGCCGTGGGTCCGAGGCCGAGCGTCTGCGGTCCGGTCTCGAGGACCTGACCGGCCGTCCGGTGAAGTTGAACATCAACGAGGTCAAGGATCCAGATCTGGACGCTGCCCTCTTGGCCCGCGGCATCGCCGACCAGCTCGAGAACCGCATCGCCTTCCGTCGCGCCATGAAGCGGGCGGTCAGCGCCGCCATGAAGGCCGGCGCCGAGGGTGTCCGCGTCGAGGCCAAGGGTCGACTGGGTGGCGCCGACATGGGTCGCCGTGAGTGGTACCGGGAAGGTCGGGTACCTCTCCACACCCTGCGTGCCGACATCGACTTCGGGACCGCCACGGCCCACACGACGGTGGGCACCATCGGAATCAAGGTCTGGGTCTACAAGGGTGAGGTCATCGAGTCGGCCGCTTCCGCCGACCGCATCGCCGCCGAAGCCGACCTGGCGACCGGAGGGCCCGCTCGCCGGCGCCGCCAGAGCGTGAAGTCTCGCGCCGAGGTGGCCGCTGAAGGCGGTGAGCGCAAACCACGGCTCATCGAGGCCGGCGGCGGCAAGCGTCTGGTCGAGGCCGGTGGCGGCAAGCGCGAAGGCGGACGCCGCATCATCGAGGCCGGTGGCGGACGTCGTCCGACCGCGGCCGAAGCCAAGGTGGAGTACGAGGCGGCTCGTGAGGACGTCGAGGTCGAGCCCTCAGACACCGCGGTCACGGAGACCGCCCCCGAGGAGTCGAAGCCCGATGTCGAGATGACCGAGGTCCCGGTCGAAGAGACCGCACCCACCGAAGAGGTGGAGGTCGACGAGACACCGACCGAGGAAACCGAAGGCACTCCCGAAGAGGCGGGCGAGGAGCCCGCACCGACAGAAGAGGCCGACAGTGCGCCGGAAGCCTCCCAGGAAGCCACCGAGCAGGCCGAGGATGCCCCTTACGGTCCCGGCTCGGCCGCTCCAGCCGAAGACGGGTCCGGTCCGGAAGGCTGGCTGGTGAAGGGCAACGCCAAGTCGATGCTCTACCACACCGAGGAGTCGCCCTATTTCGGTCGCACCAAGGCCGATGTGTGGTTCCAGGACGAGGCTGCGGCCAGCGCCGCCGGCTTCGACCGCTGGGACCACAAGAAGAACGAAGAGGGTGGCGAGTGATGATGCACGACCTGCCATCTATCGCCTGTCACCGCCGAGCCCAGCGAGGCACGTCATGTTGATGCCCAAGAGAACCAAGCACCGCAAGGTCCACCGCGGTCGACGGCGCGGTGTCGCCAAGGGCGGCACCTTCGTCAACTTCGGTGAGTACGGCCTGCAGGCACTCGAATCCGGATGGGTCACGGCCCGCCAGATCGAGTCGGCTCGTGTCGCCATCACCCGGGCGATCAAGCGTGGCGGAAAGGTGTGGATCACCATCTTCCCGGACAAGCCCGTCACCCAGAAGCCGGCCGAGACCCGAATGGGCTCCGGCAAGGGAAACCCCGAGTTTTGGGTTTCGGTGGTCAAGCCGGGTCGGATCATGTTCGAGCTCGCCGGTGTCGACGAGGAACTCGCCCGAGAGGCCATGCGCCGGGCCGGGCACAAGCTTCCCCTGAAGACCAGATTCGTCAGCCGGGAGGACCAATGAAGGCTGCTGATCTGCGTGAGATGGATCGCGACGAACTCCTCGAGGCGCTCGCCGAAGCCAAGGAGGAGCTGTTCAACTTGCGCTTCCAGCTCGCCACCAACCAGCTCGACAACACGGCCCGATTCAAGGAAGTGAAAAAGGACATCGCCCGGATCCAGACCGTGATGCGGGAGCGTGAGAAGGCAGAGGAGAACGCCGTATGACCACCCGAGGGAACCGTAAGGTCAGGTTGGGCGTCGTCGTCTCCGACGCCCGCGACAAGACAGTCAAGGTAGAGGTCCCGACCTCGTTCAAGCACCCGCGCTACGACAAGATCGTGCGCCGCTCGAGCGTTTTCCACGCTCACGACGAGGCCAACGATGCCAAGGTCGGAGACACGGTTCGGATCATGGAGACCCGTCCTCTCAGCAAGCAGAAGCGCTGGCGGGTCGTGGAGATCGTGGAGAGAGCTCGATGATCCAGCAGGAAAGCCGTGTTCGAGTGGCCGACAACACCGGCGCCCGCGAGCTGCTGTGCATTCGGGTGCTCGGTGGGTCGGGCCGCCGCTACGCCAGCGTGGGCGACATCATCGTCGGCACCGTGAAGGAAGCGAACCCCGGCGGGTCCGTCAAGAAGGGCGATGTCGTGAAGGCCGTCGTCGTGCGCACCCGCAAGGAGAAGCGGCGTCCCGACGGTACCTATATCCGTTTCGACGAGAACGCCTGCGTGATCATCGACCAGAACGAACAGCCACGCGGGACCCGCATCTTCGGTCCCGTCGCCCGTGAGCTGCGCGACCGTCGTTTCATGCGGATCGTCTCGCTGGCTCCGGAGGTGTTGTGATGAGCCGCAAATCGCAAGTGATGAATCGGAAGTCGCGCATCCGCGAGGGCGACAAGGTCGTGGTCATCGCCGGCAAGGACAAAGGAAAAGAGTCGCGTGTCGCCCGGGTCTTCCCCCGTCAGCGCAAGCTGATCGTCGAGGGTGTCAATACGGCCAAGCGGCACGAGAAGGCCCGCGGGCAGACCATGCAGGGCGGGATCATCGATCGGGACATGCCGATCGACATCTCGAACGTGATGATCGTCTGCGACGACTGCGGTCCGACCCGGATCGGGATGCGGATCGACGACGACGGCAAGAAGCACCGCGTATGCAAGAAGTGCGGAGGTGACCTCTGATGGCACCGAGACTGCGAGAGAAGTACATCAACGAGGTCGCTCCCAGCCTGCAGAAGGAGCTCGGCCTCGAGAACGTCATGCAGATCCCGAAGCTCGAGAAGATCGTGGTCAACATGGGCCTCGGCGTCGCCAACCAGGACCGGAAGGTGATCGAGGAGGCGACCGACGAGCTGGCATTGATCACCGGTCAGAAGCCGCGTATCAACCGCGCCCGCAAGTCGATCGCCGGGTTCAAGCTCCGTGCCGGCACCCCGATCGGTGCCTCGGTGACCCTGCGGGGGGACCGGATGTGGGAGTTCTTCGATCGGCTGCTTTCGGTGGCCATCCCCCGCGTGCGTGACTTCCGGGGTCTCAACCCGAGGTCGTTCGACGGCCGGGGCAACTACACCTTCGGTGTCGACGAGCAGCTCATCTTCCCCGAGATCAACTTCGACGATGTGAGCGCCGCCCGGGGCATGGACATCACGATCTGTACGACCGCCACCAACGACGAGGATGCGAGGGCCCTGCTCTCCGCCTTCGGATTCCCTTTCCGCCGGACAGCAGGGGTTTGATCAATGGCCAAGAAATCACTCATCGTCAAAGCGAACAGGAAGCCAAAGTTCAAGGTCCGCGGCTACAACCGCTGCAAGCGGTGCGGCCGGGCCCGGGCCTATTTGCGCGACTTCGGCATGTGCCGGATCTGCGTGCGCGAACTGGCCTCCAAAGGCGAGCTTCCCGGAGTCAGAAAGGCGTCGTGGTAATCATGATGACCGATCCGATCTCTGACATGCTCACCCGGATCCGCAACGCCGTCGCCGTCGGACACGACGACGTGTCGATGCCTTCGTCGAAGCTGAAGGAAGAGGTCGCCCGAATCCTCACCGAAGAGGGCTACATCGACCGTTACGACGTGACCCCCTCCGGTCCCGGCAAGGTCCTGACGCTCCAGCTTCGCTATGCGGACCGGCACCGGCCGGTGATCCAGGGCCTGCGCAGGATCTCCAAGCCCGGCCACCGGGTCTACCGCGGTGCTTCGGAGATTCCCCGAACGCAAGGCGGCCTGGGTGTGGTCGTCGTCTCGACTTCCCAGGGCCTGCTCCCGGACCGGGAGGCGCGTCGGCGCCGGCTCGGCGGCGAGATCGTATGCGAGGTTTGGTGAAATGAGTCGTGTAGGCAACGCCCCCATAACCGTGCCTTCGGGCGTCGATGTGAAAGTCGACGGACCACAGGTGACGGTGAAGGGGCCGAAAGGTGAATTGAGTCGCCGCCTTCCCGAGCGAATCACGATTTCGCTCGAGGATGGCGTGCTCAAGGCCGCCCGCTCCGACGAGAGCCGGGAGTCCCGGGCGCTACACGGTCTGACCCGCGCCCTGCTGGCCAACATGGTCACCGGGGTGTCCGAGGGATACCGGAAGGACCTCGAGATCCAGGGTGTCGGCTACCGCGCCGCTCTCAAGGGCCGAGACCTGGAGCTGCAGGTCGGCTTCAGCCATCCGGTGACCATCCCCGCTCCCGAAGGCATCACCTTCGAGGTGCCCGAGCCGACCCGAATCTCGGTGAGTGGCATCGACAAGGAGCTGGTGGGTCAGGTGGCGGCCGATGTCCGCAAGGTCCGTCCCCCCGAGCCCTACAAGGGCAAGGGCATTCGCTACGTCGGCGAGTACGTGCGTCGCAAGGCGGGGAAGGCAGGTAAGTGATGAAGGCCACACGTTCCGAGGCCCGCGCACGTCGTCGCCGGCGAGTGCGCCGCAAGATCAGCGGCACGGCCCAGCGGCCCCGATTCTCAGTTTTCCGCAGCAACCGCTACATATACGCCCAGCTCATCGACGACGTCGAGGGCCGTACCATCGCTGCCGCTTCTTCCCAAGAGCCGGATCTGCGTGGTTCCTCGCTGACCGTCGACACGGCGGCCAAGGTGGGGGAGCTGCTCGGCCAGCGTGCCAAGGAGGCCGGAGTCACCGAGGCCGTCTTCGACCGGGGTGGCTACAAGTACCACGGCCGGGTGAAGGCGCTGGCTGATGCCGCCCGTGAAGCCGGATTGGAGTTCTAGAGATGGCTGAACAGAACCAGTACGACGAGAGGGTCGTTCAGATCAACCGAGTCGCCAAGGTCGTGAAGGGTGGACGTCGCTTCTCCTTCACCGCCTTGTGTGTCGTCGGTGACGGCAACGGCCGGGTTGGGGTCGGGTACGGCAAGGCCAAAGAGGTTCCCGCCGCCATCCAGAAGGGCATGGAGATCGCTCGGCGCTCGATGTTCACCGTGCCCATGGCCGGCACGACGATCATCCACGACGTGATCGGCGAGCACGGAGCCTCCCGGGTGCTGGTTCGTCCGGCCGCTCCCGGTACCGGTGTCATCGCCGGCGGAGCCGCTCGCCAGATCCTGGAAGCTGCCGGGATCCGCGACGCTCTCGCCAAGTCGCTCGGTTCGCCCACCCACCTCAACGTGGCGCAGGCGACGATCGACGCCCTCAAGAAGCAGCGGCGGCCCGACGAGGTCGCTCGAATGCGAGGCAAGCAGGCAGACGAGATCTTCCCGCCTGCCCTGCTGGCTGCATACCGTTCGACCGAGTCGCTTCGGGCGGCAGGGGAGTGACGCTCGTGGCCGAGAAGACTCTCAAAGTGACGCTGCGCCGGTCTTTGATCGGCGAGAAGCCCAAGACTCGGGCGACCATCGAGTCGTTGGGTCTGCGGCGCATCCGACACACCGTCGAGCATCCCGACACCCCCACGGTGCGGGGGATGCTCCACAAGGTCCGCCACCTAGTAGATGTGGAAGAGAACAATGGCTGAAGAACAGCGCGAACAGCTGAAGCTGCATCACCTTCAGCCCGCCCCCGGTTCGAAGAAGAAGAAGGTCCGGGTCGGGCGCGGTGAGTCGGGCAAGCGCGGCAAGACGGCAGGGCGGGGCACCAAGGGTCTCAAGGCCCGCGGTTCGCTGCGCCCCGGCTTCGAGGGCGGCCAGACTCCGCTGACGATGCGGTTGCCGAAACTACCCGGCTTCAAGAACCCCAACAAGGAGTACTTCGCGATCGTCAACCTCGCCACGATCAACCAGTTCGACGCCGGGACCGAGGTCACGCCCGAGGTCCTGCGGGACAACGGCCTGATCCGTCACCGGGGTCGGGTCAAGGTCCTGGCCGAAGGTGATGTCGATCGCGCCCTGACCGTCAAGGCTCACGCCTTCTCCGCCAAGGCCAAAGAGAAGATCGAAGCGGCCGGCGGCACGGCCGAACTGATCGAGGGCTGAGACCCGTGTCGGAAGTCTGTCGCTACCATCTCCGGGTACTTCCGATTTCCGACCCCGAACTTCTCGACCCCGAACTTCCGACTGATCGATCCGCCCCCCGCTAGTAGGTCAGGATGCTCTCCATATATCGCAACATGTTCAAGGTGCCGGACCTCCGGCGGAAGATCCTCTTCACGCTGGCGATGTTCGCCGTCTACCGGTTCGGTGCATCGATCCCGGTCCCCGGTATCGACCACGAGGCGGTCCAGTTCTTCCAGGCCCAGCAGCAGGCGGGTGGGATCTATGGCCTCCTGAATCTGTTCTCCGGGGGAGCCCTCGAGCAGTTCTCCGTGTTCGCCCTGGGGATCATGCCCTACATCACCGCCTCGATCATCATGCAGTTGCTCACCGTGGTGATACCCAAGCTGCAGGCGCTCCAGGACGAAGGCGAGGCGGGCCGGAAGGTCATCACCCAGTGGACCCGGTACATGACGGTGATCCTGGCGCTGATCCAGTCGACCGCCTTCACCTATCTGTTCTACAACGGAACCTTCACGGGCGGGATCAACCTCGTGGGCGAGTACACCTTCGGCAAGGTGTCGCTGATCGTCATCACGATGACGGCCGGCACCGCCTTCGTCATGTGGCTGGGTGAGCTCATCACCCAGCGGGGTGTCGGAAACGGCATGTCGCTCCTGATCTTCGTGAGCATCATCAGCCAGTTCCCCTTCATCTTCGGCCAGATGTGGGGCAACACCGTCGAACTCGGCCTGCCGGTGCGGTTCGCGGTCATGGTGGCGGTGTTCCTGGCGATGATCATCGCCATCATCTATGTCGACCAAGGCCAGCGTCGGATCCCGATCCAGTTCGCCAAGCGTGTACGTGGTCGGCGGGTGATGGGCGGCCAGTCCACCTACATCCCTCTCAAGGTCAACACCGCGGGCGTGATCCCTGTGATCTTCGCCACCTCGGTGCTGCTGTTCCCGGCGATGATCATCACGGCGATCCCGTCGGATGCGGTGTGGGTGCAGTCGATCTACCGCTGGATCAACGACAACCTGGGTGGCTCGGCGACCGGCCAGCCTTCCTGGTGGTACGTCTTCTTCCTGTTCATGCTGATCATCTTCTTCACCTACTTCTACACCGCGATCCAGTTCGATCCGCAGAAGCAGGCGGAGATGATCCAGCGCAACGGTGGTTTCGTGCCCGGCGTCCGCCCCGGTCGCCAGACCGAACAGCACCTCGCCCACATCCTCAACCGGATCACGTTGCCGGGTTCGATCTTCCTGGGCGTGATCTCGGTGCTGCCGGTGGTGGCCGGCATCATCTGGAACATCCCCGTCGCCTTCTCGGGTGTCTCGATCCTCATCGTCGTGGGCGTGGCTCTGGAGACGATGAAGCAGATCGAATCCCAGCTCACGATGCGCAACTACGAGGGAATCCTGACGTGAGTCGGAAGTCGGAAGTCGGAAGTCGGAAGTTCGCTGTCCAGATGGGCTTGTCGGCTGCGAGTCTGAGGCGGATGGCCCCGACTGAGGATGGGCGCATTGTCTGGAGCCGTGGGGGGCAGGGGGCGAGTGTCCCGCCTCTCTTTCAGATGGGCTTGTTGCGTGCGGGTCTGTGGCGGATGGCCCCGACTCAGGATGGGCGCATTGTCTGCAGCCGTGGGGGGCAGGGGGGGAGTACCCCCCAGGATCTATCCGCATGAGACTGCTGTTCATTGGGCCGCCGGGGGCGGGAAAGGGAACCCAGGCCGCCCGGGTCGCCGAGCGGCTCGGTGTGCCCCACGTCTCGACCGGTGACATGTTCCGCCACCACGTCGGCGAAGGCACCGAGATCGGTAAGCGGGTCAAGGCGATCATGGATGCGGGCGACTACGTCCCCGACTCCATCACCGTGGAGATGCTGGAAGAGCGCATCGCAGAGGAAGATGCCCGAAAGGGCTTCATTCTGGATGGCTTTCCGCGCACTGCCGCCCAGGTCGAGGCGCTCGACGAGCTCATCGGAGAGGACGGTCTCGACAAGGTGGTCGTCTTCCGTGTAGACGAGGACGAGTTGACCGAGCGGATCCTCGCTCGGGGACGCTCGGACGACACCGAGGAGGCGATTCGGAACCGCTTCCAGATCTACCAGGACCAGACGGCCCCGTTGATAGACCTGTATCGGGAGCGGGGAATCGTCGTCGAGGTCGATGGCATCGGCGAGATCGACGAGATCACCGATCGGGTGCTCGCCGCCATCGACGCCGCCTGATCATCCCGCTCGCGCGAGCGGTTGCTCTCCGGCCGGCATAGGCTCTCGATCATGACCGAGACCCAATCCGAGTTCACCGACCGGCGCATGCCGGTCATCTACCTGAGCCACGGGGCTCCGCCGCTGGCCGACGATCCGCTGTGGACCCGACAGCTGGCGGAGTGGTCGGCATCGATACCCAAACCGAGTTCGGTACTCATGGTCTCGGCCCACTGGGAGAACGACCCGCTCACGGTGTCGGCTACCACCACCGTTCCTCTGTTCTACGACTTCTGGGGCTTTCCTCAGCGTTACTACGAGGTCCAGTACCCGGCGCCGGGCGCACCGCGACTGGCGGAGCAGGTGTCCCGCCTCCTGTCCACGCCCGAGAACCCCGTGCACCACGATCCCGAACGCGGCCTGGACCACGGAGCCTATGTCCCGCTGATGGAGATGTACCCGGATGCAGATGTCCCGGTCCTCCAGATCTCGATGCCCACACTCGATCCGTACGTGTTGTTCGACATCGGTCGTCGGCTCTCGGAGCTCCGGGACCAGGGAGTGCTGATCGTGGGGAGCGGGTTCAGCACCCACAACCTGCGGGAGATGGACTGGCATGCAGGCCCGGACGGACATCCGCCCTCGTGGTCGGTGGAGTTCGACGACTGGTTGAACCGCACCCTCGCCGCCGGCGACATCGATTCGCTGCTCGACTTCGAGCGGGCTGCTCCGGCCGCCAACATCGCCCATCCCCGTACCGAGCATTTCGCCCCGCTCTTCGTCGCACTGGGAGCAGTGGTCGATGCGGGTGTCGAAAGCCAGAACGCGGTCGAAGGGTTCTGGTTCGGTCTCTCCAAGCGCTCGGTCCAATTCTCCTGAGCGTCGGTGAAGAGGCTTTTGTGGTCCGGATCTGGCGGTGTTACCGCCAGATCCGGACCACAGAACGGAAAGCTGGACGTCCCCGATACAATGGCGGAACCCCATGATCACGATCAAGTCCCGTCGCGAGTTCGAGAAGATGGCCGTGGCCGGCGCCTGTGTCGCCGCCATCCACCGCGCCGTGCGGGAGGCTGCCCAGCCGGGTGTTTCGCTCCTGGAGTTGGAAGAGATCTCGAGGAGGATCCTGGCCGAGCGGGATTGCCAGTCCTCGTTCCTCAACTACCACGGGACCTACCCGGCGACCCTGTGCCTGTCTCCCAACGACGTCATCGTCCACGGCATACCCAACGACTACCGCCTGAAGGAAGGCGACATCCTCGCGGTCGATGCCGGAGCCATCTATCAGGGTTTCCACGGCGACGCCGCCTTCACGATGACCATCGGGGAGGTGCCGCCCGAGGTGCAGCAGCTCGTCGACGCCACGGAAGAGGGGATGTGGGCCGGCATTCGGGCGGTTCGCCACGGTGCCCGATTGGGCGACATCGGCGCCGCCGTCTCCGAGGTAGGACGTAGATACGGCTACGGGATCGTCGAGGAGTACCTCGGTCACGGGATCGGACGGCAGATGCACGAGGAACCGAATGTTCCCAACGTCGGCCAGGCGGGAACCGGCATGAAGCTGCGAACCGGCATGGCGTTGTGCATCGAGCCGATGTTCAACCTCGGCGGCCGGCACACGACGGTCGATCCGGACGGCTGGACGGTGCGGACTGCCGACGGTTCCCTCTCAGCTCACTGGGAGCACACCGTTGCCATCACCAAGGACGGCGTCATGGTGTTCACGGCCGGTGAAGAGCCGGTCCCGGTGGAAGAGGTCGTCGCCACACCTGCCGGCCAGATTTGAAGTAATCAACGGCTCATCAGTATCATTTCTCCGTGGCCGTGGTTCTGTCATGCCCGCATGGAGAGCCACGTCTCGTTCCCGAGCACCCTTCCACGTGCGGCTCTCGTCGCGGTGACGGCTGCCGGGCGCAATGAACGAAGCAAGAACTAGTCGAAGTGCCGGTGTTCGCCATCGGCCCGACGGAAACGTCTGGAGATACCATGAAGGTGCGTCCTTCGACAAAGAAGATGTGCGAGAAGTGCCAGATCATCCGGCGCCGTGGGCGCGTGTGGGTGATCTGCCCCAACCCTCGCCACAAGCAGAGGCAAGGGTGATCGGCTGATGGCACGTATCGCTGGAGTCGACCTCCCCCGTGACAAGCGCCTCGAGATCGGCCTGACCTACATCTATGGGATCGGGCGTAGCCGTGCCGCGCTCATCTGTGAGGGCACGAACATCGATCCCTCCACGAAGGTGCGGGAGCTGACCGATGACGAGGTGACCCGGATCCGCCGCTTCATCGACCAGCAGTTCGATGTAGAAGGTGATCTGCGTCGGGAGGTCCAGCAGAACATCAAGCGGAAGATCGAGATCGGCACCTATCAGGGAATTCGCCACCGTCGCGGCCTGCCGGTCCGTGGACAGCGGACCCACACCAACGCTCGCACGCGCAAGGGTCCGCGCAAGGCCATCGCCGGCAAGAAGAAGCTGAAGAAGTAGGAGTAGACGGTGGCAAGACAACAGAAGCAGACGCAGCCGAAGCGGGTGCGCCGTCGGGAGCGCAAGAACATCTCCCACGGCCAGGCCCACATCAAGGCCAGCTTCAACAACACGATCATCACCATCACCGACCAGACCGGGGCTGTCGTTGCCTGGACCTCGGGTGGATCGGTGGGATTCAAGGGTTCTCGCAAGTCGACCCCCTACGCCGCCCAGGTCGCGGCCGAGGAGGCGGCTCGCCGGGCCGGAGAGCATGGCATCCGCAAGCTGGACGTCATCGTTTCCGGCACCGGTTCGGGACGCGACACCGCCGTCCGGACCCTCCAGAACATGGGGATGGAGGTCAGCGGAGTACGAGACGTGACCCCGATCCCGCACAACGGTGTCCGCCTCAAGAAGCGCCGGAGGGGTTGAGAATGGCTCGTTACACAGGACCAAAGCACAAGGCGTGCCGGCGTGCCCGGACCCCCCTGTGCCAGTCGAAGAAGTGCCCGGTCGATCGTCGTCCATATCCCCCCGGGGAACACGGTCGGGGCCGGATCCGCGAGAGCGACTACCAGATCCAGCTGCGTGAGAAGCAGAAGCTGCGTGTCATGTACGGGGTGCTGGAGCGTCAGTTCCGCCGTTACTACCAGGAGGCCGAGCGTCGTCCCGGGATCACCGGCGACAATCTCCTCCAGATCCTCGAGTGTCGTCTCGACAACGTCGTTTGGCGTGCCGGGCTGGCTGCCACCCGCCCGCAAGCCCGTCAGCTGGTCAACCACGGCCATTTCCGGGTGAATGGCAAGAAGGTCGACATTCCTTCGTATCAGGTCAAGGCGGGCGACACCGTCACGGTGAAGGAAGCTTCCCGCGACCTGGTCATCATCCAGCATGCCATCGACACGCTCGATCGTCCTACCCCCGAGTGGCTCGATGTCGACCACGACGCCCGCCGCGTGACGGTGCGCGACCTGCCCAGCCGTGACCAGATCGACACCGCCATCCAAGAGCAGCTGATCGTCGAGCTCTACTCGAAGTGAGGAGCATCAATTGCTGATCGTCCAACGACCCCATATCCAAGAGGAGCAGGTCGCCGAGAACCGTTCCCGGTTCATCGTCGAGCCGCTCGAACCAGGCTTCGGCTACACGCTCGGCAACACGATGCGGCGCACGCTGCTATCCCGGATCCCGGGTGCGGCCGTCACCTCGATCCAGATCGAAGGCGTGGAGCACGAGTTCTCCACCGTCGAAGGCGTGGTCGAGGATGTCGTCGACCTGATCCTCAACATCAAGCAGATCGTGGTTCGGCTCGAGGATCCTGAGCCCAAGACGATGTACCTGTCGGCCAAGGGCGCCGGTGACGTGACCGCTGGAGACCTCAAGGTTCCGGCCGGTGTGGAGATCGTCAACCGCGATCTCCATCTGGCCACCCTGTCGGCCAGCGGCCGTCTCGAGATGGAACTGACCGTCGCCCAGGGCGTCGGCTACCGCGGGGCCGAGCAGAACAAGGAGCCCGGCCAGCCGATCGGTGTGATCCCGGTCGATTCGATCTTCTCGCCGGTGCGCAAGGTGGC
>DATGPZ010000044.1:0-15327 GCA_035304485.1 Acidimicrobiia bacterium | reverse complement strand
TCCAGTGTGGTGAACGTCCGCCCCTCGAACAGGTCGGGTGTATGCACCACATGACCTTCTTGCCGTAGCCGATCGGCGAACTCCTCGATGCCAGGTGTTAGGCCGTGGATGTGGTGGAACAGCACGATCTCGGCCATCTCTGCCTCCTCGGAATCGATCCAAGATTTTCGAACGTTCGGAAACATTAGCATGTTCGTCCGATGACCGACCAGCCCCTCGTCCCCGACTACGAGTTGGCCGACACCCTGGAACTCGACTCGCCAGAACAGGTTCAAGCGATCAGTCATCCGCTCCGCACCACCATCATCGGGCTTCTCCACGAGCGTGCCGCCACCGTCAGCGAGTTGGCCCAGGCGGTGCGACGTCCCAAGAGCACCGTCGCCTACCACGTCGGTGTCCTGCACGACGCCGGCTTGCTCCAGGTGGTGCGCACCCGTCGGGTCCGGGCGATCGAAGAGCGTTACTACGGCCGAACCGCTCGCATGTTCTACATCGGTCTCGGCAAGCCGGGCCCTCTACCGCTCGACTTCAATGACTTCGAGATAGCGGCCCAGGAATCGAAACCTGCCTACGAGGCACACGAGCTGGCGTCTTTCATCCGTCACGCTCGATTGTCTCGCCAGGAGGTCCACGAGTTCTGGAAACGGGTCAAGGAACTCGTCCACGAATTCGACCGGCTGCCCCGTTCCGGCAACACGACGTATGGCTTCGTGGTCGGCGTATATCCGATCGAGGACTACCCGACGCTGCCCGAGCCAGACCCGGGGTGAATCACGATTGGGAGGCCGCCCAATCGGACACCCGGCGGCGGCTCTCCTCCGGCGAGATGTCCTCGACCCGGGTCATGATCGTCCATCGAATCCCGAAGGGATCGAGGATGGAGGCGAAACGGTCGCCCGAGACGAAGGTGGTCGCCGGTTCCCGCACCGTGGCGCCTGCCTCGGTGGCAGCCTCGACCACCCGGTCGACGTCCGGAACGTAGAGAGCCAGAGAAAAGCTGGCGCCGTTCGGAGACGGAGCAACGAGCCCGTAGCTCTCTATCGGATCGCTGAGCGTGAGCCTGCCCAACCCGAAGTCGAGCTCGGCATGGGCGACCGCGTCCCCGAAGAAGGTGACGTCGTCGATCGTCGCTCCGAACACTTCTCGATAGAACTCGATGGCCGCCTCGGCGCCGTCGACCACGATGTGAGGGGTGATCGAGGTCGATCCGAGCGGACGGCCGTTGTCGGTGTACCGGCCAGTGACTGCGGTCGTGGTGTCCATCACCCCAACATATGGCACCCCGACGGTCGAGTCTTGAACCTATGCGACAGATCTCGTCAGCCGGCGAAACCCTCGAGACGGGCCAGCACCTGGAGCATCACCTCGTCGGCCCCCGCCCCGATCGACACCAGCCGCCCATCCCGCAGGAAGCGACTCGTCCAGGTTTCCTCCATGTACCCGATTCCGCCGTGGAACTGGACCACCCAATCCGCCACCTCACGGTGCAGCCGCCCGGCTTTCAGCTTGGCGATCGTGGCCATCCGGGTGACGTCTTCGCCCGCCATGTGCCGGTGGGCGATGGCCAGGTTGTACTCGGCGAGCATGTCGACCTCCGCCGCCAACTCGGCGAGTTTGAACTGGACGTACTGGTGTTGCAGCAGGGGCTTTCCGAACACGCTGCGATCGGCCAGGTAGTCCCGGGTCCGCTCCAATGCCAGCTTGCAGGCGGCCGCGGTTCCGTAGGCGGCCCACATCCGCTCGATCACGAACTGGGCCATCTGTTGCTGAAAGCCCATGCCTTCGGTCCCGATGGTGTTGGCCACCGGGACTCGGACGTCGGTGAACGAGAGGAGCCCGGTGTCGGAGGCCCGCATCCCCATCTTGTCCAGCTTGCGCGAGACCTCGAACCCGTCCACGTCGGTCGGCACGATGATCTGTGACATCCCGCTGTATCCCCCTTCGTCCGATGTGCGGGCGAGGAGACACAGCCAGTCTGCCTGGAGTGAGTTGGTGATGAACATCTTGGAGCCGTTGATCACCCAGTGGTCGCCGTCCCTCACGGCGCGAGTGCGGATCCCCGCCACGTCCGAACCGGCATCGGGCTCGGTGACGGCGATGGCACAGATCTGCTCGCCGCGTAGGACCGGCGCCAGGTACTTCTCTTTGAGTTCCTCCGTTCCGAACCGGTGTAGAGAGGGGGTTGCCATGTCCGTCATGGCGCCGATCGCCATGCCGATGGAACCGTGGTCCGCACGAGCCAGTTCCTCCGCCAGGATCACCGTGAAGAGGTGGTCGGCTCCTTGCCCGCCGTACCGAGGGTCGTATTCGAGCCCGAGCATGCCCAGCTCGGCCATTCGACTCGCCACCTGATGGAGCGGAATCCACTCCTTCTCTTCCCATTCGGGGACCTGAGGATTGATCTCGCTCTCGACGAATCTCCGAACCAGCCGGCGGAACTCGTGGTGCTCGGGCGTGTAGGGCATCCGCTCTCCTCCGGGGATGGTCAAGGATTGTTGGCCACGGCTGCGGGTATGTTTCGAATGATAAGTTCGGGATCAGCCGGGAATCCGGCGAGAGTGTGGGCAAAGGAGAAAAATGCGCAAGTTCATCCGACGTTTGTTGCTCGGTGCGGCCGCGGTCTGGGGTTACAAGATGTTCCAGGACAAGCGCCGGGACTGGTCAGGCCGCCCCGCCGAAGAGGTCCGGCGCGAAGTGATGTCGAAGCTGCCCGATGGCATGGACGCCGAGACCAAGCAGAAGGTGGCGGACAAGGTCGTCCAGGCCGTGAAGGGCTCGGAAACCACTAGTCCGGCCCCCACGCCGAGCGGAAGCACCACACCACCGCCGGAGACTCCGATGTCGACCCCGCCTTCCGACACCCAGGGACTCACCACCCCCGTCCCGCCCCCTCGCCAAGAACCCTGACGAGAAGTCGGAAGTCGCTGACGACCCAGCGACGGCCGATGGTTTCTTCGCCGAGCGCGTGGAGGCGTCGACGAGCCGACGGCCGAGGGACCCAAGGCCGACGCCCGCGGAGCCGACTTCCGTCTTCCGACTTCCGTCTCCCGACTAGCTGGAGTAGGCGACGGCTTGGGCGTCGGCCCAGCGGAACAGAGCGGCGCTGTAGCAGTGGCCGGCGGTCTCCAGGTCGCCGTCGATGAGGGCGTCGACGGAACTGGCCACGTCGAATGTGGTGTCGTCGATCATGGTGGAACCCAGGCGCCACCCCACCTGGCGGTAGTCGAGCTCGACCATCGCTCTCCCCGAGAAGGAATCCAGCCAGTTCTCGAGTGTGGCCAGATCGTCGATCCATGCTTCCGGCAGATCGAGCCGTCGCATCGTGGTGATCACCTCGTCCAGGCGCGCCAAGGCCTGGCCGAGGTCCTTTCGGAGCACCATCGGCTCGACGGTGTCTTCGGGAACGAAGGGAATGAACCACCGCAGTGGCGGGTGCCAGGCCGAGACCATCACCGCGGCTGGCTCCCCCACCCCGATGCGGATCCGGGTCAGCTCTCGCCGAGCGGATTCGGCGACGCCTCCATCGACGATGCTGGCTCCGAAGCGACTGGTGGCCTGGTGATACGCCACCAGCGATTCGAGCATGCGACGGCGGGGGGCTCGGGGGCAGCGCCACAAAGCGCCGTCCCATTCCACCTCCCAGGCATCGGCCGTCTGGGACTCAGTGGTGAGAGCTGCCGGGCTGAGACGCGGCACGTCGAGGGCGCTCGAAGTGACCGGAAGCCGGACCTGGTCGGCCGGTCGGTAGACCCTCAGATAGGCGACGTCGATCATCTAGAAACAGCGTAGGCACGACCAGAAGTCACGACATCCGCTATACATAGCTGCATGAACGCCGGGCTCTTGCGAACCCGCCTGGGTACACTCCCGCCGAAGGGAACATTCGCCGCACAGTCGACGGAGAGGAACTGGGCATGAAGGTCTTCGACGCCGTAGTCGGCGAAGGCCACGAGCAAGTCGTATTCGGGTCCGATCCCGTATCGGGCCTCAAGGCGATCATCGCCATCCACTCCACTGCTCTGGGTCCCGCTCTCGGCGGGACCCGTTTCTATCCGTACGAATCCGAGGAAGAAGCACTCGACGACGTCCTGCGCCTGTCCAAGGGGATGACCTACAAGGCGGCGGCCGCTGGCCTCGACCTCGGAGGGGGGAAGGCCGTGATCATCGGCGATCCCCGAACGGACAAGTCGGAACGACTCTTCCGCGCCTACGGTCGCCTCGTCGACTCGCTCGGAGGCATCTACATCACCGCCGAGGACGTGGGAACCACCGCCGAAGACCTGACCTACATCCGACGCGAGACCCGCTGGGCTCTCGGATTGCCGGTGGCGGAAGGCGGATCCGGAGATCCCTCCCCGGTGACCGCCCGCGGCCTGTTCGCGGCGGCTCGAGCCACCGCCAAACACCGGTGGGGAGACCCCGACCTGGCAGGCAGGCGAGTCGTCGTGCAAGGCGTCGGGAAGGTGGGAAGCGCCTTCGTGCGCCTCCTGGTCGAGGCTCGGGCCGAGGTGATGGTGACCGATGCCTATCCACCTGCCATCGACCGGGCGGTGAAGGACTTCGGGGTGAAGCCGGTGGAACCCGAAGATGCGCTCTCGATTCCGTGTGACATCTTCTCGCCGTGCGCCCTGGGAGGCGTCCTGAACGGCGACACGATTCCAAGACTGGAATGTGAAGCGGTGGTGGGATCGGCCAACAACCAACTCGCCACCGACGAGGACGGAGCCCGCCTGGATGAGCGAGGCATCCTCTACGCCCCGGACTTCGTGGTCAACGCCGGCGGACTGATCAACGTCTACGACGAGCTTCTCGGCTATTCGAAGAGTCGTGCCCTCCACCGGGTCGACTCCATCTACGAGGCGACGTCCCGCATCTTCGAGACGGCCGACCGAGAGGGAATCACACCACAGGAGGCCGCCATCCACCTGGCGGAGGAAAGGATCGAGACCATCGGGGGACTGACCAGGCGACGAGTGGTCTCATGACCGAGAGAAAGTGAGGTCGACATGACAGTCACTGCCGACCACGAAGCGATGGGCCTCGAGGACAAGCAACTCCTCGAGATGTACCGCCTGATGGTGATGGCGCGCCGGATGGACGACAGGATGTGGGCGCTGAACCGCCAAGGCAGGGCTCCGTTCGTGGTCGGATCCTCGGGCCACGAGGCGATCCAGGTGGCCTCGGTCATGGCACTCGACCGAGATCTGGACTGGATCCTCCCCTATTACCGGGACATGGGTGTGGCCCTGGCCTGGGGCACCCCTCCGCTCGATGTCTTCCTCGGAGTGTTCGCCCGCAAGTCCGACCCCATGTCCGGAGGCCGCCAGCTTCCCAACCATTGGTCTGACTCCGACCGGCGCATCCTCACCCAGTCGTCCTGCATCGGCACCCAATACCCCCATGCCGCCGGAATCGCCCACGGTCTCCGTATCCAGGGTCTACCGGCCGTGGTGGCGGTCTACGGCGGTGAGGGTTCGACTTCGGAAGGCGACTGGCACGAAGCCATGAACTGGGTGGGTATCCATCGGCTTCCGGTCCTGTTCATCATCGAGAACAACCGCTACGCGATTTCCGTGCCGTCCCACGAGGAGGTGGCCGGGAGTCTGGCCAAACGCGCCGAGGGATACGGGTTCCCCGGTGTGACCATCGACGGCAACGACCCGCTCCTGGTCTACAAGACCGTCAAAGAAGCGGCCGACCGGGCCCGAGAAGGCGGAGGCCCCACCCTGATAGAGGCCGAGACCTATCGCTACTACGCCCACACCTCCGACGACGACGACCGCCTGTACCGCAGCCGGGAAGAGGTCGAACAGTGGAAGCGTCGTGACCCGGTCAAGGCGATGCGCCAGTACCTGATCGAGCAGCGGTTGCTGACCGAGGCCGAAGAGGCGGCCATCGACGAGGAGATCGCCGCCGAGATCGCCCGAGCGGTCAAGGAAGCCGAAGCCGCTCCCCGGGCGGACGAGCCGACGGCGCGGGTCTACGCAAAGCCGATCACGCCGACCGAAGCCGTCACCGAGCCGGAACCGGAGCCGGAGGGCACCCCGGTGAACCTGATCACCGCGGTGAACCGGGCCCTTCGGGAGGTGATGGAAGAGTACGACGACACCGTGGTCTTCGGCGAAGACGTAGCCGGGCGAAAAGGGGGTGTCTTCAAGGCGAGTGAGGAGCTGACCGCCCTCTACGGCGAGGACCGGTGCTTCAACAGCCCGCTGGCCGAGTCGGTCATCATCGGGGCGGCGATCGGGATGGCAGCCAGTGGCCTACGCCCGATCCCCGAGATCCAGTTCGCCGACTACATCCACCCGGCCTTCGACCAGATCGTGTCCGAGGCTGCCCGGATCCACTACCGGTCGGACGGGCACTGGAACTGCCCGATCGTCATCCGGACGCCATTCGGCGCCGGCATCCACGGCGCGCTCTATCACTCACAGTCGGTGGAGGCGTTCTACGCCCACGTGCCGGGACTCAAGGTCGTGGTTCCCTCCACTCCCGCCGACGTCAAGGGCCTCCTGTTCACGGCGATCGAAGATCCCGATCCGGTGCTGTTCCTGGAACCGAAGAAGCTGTACCGCCTCGCCAAAGGGCCATACCCGAAAGGCGAGTGGAGGGTGCCCCTCGGCAAAGCGGCCATCCGTCGCTCGGGACGGGACCTGACCATTCTGGCCTACGGCGCCATGGCCCACTTCGCCGTGGAGGCCGGGGAACGGCTGGCAGCCGACGACATCGACGCCGAGGTCATCGACCTGCGCTCGTTGAAGCCACTCGATTGGCCGACCATCGAGGCTTCCGTGAAGAAGACCTCGCGGGTACTGATCGTGCACGAGGACAACGAGTTCGTCGGGTACGGCGCCGAGCTCGCCGCCCAGGTCGCCGACAAGACTTTCGAATGGCTCGACGCACCCGTCCGGCGTTATGCCCTCGGGGACATCCCGGCCATGCCGTTTGCCACGGAGATGGAGGAGATGTTGTACCCGTCGGTCGACGGGATCGTCGAGCACGCCACGGCCCTGGCCGCCTGGTAACCGGAGGGTTCGTCTCCCCTCCTAACCTTGAGGGCGATGTCCCTCGCCTCCTACCTGTCAGAACTGGTCGGTGCGGCTTTCGCCGACCTCGGTCACGACCCTGCCCTCGGGGTGGTGGTCCCATCGAACCGGCCGGAGCTGGCCGACTTCCAGTGCAACGGGGCGATGGCGGTGGCCAAAGCGGCGGGACGGCCACCGCGTGAGATCGCGGGTGAAGTGGCTGAGAGACTCGGCTCTCATCCCGAGTTCGCTTCGGTCGACATAGCCGGCCCCGGCTTCATCAACCTCGTGCTGACCGAGCAGGAGCTGGCTCGTTGGAGCCAGTCGATGCTGGACGACGAACGACTCGGTGTCGATCCCGCCTCCGAACCGCTGACCGTGGTGGTGGACTACGCCGGTCCGAACGTCGCCAAGGCCATGCATGTCGGCCACCTCCGGGCAACGATCATCGGCGACAGCATCGCCCGTCTGTTCGATTTCGTCGGCCACAAGGTCATCCGGGACCCGCACTTCGGCGACTGGGGACTCCAGATGGGCCTCGTGATCGCCGAACTCGCCGATCGCCATCCCGACTGGCCATACTTCGACCCGAGCCACGACGGGCCCTACCCGTCCGATTCGCCAGTGACTCTGGACGATCTGCAGGAGATCTATCCCGCCGCCTCCGAACGCGCCAAACAGGACGAGGATTTCGCCCAGGCGGCACGACAGGCGACCGTAGAGCTCCAGCAGGGCCGGCCCGGATACGTTGCGCTGTGGAAGCACATGCGGGCGGTGTCCCTCGAGGCGCAGAAGAAGAACTTCTCGGACCTCGGTGTCGACTTCGACATCTGGCACGGGGAATCCGACGTGGCCTCCCTGCTGGAACCACTGGTCGAGCGGCTCCGCCAGTCGGGAGCGGCGGAAGAATCCGAAGGCGCCCTGATCGTCCGGGTCGACGAACCCGGCGACAAGCGGGAGATCCCGCCCCTCATACTCGTCAGCCGCACCGGCAGCTATCTCTACTCGACTACCGACGTCGCCACCATTTGGTACCGGGCGGAGCAGTTGGGGGCCGACCTGGCCCTGTACGTGGTCGACTCGCGCCAAGCCGACCATTTCATCCAAGTGTTCCGGGCCGCCCGCAAGGGAAGCGTGGCCGGCGACATGCGGATGGAGCACATCGGATTCGGCACGATGAACGGACCGGACGGCCGACCCTTCAAGACCCGCGAGGGTGGAGTCGTCTCGTTGCGGGACCTGATCGAGATGGTGGAGCGAGCTGCCATGGCCCGCCTCGACGAGGCCAACATCGCCACCGACTACCCCGAAGAGGAACGGGCCGACATCGCCCACAAGGTGGGGATCGCGGCTCTGAAGTTCGGCGACCTCCACTCGAACCGGATGTCCGACTACGTCTTCGACCTCGATCGCTTCTCTTCCTTCGAGGGCAAGACCGGGCCGTATCTGCAATACGCGGCGGTACGCATCCGCTCCCTGCTCCGCAAGGCGGACGAACGGAAGCTCGAAGGCGGTCCGCTCATCCCGCCCACGGTGGGGCCGGAACGCGACCTCCATCTGGCTCTGCTGCAGATGCCCGAGGTCGTCCACCGTGCCGTCGACCTGCGGGCACCCCACCATCTCGCCGAGTACGCCTACGGACTGGCTGGAGCCTTCAACCGCTTCTACGACGCCTGCCACGTCCTGTCCGAACCCGACCCCGACCGGCGAGCTGGATGGCTGTCGCTGTGCCGGCTCACCATGGAGACGTTGATCCGGTCACTGGATCTGCTCGGGATCGAGGTTCCTCAGCGTATGTGACATGGCTGTCCGGATCCGTCCTGCCGAGGCGCGCGACACAGAGACCGTGGCCTCCTTCACGACCAACACCTTCACCTGGGGTGACTACGTCGCCGACTCATTCCCCCAGTGGCTCGAGGACGAGGACACCAGGGTGGTCGTGGCCACCGACGACGACGACTCACCGATCGGTCTGGCTCGAGTGAGGATGCTGTCGGCCCGCGAAGGATGGTTGTCGGCGGCTCGCGTCCATCCCGACCACCGCCGACGAGGTGTCGGTTCGGCCCTGAACGACTGGTGCGCCGACTGGGTCCGCGATCAGGGGGGAATCGTGGTGCGCCTCCAGATCGAAGACTGGAACCAAGCCGCCCACCACCAGGTGGAGGCACTGGACTACCGCCCAGTCGCCGACGTATGGAATGCCGAGCGCGGCGTCTCCCGCTCCGACATCGAACCTGCCACCAACGGAGGCCGACGCAAGCGGGCCGAAGAGCGTCTCGACCGGGCACCGAGAGCCGAGGCCGAAGGGGCCTACATCGCCTGGTCTACCTCTGAACTCGCCCGTGCCTCACACGGCTTGTTCCCGGTCGAAGAGTGGGCCTGGCGCCGCATGACCCTCGATGACGCTCTCTCGTCGCGGTCCTGGTTCTGCCCCTCCGGATGGATACTCGGGGAGGAAACCGGAGAGAGCCTCATCGTCCGCTGGATGGTGTCCACCCCCGACGATGCCTCGTCCTTGATGCGGGCGACGGTCGATCTGGCCCAAGAACGCGGACTGCGCAATGTGCGGGTGACGGGACCCTCGGTGGAGTGGCTGGAATCGGCCCTGGCCGACAACCGCCTCGAGATCCATCGCTCCCGCATCTACGAGAAAGCGCTCTGATTCGGAAAGGGTCGCCGCCAGTTTCAGAGGAGAATCATGGTGGCGACGGCCCAGACGAAGTACATGATGGGTATGTCGCCGTCGGCGGCCATCGCCTCACCGAAGCCTCCCGATCGCGTCCACCACGCCAGCGGCACGGCGAGGATGGGAACGGCCGTGACGCCGGCCACCGCGGCCGCTTGGATCACCTCGGCAGCCACCCCGAACGGCAGCGGCAGTTCGGCGAGGAAATCCTCGATCAGCATCCGGACGACCATCAGGATCAGGCCGACTGCAACGGCCGCCACCAGACGGGCCACCAGGATGTGAGTCTCCTGATATCCGACGAGGCGGCGCCCCCGTCCGAGCGGACCCTCCGAGGCGACCCCCAAGGCGAAGCCACCGACGATCCCGATGACGAGGCTGGATCCCAGCATCGCCCCGGTCGATAGATCCAGTCCGATCGTGACCAACTCGAATCCGTCGAGCAGGACCGCCACGGCGAGCCCCAGAAGAGCGCTTCCGACGACGATCAGGGCGACATCGAGCATCGTGCCCAAGGCGCCCCATGCCAGGGCCAGCTGATGTCGGAGTGTCGATTGACCGGCCTGCGGTGGTGACGTCATCGGAGAAGCAACCTTAAAGCAGAGACGCCCTCGGGAGTGGTCTCACGGGGCGGCCGAGGACCCCGCTTCCGCCCGGGATACCTGGATGAGCGATTCGAGATACAACTCGACCGGATGGGCGACTCGGTACCAGTCGTCGAGATGCTGGCGCAACTGCATCTCGCAGCCGGGGTTGGCGGAGGCTACGAGAGTGGAACCGGTCGCTCCGACCTCAGCGGCCTTGCGTCGACCCAGCTCGGCCGAAGTCTCCGGATGGATCAACGAGTAGATGCCGGCGGCTCCGCAACACATCCCGGCCGGATCCACGTCGACAGGGCGGTAACCGGCCGCCCGCAGGATCGTCCGCGGAGCGGCGGTCTCACGTTGCGCATGCCTCAGATGACAGGGATCCTGAACCGCCACCGGTCCGCGATCCACGTCGAGAGTGGGAAGCGCGCCCTCCCGGATCAAGTCGGCGATCACCATCGTCACATCGCGGGACCTGCCGGCCAGATCGTCACCGCCGTCAGCCCAATGGCCGTACTCGGCCAGATGAGCCGAACATCCGGCAGCGGTGGCCACCACCAGGTCGACGCCCGCGAACGCCTCCACGTTGCGCCGCGCCATCCGACGAGCGTCGGCGGCATCGCCGTCGTGAGCCGCCAGAGCACCGCAGCAAGTCTGGTTCTCTGGGACCACGACCCGATATCCCGCCCGCGCCAGCAGTTCCATCGTGGCCTCCTGGACCGGGTTGAACCACGGATCCATCACACAACCCGCCAGGAGCGCGGCCCGGCCCCGCTGCCCCTCGCCGGCTATCGACCCGGCTACCGATGGCGCCGGACGCAGGCGTCGCAAGCCGCGCATCGGTCGACGCAGCGACGGCGGCAACACCCGATCGAGGTGCAGCTTCTGGACGATCCGGACCCCCCACGTCGCCAAGCGCATCAGAGGCCGCTTGGGGAGCACCCGACCCACGAGGAGATGGCGGAAACGGCGCTCGACAGAGGGTCGTTGGGCAGCTATCTCGATCCGCGCCCCTTCCATGGCCCGACCGAACGGGACCAGGCTCGGGCACACCGCCTCACAAGCCCGGCACTGGAGACAGAAGCCCATGATGTCGACGAAACTCTCGTCGACCTCGAGCTCGCCCGAGGCGACCGCGCTCATCGCCATCAGCCGGCCACGGGGGGAGGCGGTGTCGAGTCCGGTCAGCCGGTAAGTCGGGCAGTGAGGCAGACACAGGCCGCATTGCACGCAGGCGGACAGCTCGGCACCCGTGGGATGGAGATCGGTCACCCAAGCCATCACAGGCCCCCCGGCAGTCGGCCGGGCTCGAGGATCCGGCAGGGGTCGAACGCGGCGATGACCCGCCGCTGGAGATCGAGATCAGGCGGCGGGCTTCCCCACGGATCCTGACTCGACTCACCCGCCATCTTCACCACCGACCCTCCTTCGGACTCCGCCCAGGTACGCAGGTCCATGATGTCGAAAGAGCCGGGAGCGGCGAAACTGACCTCCCCGACGCCGTGCTGAGCGACGAAAGCCGATCCGTGCGGCAGCCGGTCGACCGCCTCGGCCAGTCGCTTGGGTGGGACTCGAACCGACCACACCACCTCGCCTTCCAACGGTTCCGGGTACTGCAAGCCTTCGACCACCGTCCCTCCGAGACGGGATGCTTGATCGTCGATCTCGGCGCGGGTTCCCGACAACAACACCCGCACACCGTCCTGGGTCTGCAGAACGGCCCGCGGCCGATAGACCAAGCCCGCCGGGGGTACGTCGTCGACTTCCACGGTGCACGCTGCGGGCGGTACCGGCCACAGCTTGAAGCAGACCTCGGTGATGACTCCCAACGAGCCCAGCGAGCCCGTGTAGAGCCGGGGAAGGTCGTAGCCGGACACGTTCTTCACGACCCGACCACCACCCTGGACGATGCGCCCGTCTCCGGTCACTGCCTGGACTTGGAGCATCCGGTCCCGGGTAGGGCCGTATCGGAGCCGGGCAAGAGCCGAGATGCCGGTGGCCACCACCCCGCCGACCGTGGCCGCTCCGGATTGTTCGGGTAGCACGGCGCTCTGGCCTCCGGCGGCGAGCTCGGCTTCCAGTTCGGCCACCGGAGTGCCCGCTCTCACCACGACCGTGAGATCGTCGGGCTGCCAGTCCACGATGCCGGTCAAGCCGGCCGTGGACACCACCCGCTGAACCGAGGGCAGATGGCCGATCTGGCGATGACTGCCGGAGCCCCAGATTCCGAGCGGCGTCTCCTCTCGGGAGGCGGCGGCCAGGATCTCGGCCAATTCGTCGACGTTCGACGGAGTCGTCACGGGCACGTCGGGAGCCAGGGTCGCCTCCTGGCCGGTGGCGTCGTTTCGGGTCACACCCAGGCTCCGTCCGGGACCGGTCGGGAACCCAGGTCGAAGCAGCGAGACCCCAGAGGCAGCACTTTGGTGGGATTGAAGACTCCCGCAGGATCGAAGCTCTCCCGGAGCCGGGCCTGTGCGTCCAGATCGACCGCCGAGAACATCAGCGGCATCAGGTCTCGTTTCTCCAGACCGATGCCGTGCTCGCCAGAGAGAACCCCACCCCGGGTGACGCACGCCTTCACCATCTCCTCGGCTGCCCGGTGGACTCGAGACGCCTCGTCGGGATCGGAAGCGTCGAACGCGATCAGCGGATGGAGATTGCCATCACCGGCATGGAAGACGTTCATCATGACCAGGTCGTAGCGGTCGGCGATGGCGTAGATCTCAGCGAGGGTCTCCACCAGACGCGTTCGAGGGACGACCGTATCGTGGAGGTAATAATCGGGGGCGGCCTGGGCAACGGCTCCGAAGGCCGACTTGCGTCCCTTCCAGAGAACCGCCCGCTCCTCCTCGGTGGCAGCCAGGCGAATGCTCGAGGCACCACACTCTTCACCGACCCGCTGGATGACCGCCGCCTCCGAGTCGACCGCCGCCTCCTCCCCCACGACTTCTGCCAGCAGAAGGGCAGCGGCGTCGGTTGGAAGTCCTGCATGGAGCCAGTTCTCCACTGCGATCGCCATTCTCTGATCCATCATCTCCAGAGCCGCAGGGACGACCCCTGCGGCGATGACATCCGACACCGTTGCCGCAGCGGCATCCACCGTCGGGAAGGCGAGCAGCATCGTGCGCACGGCAGGAGGGTTCGGCATCAAACGCACCAGCGCCTTGGTCACGATCCCGAGCGTGCCCTCGGAGCCGACTATCACCCCGCGTAGGTCGAGGCCGATGGGGTCCGGGGCAGCCGACCCGAACGTGATCACCTGACCGTCGGCCAGCACCGTCTCCACGGCCAGAATGTGAGCGACCGTGCTGCCCTCGGCCAGGCAATGAGGCCCTCCAGAGTTGTTGGCGACGTTGCCTCCGATCGTGCACACGGCCTGGGAGGAGGGGTCGGGGGCGAAATGCAGGCCGTATCGGGAGGTGGCGACGGAGAGATCGAGGTTGATGACGCCGGGACCGACCCAGGCGGTCTGGTTGTCCGGGTCTACCTCGTGGATCTGGTCCATCCGCTTGGTCGACACCACGATGCCGCCCGTGTCGGGGACTGCACCGGCGGCCAGACCGGTTCCGGCTCCCCTGGGAACGATGGGGATTCCGTGCTGGGCGGCGATCCGGACGACTCCGGCTACCTCGGCGGCTGTATCCGGGAAGACGACCACGTCGGCGGCACCGACGCTGGCCCCTGCGTCTTTCGAGTAGAGATGCAGGGCGAACCTGTCCACCGTGACCCGGTCGGGACCGAGCAGGGCCTGCAGGTCGTCGAGGTGTCCCATCGGTCTCGATATTACGGGTCCAGCACCGAGGGCTGGCACGGGACGCTCCTCCGAGTGAATTCGACCGTCCGAGCCTGTGGGCCAGACCTACGATTGAGACGTGGCAGAGCCGTCACCCACCCCCGCCTCGGATCAGCGCACCTGGCAGGTGCTGGCTCACGCCTCGGCCTTCATCCAATTCGTGAGCATCCCGTCGTTCTTCGGCCCTCTCGTCGTATGGCTGATGAAACGCGACGACCCCGAAGTCGAGCCCCACGCACGTGAGGCGCTCAACTTCCAATTGTCCTTGATCATCTACTTCGCGGCGGCGGTGGTGATCGGCATCGTCCTCGTGCTCAGCATCGCCGGGATCGTGCTGATCCCACTCCTCTTGCTCCTGATCGGCGTCCTCTTGGTCGCCGAGATCATCTTCGCCATCCTCGGCACCCTGGCTGCCTCCCGGGGCGAGCTGTATCGGTATCCCTTGAGCCTCCGACTCATCAAGGGATGAGACGAGCGCTCGGGGTGGTCGTGATCGGCGTCATCGCCGCCTGCGCCACCGCCGCCCCGTCATCGACCGAACCACCCCCTTCGACAACCGCCACGGTGGGGGTTCTCGAACCGAGCACGACCGTCACCGCCCCATACCCCTCGACGTCCTCCATCGTCTCGACCACGGCGACCACCACCACCACCACGACCCTCCCTCCGCTCCAGGGAATCGCCGCCGAGTTGGTGACAGACGGCCTCCCCCAGCCCACCGTCATCGCTCTCCGACCCGGCGATGATCGTCTGTATGTGGCGGCGAGGACCGGCACCATCGACATCGTCGACCCCGCCGGCGATGGATCGCCGCAGCGGTTCCTCGATCTGACGGAGCACGTCACGTCCGGTGGCATCGAACAAGGTCTCCTCGGCCTCGCCTTCCATCCCTCCGACGACGAACGCGCCTTCGTGTACTACGTCGACCGGGACGGAAAACGAACCCTGGCAGAGGTGGAGCCGTCCGGAGAGCAGCGAATCCTGTTCTCGCTCCCCCAGCCACCCGACTCCGTGGACATCCGCCACTACGGCGGCAACCTCGCATTCGGGCCGGGTGGCTACCTGTATGTGGCCCTCGGCGACGGAGCCGACGCCCGGGGACAGGGCCAAAACCCGGATACACCCTTCGGGGCCATCCTCCGCCTCGATATCGACGGGGAGCCTCCTTACGCCATACCGCCCGACAACCCCTTCCGGGACGGCGGAGCGCCGGAGGTGTGGGTGTTCGGCCTCCGG
>DATGPZ010000043.1:0-6091 GCA_035304485.1 Acidimicrobiia bacterium | reverse complement strand
CACAGGCAAGGGTGAAACGGTGGGGTAAGAGCCCACCAGCATCCCGGGCAACCGGGGTGGCTCTGCAAACCCCATCCGGAGCAAGGCCGAGCAGGGGTGCCGGTGGCCCGCCGATCAAACCCCGGGTTGGCTGCACCGAGCCCACGAGCGATCGTGGGCCCAGATGGATGGTCGCCGAGGAGCCTTCAGGCTCCGAACAGAATCCGGCTTACAGGCGGACTCGAACGTGGAGGAGCCCCCGAGAGGGGGCTCCTCCTGCTTGAAAGCCCCTGTTTCGAGTCCGGGGTTCTCCAGGCACGATGACTGCCGGGTTGTCGACTACAAAGCCCAGGCACGTGGCTCCGACGCTCGACGGCCGCGAGCCGGCTCTCCTTGCACGACTTCTCTCCATCCGCGAGACCCGTAGCGAGGACGGGCGCCAGCCTCGAAACCGAGGTATCGATCCGAGGGACGCATCTCACACCACTTCGGCTCGAGGTGCATGACGACGCAGAGATCGCAGACGACCCTCGCTTGGCGTCACACCACATCGCCGCCGATGTTGTCGTTTATGACTTCGCCTAGGCCGGGATGCATCAGCCACGCGTGGAGATCAATCGGTCGAGCCACTCGATCATCAGAGCCCGCTCCGAGTCGGTGAAGGGTTCGACCTCAGGCAACGCAGATCGCAGCGTGAGGGCGGCGACGAGGATCGGATCGGCTCCGTCGGATGCATCGGTGGTGATCGCCTGCATCACTGCCTCGCGTGCGATCTGGGCGCAACTCAGATCCCGCTCCGGCTCGGGCGTGTTGATCAGTGCGAGCGTCACACCGCGGCCGGCGGCCGAGACCAGGTTGGCGGCTTGCTCTTCGTCGATGCGGAGACGTCCCGCCTGAGCGACCCGGCGGATCATCTGCCGTAGATGCTCTTCGGCTTGTTCGACGGCGGGAGGCTGACGACCCGGGCGACGCGCCCCGTAGACGGCCGCATACACCGCCGGATTGCTGAGCCCGAACTCCACGTGGAGGTCCCAGCCACGCCTCAGATCCTCCACCGGATCGTCGGTGACCACCTGGTTGCGCTTCGAGTCCAGATACTCGTCCAGCTTGCGACAGGCGGCCGCATCCAAGAGCCCTTGCTTGTCTCCGAAAAGGCGATAGATCTCCGGAACATGAACGTCGGCGGCGGCGCTCACCGCCCGGGTCGACATCGCCTCGGGCCCTCCTTCGTCCAGGAGCCCTACGGCCGCTTCGAGTATCCGATCCTTCGTATCCATTGCTCACTCTCTCTTCGAGGCCTGGAGAGGTCGTCGACGACCGCACGCTCCCTGCCCGTCATTGATATCGATGTTAGCACCCAGGGGTTGACAGCGGTACTGAACTCCGATATCGTCGCTAACATCTCAGAGCTAGCATCGATTCGGAAGATCCAAGGTCGGGCCGAGTCGACAGAAGAAGGGAGAGCACCATGCAGATGTCTGGCAACACGATCCTGATCACCGGAGGAGGCACCGGAATCGGTCGGGGGCTGGCGGAGCAGTTCCATCGTCGGGGCAACCGAGTGATCATCGCGGGCCGCCGACTGGAGCCCCTCGAAGAGACCGTGAGCGCCAACCCGGGAATGAGGTTCGCCCAGTTCGACCAGACCGATCCGGAGGCGATTCGGGAATTCGCCACTCGGATGGTCGCCGAGTACCCGTCGCTCGATGTCGTGATCCACAACGCCGGCATCATGACGGCAGAGGACGTGTTGGATCCGGCCTCGATCCAGACCGCCGAGCAGACCATCACCACCAACCTGCTCGGACCGATCCGCCTCAACACGGCTCTGCTGCCCCACCTCGTGTCACGCCCACGAGCCGCCGT
Source organism: Acidimicrobiia bacterium (assembly GCA_035304485.1). Classification (GTDB taxonomy): domain Bacteria; phylum Actinomycetota; class Acidimicrobiia; order Spongiisociales; family ZC4RG35; genus ZC4RG17. Next base: position 4,246 of record DATGPZ010000043.1, on the reverse strand, counting down.
CTTGACCGTCACGTCGGGGATCGCGTTCATGCCGAACGCCGACCATCCGTCGTATGGGGCCACCAAGGCCGGCCTCCACTCCTACACCGAGGCCCTCCGGTATCAGCTCCAGGACACCAACGTGCAGGTGATCGAGATCGTCCCACCCTACGTCCAGACCGAACTCACCGGCCCGAGGCAGGCGACCGATCCCAACGCCATGCCCCTGGACGACTTCGTCACCGAGACGATGGGCATTCTCGAAAGCGACCCGGATGTGACCCAGGTGTTGGTCGAGCGGGTCGAGCCGTTGCGATTCGCCGAAGCCCGCAACGAGTACGACGAGTTCTTCAAGCGATACAACGACGCCATCCGGGCTCGCCGGAACGCTGCCTGACTCGTGCAATGAGTCTCCCCCCCATTCCGGGAGACCCATTGCACCGGACCGGAAAGGACCGAGATGCTCTACGACACACCCGTCACCGACACATGCGCCCGCCGCTCCCGAGATTCACGGGACTCACCACTGCGTCTTCTTGGAGAGATCGGAGACAGACCTCGCCGGGATCCCTCTCTTTGGCACCACGTCTTCACGGACCAGCCGAACCGGGCCATGATTCCCACGTCGTCCAACGATGGAACCCCTGTCAGGCTCCGCGTCGGCCAGAGAGTCAGAGTGAACGGGTCGCTCCATTCCTACCTGGGGACCACCAGCCTCGACTCGATCGACGAGCCGATCCACGTCTTCGTCCGGGAGGAGTGGCGGCCTGAACCAGGCGAACGCTCCTCGGTCACACTGGTGGAGGCCCAGGACATGGCGACATCCGTGACTCCGATCCGTCAGGTCCCCGCCTGATACTCGGACTGCAAGAACGCGATCTCGAGCGTATTGCTAGACGGACATGGACTGCGCGTCGCGACTGAGTTCGAGAAAGCTTTCAACTGAACAAATTGGAATTCCGTACTCCCGTGCCTTACGGGCCTTGCCAGACTGTGAAGCCGGATCCGCTGCAACGAGCACATCACATCCCTTTTTGGTCAAGTGATCTACGGGATGCAGCCCTGCCTCAACGGCCACTTGTATCAACCGTGCTCTTTCGATGGGCGAACCGTCACTGTCTGTCGCAGCACCGGTGAAACAGACTCGCATCCCGGGCGTGATCGAGACAGGAGCTCGTCTGACCATTCCGCCCACTCGGGCGGCCACGCGTTCAGTCGGCACGGCGAGCGCGCGGGACACGCGCTCGAGGATCGCCATCTCATGCTGCTGGACGACGCCGTCTCTCATCGCAGCCTCGATCAGCTCGTCGAGGTACTGAACGTGGAGCATTGAGACCTCAGCCTCAGACAATCCGACATCGATGGCCAACTCCTTCAGCTGGGCTGCCTCGGCATCGGAGATCACCAAGTCAGACAGGACCCAGTCGAGAAGGTCCAGGTAGACAAGGCCCGCGCCATGGACCCCGTAGTGATGAGTCCGATCGGCGAGACGGGCCAAATAGGGCATTTCATCAGTGGGTTCGGCGCTCATTTCCCGTCGAAGCGTTCTGGGGTTGAACGTCGCCTCACCGACGACCACCGCTGCCGGACGGAGGTCCGGAGATTCCTCAATTGGCTCGCAACGGAATAGACGAGCAGTCGCCCGAGCGTCAGCCAAAGCCCTATGCGGGTACTCAAATGGGATGCCCTGGTGCTTGCATGCATCCTGAAGTTTCCGTCCGAATCTGCGCAAGGTGCACACACCAGATCCCGCCTCCATGGAGCCGCCCAATCGGCCATACTCGTTGACCAACATCCTCGCATCGAAGGAGAGGTTGTGCGCCACCAAGACTGCGCCGTTCAGCCGCTCAGCTAGCGCGGCGGCGATGTCCCGGAAAGTTGGAGCTGCGGACACCATCGAGGCTGTCACCCGGTGAAGGTGGGTTGGCCCAACGTCGCGTTCCGGGTTTACAAGGGTGTCCCATTCGTCGACGATCCGGCCCCGAGGTGAGACCGTGACCACAGCCACCTCTACGACGCGGTCAGAGTTGTAAACGCCTGTCGTCTCGACGTCTACGACAACGAAGCGGTCGCCAACGCCGTACAGCATGTCCATATCGGCTTATCGTCGGTTTTCTCCGCCGATCTTTAGGCCAACTGCATAGGTCGCCCGACTCTCGTTTGTGTGACACGAAGTAAGGGGCGGCACGGAAATGAACGTCGATCGGGCCCAAACGGGCCTAGAAATGGAAGCCGGTCAGGGCGAAGAACTCGGTCCGGGTCCGCGGATCGTCACGCAGCTTTCCCACCAGAGCCGAGGTGACGGTCGACGAACCGGTTGCCGCCACACCACGCAGGGACATGCACGAGTGCTCGGCGTCGAGCACCACACCCACGCCCTTGGGTTGCAGGTGGTCCTGTAGCCAGCCGGCGATCTGTTGGGTCAGGCGCTCCTGGACCTGGAGCCGACGGCTGAACAGCTCCACCACCCGTGCCAGCTTCGACAGGCCGAGGATCCGCTCCCCCGGCAGGTAGGCGACGTGAGCCCTGCCCCGGAACGGCAGGAGATGATGCTCACACAGCGAATGGAACGGGATGTCGCGGGCGACGACCAACTCGTCGTAGCCCTCCTCGTTCGGAAAGGTCGTCAGCTCGAAAGGGCGGGCCGTCAGCAGCTCTGAGAGGGCGGCGGCGACTCGGCGAGGCGTGTCCTGGAGACGATCGCTGTCGGGGTCCTCCCCCAGCGCCACCAACAGGTCCCGGATCGCCTCCTCCGCCGACGGCAGGTCCACGGCCGCCGCCACCGGCTCGACCAGATGGAACGGGCGGGCGGAGGCCGAAGGAGCGGCCGTTGTCGTTTCTTGGACTGTCATCGGCCCACCCGCTCGACGGGCTGGAACAGGGCCGCCAGGGTGGCATCGTCTCCCCTGGCGAGGGCGTGCTCAGCCTTCAGGTTCTCCAGATCGCGGTGGATCGAAGCAACCGCCCGGAAGCGGCCGTCGCGGCGGAACCCCACCAGAACGGGGCCGTCGGCGGGATCACCCACCACGACTTCATCGTCCCATCCTCCGAGATACCCGGTGACGTTGATCGTGACGTCGTAGTGCTGGCTCCAGAAGAAGGGCGGATCGGTGAACGGCTCGTCATGACCGAGCATATTGCGGGCCGCCGCCTGCCCCTGACGTTCGGCCGCTACCCAGTGCTCTACTCGAACCCGCGACCCGTCGGGGGCCGGATAGGAGGCGACGTCGCCCGCCGCCCAGATGCGCGGGTCTGACGTCCGCAGGCGGTCGTCGACGACGACCCCCCGATCGACTTCCAGCCCCGCGTCCTCAGCCACCCTCGTGACCGGGACCACTCCGATACCCACCACGACCAGATCCGCGGGGACTTCGGAGCCGTCGTCGAGAAAGACGCGATCGCGGCCGATCGACTCGACGCCACGACCGAGCCGGAACTCGACGCCGTTCGAGCGGTGCAAGTCCTCGACGAAACGGCCCAGTGTCGGCCCCACGATCGTGGCCAGCGGAGTCTCCTCGGGGGCTATGACCGTCACCGGCACATCTCGGTGGCGAAGAGAAGCCGCCACTTCCAGGCCGATGAACCCCGCCCCGATCACGGCAGTTCGGGTACCCGGCTCCAGACGGGCGATGATCTCCCGGCAGTCCTCCAGCGTCCGCAGATACCTGACATGGTCCGATTCGGCGCCCGGCACCGGAATTCGCCGAGGCTCGGCTCCGGGAGCGTAGAGGAGGGCCCCGTAGACATACTCCGCTCCGTCCCGGGTGACGACGGTTCGGGAAGCCCGGTCGATGGCGGTGACTTCGGCGCCGGCGATGAGTTCGATGCCCGCATCTGCGTAGAACTCCGGAGACCGCAACGGCAGCCACTCCTCCGGTGCGGTGCCCGCCAGGTAGTCCTTCGACAGGTTGGGCCGGTCGACCGGGGGCTCCTTTCCGATCAACCGGATCGGCCCTCCGTACCCCCCTCGCCGCAGCTCCTCGGCGGCGGCCGCACCGGCAGCCCCGGAGCCGACGACGACGACCGAGTCCGGCGGCGAGGGAGGAGTCCGCCGGATACTCGGTCGGGTCGGTTCGGTGGCGTACACGCGGCCGTCGCGCTCGTTCACCTGATAAACCGGCACCGGGTTCAGGGCCGGCGCACCGACGGCCTCTCCCGTTTCCAGGTCGAAGGCCGCGTGGTGCCACGGGCAACGGATCTGACCGTCAGCGCACAGACCGTCGGCGAGAGGTCCGCCGTAGTGGGTGCAGCTGCCACCGAGCGCATG
>DATGPZ010000042.1:0-5173 GCA_035304485.1 Acidimicrobiia bacterium | reverse complement strand
TCAGGGCACCGTGATCGTGAAGGTCACCGTTTGGGTGGGGGTCCCGTCCCATCGCCAGACAGCCCGGACCGTGTGAGTCCCTGAGGTGAGCGTCGGCGGCGACACCCTCCAGCGTTTCGTCGCTTCCGGACCGTCCTCTTCGATCCCGAGACTCTCCCTGTCCATCGGTTCGCCGTTCCAGGCGAAGTCGACCCGGGTCGAGCTCGACTTGAAGGCGGCCTCCTCGCCCGGTCGGTAGGGGAGGACCTGGTACCAGCCCTCGACGATCTGGAGGTCTGTTCCCCTCGCCAGGGTCACGCGGGCGGTGCAGGTGACCCCATCCTTGGAGCATTTGAGGCCGTTGCGAAGCGAGAGACGGTTCTCGATGCGGTCGACCCCATCGAGTGCTCGGACGAGGAAGCTGGCCATTTCGCCGCGGGTGACCGGTTGGTCGGGGCAGTAGCGGGTGTTGTCGGGTGGGTTGCATCCCCGGGTGATGTCGGCGGCTGCTAGGGCGTTGATGGTGGTGGCGTGGACCGAGTTGGCGGTGTCGGTGAACCGGCCTTCGGGTCCGGGTGGTAGGTCGAGTGCTCGGACGAGGAAGCTGGCCATTTCGCCGCGGCTGACTGCTCGGTCGGGGCAGTAGCGGGTGTTGTCGGGTGGGTTGCATCCGCGGGTGATGTCGGCGGCTGCCAGACCATTGATATCGGCTTCGTGCACGCTGCCGTCGTCGTCGATGAACGTCCCCCGACCGTCCGTGCTGGAACCGACCGCCGTGGAAGTCCATACGCCACCGACCAGGACGGCCACCGCCGCCGCGATCACGGCAACGGCCCGAATCCTCGGAAGCGTCATGTCGTCCTCAGCGAGTCGAGTACCTGGTTCACCTCGGCGACGACGTCGGCTCGATCGATGTGGTTGCCGACCACCACGTACAAGCAGAACGGACGGCCGCCGACCGTGAAGAACCGCTGGAGGCCGGACTGGCCCGGCAGACCGGACTGGAGAGCGTTGCGATCGAAGTCGCTCGCCTGGATCCGGGGGACACCCTGAGCGGCGAACAAGGGCTTGCCCGCCGACTCGGGCCCATATTCGAACAGGGCGATGAAGACGTCGCCCGATTTCATGGTGGCGACTGCTTCCGCTCCGAAGTCGGCCCGCACTGCCGGCAGCGGGAAGTTGGCGAAGTGGGCGACTGTCGGTCGGCGGCTCAGGCCCTGAGTGGTGAGTTCCCCGCCGCGACCGATCTCGCCCTCCCACCCGGCGGGAAGATCGACCGACAAACCAGACGCTTCGAGCCTCATCCGATCGCCCTCCATCCCAGAGCCAGGGCCGAGGCGACCACGAACAGTGTCGCCACCGTCTTCGCCACCGGAGTCGCCGCGGCGGCCATCGCCCGGCTGAAGCTCGTGAGGCGTGATGGTCGGTCGATCCAGCCGGCAGCCAGCGGGAACAGGGACCGGCCGATCCCGAAGCTTGCTCCGATGATGGCGCCACCCAGTGGGCCGGCCAGCGCGGCCAGGGCGGCTGTCGCCCAGACCCCCCACGTCACGACGAAGGTCGAGACGCCCACTCCCAGTTGGGCGCCGAACGACAGGCCATAGACCCAACCTCGGTAGGCACCGATCCACTCCTCGTTCACCTGGCGGCGTGGTCCCGGCGGTCGGATGCCGGCCAGGTCTGCCACTCCCGCCGCCAGCACCAGGACCCCGGCAACGAACCAGCGCCAGTCACCGGCCGGGAGAAGACCGCCGATCCATCCGATGAGGCCGCCAGCGGCCGCGCCAGCTCCTACCGCACCGATGACGAAGGCGGTAACGGTGATGGACCATCGGTTGTGGCGTGCCCGCTCACCGAGCGGGTGGATGCTGGTCAGCATCGACTCTCCTCATGGGGACCAGTGCGACCGGATCGCTGCCATGAGTGCGATCGAGACGGCGAACCACGTCATTGCCCTTCTCCATGCGGGTTGCGGTAGAGGCTGGGGTCTCCGGGACGGATGCCGGCGGCGTCGAGGGTTGCCTCGGTTCGTCGAGACCGGGTGGCCGTATCGGCGGCCAGGCCGCTGTAGCCGGTGTCGGCCATGGCGGCTGTGAGCAGATCCCGGACACTCGGCCAATTGGCGGCTGCGCCCTCTCCGACCACCGCTCCGGCGGCGGCGTCGACCAAGACGAAGTAGGGAGACACCGGCACCTTGAACTCGTCCCAGGCGTGAGACGACATGATCGTGGGGACCGACTGAGGAGCCAGGTCGGCGATCCGGCTCGGGCTCTCCTCGTCGGGTCCCTTGGTGACGATGACGGGCCGTACCTCTGGCGAAGGCATCTCGGCCCCGGTGGTGAACTGCTCCCAGAAGGGTCGGCAGGTGGAGCATCCGCTAGAGAGGAACGCCAGTAGCACCAGGCCGCGACTCCCGCGGAGTGAAACGGCGGCGGCAGATCCGGTAGGGGTGACGCCCGCCACGGCTTCGGGGGTGGTGCCGGTCGCGCGGCGGGTCACCTGGAGGCCGGTTGTCTCCGTCGAGTGTCCCGATCCCCCGCCATCGAGGGCATGGAGTCGTTGCAGGATCTCGGCGTGAGAGCGCATCAGGCCCGCCACGAGCACCACGAGGAGAGCGATCACTACTCCCTCGATGATCACCAGGGCCGTCATGGTCAGAGCTTCCCCCACACCAGTGGAATGTCTCCGCTCGAGCCGTACTGGAAGGTCGTGTCCGCAGCACCGCTGCTCAGGCTGTTGCGGAGCGACCAGGTGCCGGCGTTGAACCAACCAGGCCGATCGACGCCGGTGCCCTGCCAATCACCCACGATGGGGATACCGCCGGGACCGAATTCGAAGTCGGCGGTGGCGCCACCGTCGGTGGTGCGGAGCATCCACCGGGTGCCCCTCACCACACCGGGACGGGCCCGGCCGTCGTCGGTCCACCGGCCCGCTACGGGGATGTCCCCTGCCTGGCCATATTCGATCTCGATGTCTGCCGGCCCGGACGAGTTGGAGTTGCGCAGCAGCCAGCGGCCGTTTCGGAAGACACCGCAGGTCATCACCCCGTCTCCGTTCCAGTCGCCCACTACCGGAATATCGCCCGCCCGGCCGAACTCGAAGATCAGATCCGGCAGACCTTCTCCCTCGGACTGCTTCAGATACCAGACGAGGCCGGTGTCGCCGGCCGGCCCTCGCCGCGTGCCGCGGACCACGCCGGGGGTCTTGACACCCGAACCGGTCCAGTCGCCCATCAGGTAAACGTCGCCGGGCTGGCCGTATTGGAAGCTCGACTGCGACGACCCGCTGGAAAGCGAAGTCCGAAGGCCGATGGTCGTCCCCGACACCAGGGCGGGCAGTGCGGGATAGACGGAACTCGGGTGGAGACAGGAGGCGTCGTGATACCAGGTCGACTGGCTGACGGCATCGGTGGTGGTGCAGGTGGAATCCCACTCCCAGGGAGGAACGCAGGTGACGACTCGACAGACGATCGGTCCCAGGCAGGCGATGTCCTGGTTGCACTGGCCGTATCGGAAGCGGGTGCAGCAGGTCTTCCACTTCCCGCAGTCACCGTTGGCGCACGTGCAGTTGCAGTCGACGCATTCGTTGGCGCAGGTGCCCGAGCCGCCACAACCGCACCCACCGCAATCGGCCGAGTGACAGTCCATGTAGTAGCGGGAGTCGCCGTTGCAGTGGTTGGTGCCCGAACCCGGGTATTCGGCTCTCCACCATCCACCCACCACGGCGCCGGGTGGGCAGGTGTTGACCCCGGTCATCGTGCAGCAGAACTCGGTCCACCCGCCGTCGCGGCAGCGACTTCCGGACGGGCAGGTGCTCGGTGTGTTCACCACCGCCGAGTAGGCATCGCCCGGTCGGAGCACGTAGGTGGCGGGTGCGGCCACGAGTGCGGTACCGACCATCGCCGCCCGGCGGAGGAATCCCCTCCGGCTCGTGCGGGATTCGAGCAGTCGTGAACTCGCCTCGACCAGTCGTTTGCTCACGTCATCAGGCTCCGAAGTCGGGGTAGCTCGGTCAACAGCAGATACACGACCCAGACTCCGATGGCGACGAATGCGAGGTAGGGGACCGCACCCAGGGGCTGACCGGCCAGGATGCCGAGGGGTTCGGTTCCGGTCACTGCCACGCCGATGGCCACTCCCGCGGACACGACGTTGAAGACGAGATGTCCCCATGTGGGCGGCGTGTCGGCCTTGCCGAAACAACCGCACGACTGAAGCGGGATCCGTCTGAGCAGGGCGTATGCGACGAATCCGGCGAATCCGAGGTAGGTGAGTGCCACACCCAGAGACGTCCAACCTCCCAACACCGTTCCCGTCAGCGCGGCGGCGATCTCAGCGGTGCCTATCAGGTATACGGCCCAGTTGAAGGCAGGGAGTCCGGTCGCTTGGAGAGCGCCACGCGTCGGTGCGGGGTCTACGAATTTCGATCCCCCGCTCACCAACAGCAGCGCCGCGGCGATGAAAAACCATGCCTCGAGCACCATCGCAGCGTAGCGGGGCGTGGTTGCTGTTGGTTGTTTGCTGGATCAGCGCGGGTTGGTCAGTTGGGCGATGGCCTCGGCGACGGGATAGTCGGTGGTGGTGGAGGTCGTCGGGACGGAGATCGGGATCCAGGGTCCGCCGTTGGCTCGCCATCGAGCCTGCCACTCGTAGGTGACGGTGAGTGGGTAGGCGGTGTGAGTGGGGTGGCAGTCGGATGCCGTCGATGGCGGGTCACAGGTCTTGGTTTCGTAGGTATGGATGGCGAGGCCGTCCGGGTATCCCGTGAGTTCGGGGTAGGCGGCTGGCGGGAAGGTGTCGATGGTGCCGTCGCCCCAGTCGACGCCGAGGCTCCCGACCCAGACTTCGACGTCGAGCGTGTAGAGCGGGATGGTGATGGTGTCGGCCCAGGGTGCGGGGACAGGGATCGCCAGGTGGGTCTCCATGCCGGTGAGACCACGACCAACAGGCGGGTTGAGATCGGGGGAGGGCGGATCGTGGATGTATTCGGTTATGGCTTCGCGGACGGCGTCTTCGGGCGGGTCGTCGATGGTTGGTTCGGAGGTACAGCGGGGGATGCGCCCGGTGTCGAGGGCGAGGAATTCGTTGACGTAGATCCCGAGGATGGCCGAGCCGTCGTCGAAGGTGGAGAGGATCACCCAACTGGTCTCGGACGAGGTCCAGAACCAGCATTCTCCGTTGCTGTCGGAGCCGAC
>DATGPZ010000041.1:0-2914 GCA_035304485.1 Acidimicrobiia bacterium | reverse complement strand
GACGCCTATCACACCGATCAGTGCTGACCAGACGATCGCGCCGATGACCTGATCCATGATCAGCGTCGTCCCGAGAATGGCGCTCCGGTACAGGCCCACGATGTCGTACATCGGGTTCAGCTCGACCAACGACCGCATGAGAGGAGGAAAACGGTCTAGTTGGGACAGCGGCCAGATGATCGGCGTCGTGTACAACCAGATCCGGTTGACATACGGGAGCAGGTTGTTGATGTCACGGAAGGGGACAGCCAGCCGGGCAGTGAGGGTCCCCAACCCCAGGTTGAAGGCCAGGTGTATGAGCACGATCAATGGCAAGTAGGCGAGCCGGAACGTGAAGTACTGCTGGTCGGTCAGTGACCCGGCGATCGCAACGATCAGCAGGAGAACGACCAACGAAGCCAAGAACCCGACCGCGGCCTCGATGAGCGTCGAGATGGGTAGCAGCAGCCTCGGGAAACGCAGGTTGGCGAGCAGCCTGGCGTTCTGGATGATCGAGTTCGCCCCGCCAGTCATCGACTGGGAGGTGAAATGGAACGGGAACATCCCCGAGAGCAGGTAGACGAGGAAGGCAGCAGGGTCGTTCCTCTGAAAGAAGACGCCGAAGACCAGGAAGTACACGGTGCCCAGCAGCAACGGGTTGAGCACCCACCAGAACAAGCCCAGCGACGTCGAGGCGTTGCGCGCCTTCAGGTTGCCCAAACCCAGGGCGACGGCGAACTCGCGCCGACGCCAGAGCTCCCGCATGTAGTCGATGGCCCTGCCTACGCGGCCTGAAGCGGGCAGGCTGAAGGACGGGGAAGACATCGGGAGACAGTCTACGCCCGCCCGCCTTCATGATCGGACGTTGAAAAGAGCGCGCGCTCGAGTGACATGTCCAAAGCCCACGACACGACGGCGGACCTGACGAGTGTCGAGATCCCAGACCGCGCACCGGTCGCGGCGATGCAACCTGCTTCTCGCCTCCATCGTCTGGAATGCAGGCGCGTCCGCCTGCTACGCATAAAGTACGCCACCCGACCAGCACCATGTCCCAGGACCTCACGACGCCCTCGTATCGGTACAAGCTCGCCGAAGCCAAGAGACTGCGGCGGGTGGCATCGGCCGCGGCGCGAGCACTGGGCACGTTTCGGGTCCGTAATCGGCTCGAGGCGTACGACTTCGCCGAAACCGTCGGCGTGCAACATCCAAAGGTCCTTGGGCAGTTCGCACACATCGCCGACGTCGATTTCGAGGCACTCGACAGTCGCTTCGCCCTCAAGCCGATCGACGGCTCGAGTGGACGAGGGGTCTTCGTTCTGGAGCGCCGGGGGGAGCGGTATTTCGACCTCCTACGAGGCGTCACGTGGTCCCCTATCGAGGTCGTGGGGCGGTTCATCGACTATCAACTCACCCACAAACTTCCTTCGACAGTCATCGTCGAAGAGGTATTGCCCCCCACACCCGACACGAATTCCTTCACACCCGACAAGTGGCGGCTCCACTGTTTCGGCGGAACGACGCGCCTGATCGTGCGACGCTCGCGTTCGACAGACGACCGACGCCCCACGTGGAGATATCGGCTGTGGTACCGAGACTGGACTCCAGTCGAGCTCACCGACGTCGTGGTCGATGACTCCCTCGAGCCCGCCCTCCACGGGACGGAGTTGGTGGAGACAGGTGATGCCCTCGCCGCCGCGGCCGGCTCCCCATACGCCGTATTCGATCTGTTCGATGTCCCGACCGGCGTCTACCTGAACGATGTGACACCCCTCCCCGACCAGCTTCCCGTCCAAGATCGAGCTCTGGACCGTCTCATGGGCGAATGGTGGGAGGTGGCGGACGCGGAGACCACGACGGAGGTTGAGTCCCGATGACGGCGGCGCATCATCGCCGTACCGACGTCGTCGAGTCGAGTAGCCGGCGCTACTCGAGAGTGTTCGTCCTGGCCGCCAATCCCGATGATCTCGTCGCTCTGACTCGGTGCCTGACCGACGTCCCCGGATACTCCGTGGGTTTCAGAAGCCGGGCGGAGGGACACCTCCACGACACCCGCTTCGAGTATCCCGAGAAGCACATCGAACTGGACGACTCCCTGGTTTGGTTCCTCGGGCCGATCCTGGCCCGATTCGCAACCGATGACACGTTGTTCGTCCATGTCCGGGGCGATCGCCAGGCAGCCATTACAGCCGCCTTGCGGCGGTGGGACGAGAACTCCGGCCTTCTCAGTGCCTTCGGCCACGGCATGATCATGAAGCAGAGGGATTGGCAGCCCGAAGAGCGTGTCGAGCTCTGCGCGATGTACGTCGACAGCGTGGAGGCGAACCTTCGCGAGTTCGTCCCGCGGGCGCCACATCACCTGACGATCGAAATGGGCACGGTCGGACTCGCCAGCCTTCTCGAGACGATCGGCCAGGGCGAACATTTCGAGCGAGCGGTCGACCAGCTGGTGCCCAGCGCCGAACTCGCTCACTCGACCATCGCTCTCACCGATGCCCGCAACAGCTTGCAGGTCATCGACCGCCAGGAGGAGCGGCTTCGGACACTGCTCGAAGACACGACACGCGAGGTAGGACGGCTGGAGGGAGCAACCGCCCGCGTCCGAGAGTCTGTCACCGAGACAGAGGCCCTCATCGAAACCGAATTGAGACGCCGCGCTGCGGCGGTTGCAGCGTTGGAGGGGGCCCTCGTCGATCACGATCCCGACTGGGACACGCGTTGGAACCCGCAAGGCGTGGGCCTGGCCGATGTCGAAGAAGCCAAGCGGCGGGCACGCCTGCGACTAGCCGCGCGCGAGTCGGAAATGAAGGCGCCTCGAGAGGCCGGGGAGTTGTCGGAGCGGTTGCGTCGGGCTGAAGGGTTGGTTGATCGGTGGGTGTTGCGTGCGCGTGTGGAGGAGGCTCGGCGCCGGAGGTTGGAGGGGCGTCGTTGGTTCAGG
>DATGPZ010000040.1:0-9878 GCA_035304485.1 Acidimicrobiia bacterium | reverse complement strand
ATCAGATCGGCGTGCACATTTCCCCCTCGGTGGAGTGGCCGTCAGGTCGGGCTCGCCACCTCACCCTTCGAAGAACGTCTCCCCGAGGACCGCGCTGAGTTTGCGGGCCTGTTCCTCAGTCAGTTCCAGGACAGCGGTGGGCTCGGAGGCGGAGGACGTGAACACATACAGGTCCCGAACTCCTTCCCGGCGCACGACCACCGACAGGCGTCGGTCTGGTCGTCCCAGGTCGATGTCGTAGCGCCTCCCGATCCCAGGGAGCTCTTGGATACGGACTCCGTGCCCCATGATGCCGGATCCCTTTCGAGTGTCGGGCCGAGTCCAAATCAGGGTACCTCGTCATGGGTTGGGCTGCGGATGAGTGCCGGGCCTCCGGCTCAGGAGGCGACGAAGGCGATCGCCTCGATCTCGATGCTGGCTCCGAAGAGGAGGTCGGCTACGCCTACGGCCGCACTGGCCGGGCGATGTTCGCCGAACCGCTCCCGACGGACCTGCTCGAAGGCCGGGTAATCCTCGAGATCGACGAGATACGTCGTGATCTTCACGATGTCCGCCAAACCGGCCGAATGCCTCCTGAGCAGGGTCTCGATGATGTCGAGGCAGCGGTGAGCTTGGGCCGTCACGTCGCCTTCGATGAGTCGGCGATCGTCGTCGAATGCCAACTGGCCTGCCACGAACAGGAAACGACCCGTTCCGGGCACCGCGACGATGTCGCTGTAGCTGGTGTCGTGGCTCCGGTACCGATCGATCATGGGTCTGTTCCTTCGTCCTTCAGGTGTCGTCTTCCGGCGAGGTGAGGGAAAGCAGCGTGTCGGCGGCGCTGTTGCGATGGTTCTCCATGATCACCACCGCCCGCTCGGCATCACCCGCCTCCAGTGCCTCTATCAGAGCGTCGTGCTCCTCCAGCATCCTCTCCCGATTGGCCGTGTTGCCGAACACTCCGCTCCGATAGCCGTTCGCCACTCGCCACAGACCCTCGATCATCTGCATCAGGCGAGGAAGCCCGGCTTGTTGGAAGATCAGGAAGTGGAACTCCTGGTTGAGTCGGATGAACGTGGTGAGATCGTTGTTGCGGTGAGCTTTGCGGAGTTGCCTATTGAGGACCACCAGGTCATCGATGACGTCCTCGTCGAGCTTCTCCACCGCTCGCCGGATGGCCTCCCCCTCCAGCATCTCCCGGATGATGTTGATCTCCTCGACCTCTTCCTGGCTGAGGCGGCTGACCCGGTACCCGCGATGCGGTGAATAGTCGAGTTGTCCTTCGGCCCGGAGCACGTTGAGGGCTTCTCGCACCGGAACCCGGCTCACGCCCATCTGCTCGGCGATCGCATCCTGCCGGAGGTGCTCGCCGGGTTTGAAATGACCGGTGAGGATCGCCTGCTGGAGTGCTTCCACCACCGTCTCTTGGGTAGTCGGTCGGCGGATACGCTGGATGGACGGGGGATTGTTGTCGGTTGCGGGCGGTTCTGACGTCATGATTGCCGTGGGCTTGCGCCGTCTCCTCTCAATCGGATACTATATGCGATCCGTGGCCGGACCACCCTTTCAGTCATCTGAAATTAGTAGAGCGGCAGTGGTCGGTGCCGGGACCATGGGTCCGGGCATCGCCGCCACCCTGGGTGCAGCGGGCATCGACACCACGCTGTGGGCCCGCCGTCCACGAGCGGCGGCGGAGGCGGCGGAAGACGCCCTCGGTCGTATCCGGATCCTCCGAGAATCCGGTCTGGCGGCTTCCGCTCCGGGTGATGTGACGGCCGTCGATGATCTCGCCGGAGCCGTCGGCGGCGTCGAGATCGTCATCGAAGCCATCAGCGAGGATGTCGCCGCGAAACGAGCCGTGCTGGGCGCCGTGGAGGAGGTAGTCGACGCAGATGTCGTCCTCGCCTCCACCACCTCGGGGCTGGACCCCGACGAGATCGCTCGCGATCTGGCCCATCCGAACCGCTTCCTGGTCGCCCACTTCTGGAACCCGGCTCATCTGATCCCCTTGGTGGAGGTTCTCGGGTGTCAACAGACACCCGCCGAGTTGGTGGACAGCGTATGCGCCTGGCTGCACGCCATCGGCAAGCACGCGGTGCGGCTCCACAAGTTCGTTCCCGGCTTCCTGGGCGTCCGGCTCCAGCAGGCGGTCGTCCGTGAGGCCATCGCCCTCCTCGAAGCCGGAGTCGCAAGCGCCGAGGACATCGACGCCGCCACACGGCTCAGCTTCGGCGCCCGATTCCCCATCATCGGTCCACTCGAGACGTCGGATCTGGGAGGCTTGGACGTCGTGGCGAATATCCACTCGTACCTGCTGGCCGACCTCGACGCCTCCACCGAGCCCCAGCCCGCGCTGGTCAGGCTGGTCGAGTCCGGGAGGCTCGGAGTCAAGTCAGGCGAGGGTTTCTACGACTGGTCCCAGCGAGACGCAGCCGAGTTGATCCGGCGTCGGGACCAGGAGCTGCTGTCACGTCTGCAGCAGTTGCGGGCTTCGAGAGGAGAGGGCTGATTGTGAGCGAAGTCAACGGCGGAGGCGGCTGGCGGATCTCGGCTGACATCGGGGGAACGTTCACCGATCTCCTGATCGTCGATCCAGCCGGGCGCTGCGTCGGGGTGGCCAAGGTCCTCACCACACCCGAAGAGCCTGCCGAAGGCCTGGAAAGGGGCATCCAGGAGCTCCTCCGGAATCAGCCCGACGCCGTCGTGGACAACGTGGTGCACGGGACGACACTCGTCACCAACGCACTGATCGAGCGACGGGGGTCGCGGACGGCCCTCCTCACGACCGAGGGATTCCGGGACGTGCTCGAGATCGGGCGGGAACTACGATACGACCTCTACGACCTGGACATCGAGCTACCGGACCCCCTGGTGCCTCGGCGCTGGCGCTACGAGGTCCCCGAGCGCGTGCTGGCAGACGGCTCGGTGCGAACACCGCTCGACGAGGAGGCGGTGCGGAGACTCGTTCCCGTCCTCGAAGAGGAAGGGATCGAATCCGTGGCGGTCTCGCTCCTCCACGCCTACCGATGGCCGAATCACGAGCGGCGCGTCGCCGAGATCCTCCAGGAGATGCGACCCGAACTGGATGTCACCACCTCGGCCGATGTCCTGCCTCAGATCGGCGAGTTCGCTCGAACGTCGGCGACGGTCGCCAATGCCTACACCCGACCTCTGGCCCGCAAGTATCTGTCCGATCTCGAGGACCGCATCCGTCGGCGCCTGCCGAAAGCCCGTCTGGACCTGATCGCCTCGACGGGTCGGGTGGCGCCGGCCGCCACCGCAGCCAAGGTCCCGATCCGCCTGGTCGAGTCGGGCCCGGCCGGAGGCGTCTTGGCGGCGGCCAATGCCGCCGAGTCGGTGGGAATCCGCCACGCCCTCGCCTTCGACATGGGCGGGACCACCGCCAAGGTGTGTTACGTCACCGACGGGGAGCCTCGCCTCACCGACAGCTTCGAGGTGGCCCGGGTGAAGCGCTTCATCAAGGGAAGCGGTCTTCCCATCCAGGTGCCGAGCATCGAGTTGGTGGAGATCGGAGCCGGAGGAGGGAGCATCGCCTGGCTCGACGATCTCGGCCTGCTGCGCGTAGGTCCCCGGTCGGCAGGAAGCGACCCGGGTCCGGCCTGCTATGGATTGGGAGGGACGCTGCCCACGGTCACCGACGCCGACCTGGTCCTCGGCTACCTCTCCGCCGATTCGTTCCTCGGCGGCGAGATGACCCTCGACGTGGATGCCGCCCGGCGGGCTCTCGACACCCTCTCGGCGGGCCTCGGGGTGGACGGGCCTGAAGAAGTGGCACGGGCCGTTCGAGGAATCGTCGATGAGCAAATGGCCGCCGCCGCTCGCATGCACGCCATCGAGCAGGGGTTGGATCCGTCGATCTACGCGCTGGTGGCCACGGGGGGTGCCGGACCGGTCCACGCCTGCTCCATCGCCCGCATCCTCCATGTCGGAAAAGTCATTTCCCCTGCGCGGGCTGGGGTAGCCAGCGCCCACGGATTCCTGGGGGCGCCCTACGGATTCGATGTCGCCCGCTCGGCGCCGTCGCCTCTGGAGGAGCTCGATTGGAACGAAGCTCAGGCGTTGCTGGATGAGCTCGAAGAGGAGGCCAGGACGCAAGCCGGGGGGATGACCGGCAGCCGCCGCATCGAGGCCGACCTCCGGTTCCGGGGCCAGGGGGCGGCGGTCACGGTCACGATGCCCCAGATCGGGGGGGACGAGGATCCGAAACAGGTGCTGGCCACGGCACTCGAGGCCGAGTATCGGCGCCGCTACGGCCGTGTGCCCGAGGGGGCCGAGCCCGAGCTCCTCACGTGGCGGCTCAGCTTCAGTGCCCAGCCACCCGAGGTGGAGCCGGCTCCGCCCGGACGACCCACCACACCGTCCACTCGGCCCGTGTGGTTCGACGAGCTGGGCGGCTTCACCGAAGTGCCGGTGGTGGGACGCTCGGAGGCGGCCGGCACGGGACCGATGATCGTCGAAGAGCGCGAGTCCACCTTCGTGGTTCCGCCCAATGCCAAGGTGGAACTGGCCGAGCATTCCGTTCTGGTGGTGACACTGTGACTCTGCGTGCCGGTCAACTCGAGGTCCTCTGGAGTCGCCTGGTGGCCGCCGCCGACGAGCAAGCCGCAGCGCTGGTGCGGACTTCCTTCACCCCGATCGTCCGGGACTCGGGAGACCTGTCGGCCGCCGTGTTCGACCACCGCGGCTGGATGATCGCCCAGGCAGTCACCGGGACTCCCGGCCACATCAACTCGCTGGCGGCCTCCATGCATCATTTCCTGGAGCGGTTCCCCGACTGCCGTCCCGGCGATGTTCTCATCACAAACGAGCCCTGGCTGAGCTCCGGTCAGCTCAACGACTTCACGGTCGTCACGCCGGTGTTCGTCGGTGAGAAGCTCGTCGGGTATGTGGGTTCGACCTGTCACGCCATCGATATCGGTGGCCGAGGGCTGTCGGCCGACGCCCGCGAGGTCTACGAAGAAGGCATCCGGGTGCCGCCCACCAAGCTCTACGACGGCGGCGCGCCCAACGAGGAGCTGTTCCGGTTGATCGAGGCCAATGTCCGGATGTCGAAGCTGGTCCTCGGAGATCTCCACGCCCAGGTCGTGGGCAACGAGGTGGGGGCCGCCCGCGTCACCGAGATCGTGGAGGAGTTCGGCCTGGGAGACCTCACCGAGTTGTCGGACGAAGTGACGGCTCGGTCCGAGCGACGGATGCGCCAGGCGATCGGCGAGCTTCCCGACGGGGTATATCGATCCTCGGTCGACCTCGACGGCATCGACGAGCCCGTGCACGTCGAATGCGCCATCACGATCGACGGAACCGACCTGACCGTCGACTACGCAGGTAGCAGCAGCCAGTCGTCCTACGGGATCAACGTGGTCCTCAACTACACGGCCGCCTACACCACTTACGCGCTCAAGTGTGTGCTGGCCCCCGATGTTCCCCACAACGAGGGCACGTTCCGCCCGCTCCGGATCACGGCACCGGAGGGCAGCATCCTCAACGCCCGTTTCCCGGCGGCGGTGGCGGGACGCCACGTCATCGGCCAGTTCCTGCCCTTTGCCGTGATGGATGCCCTGAGCCAGGTGGCGCCCCACGCCACGATGGCGCAAGGGAGCGGGAATGTGTGGCTGACCACCATTCGCGGGGCCACAGACGAGGGGGAGTTCGTCACCGTGTTCTTCGCTTCCGGTGGCACCGGGGCGCGCCCGGAACGGGATGGGCTCTCGGCCACCAGTTTTCCCTCCGGCATCGCCACGACGCCGGTGGAAGTCCTGGAGTCTTCCTCGCCGGTGGTGATCGAGGAGAAGGCGCTTCGTCCCGACTCCGGGGGTAGGGGGCGGCATCGGGGCGGGCTCGGCCAGCGGATCCGTATGTCGGTCCGCAGCGACCGGCCTTGGGTCGTGTCCTGCCTCGGCGATCGCCTCGCCCATCCCGCTCCCGGCACGGCGGGGGGCGAGCCTGGCGCCGCAGGGGGTTTCTTCGTCTCGGGAGTCGGCCAGACCGACCCGAAACTGTCGACCGAGGTCGCCGCCGGCGGCCACATCGTCCTGGACCTCCCCGGTGGGGGAGGGTTCGGGCCGCCCGAGGAGCGGTCACCCGAGCTGGTGGAACGGGATCTGGTCGATGGACGGACGACGAAGTGAGTAACGAGCTTCCACCGAGGAGGTAGGAAAGATGGCGCTCCCCGCATTCGATTTGCTCCGCCCCGAGACGGTTCCCGAGGCAACGGAGCTGTTGACCGACCTAGGCGACGACGCCGTCTTCTACATGGGCGGAACCGAGCTACTCCTCGTGATGAAGTACGGCTTCGCCGAGCCCCGGTACCTGGTCGACGGAAAACGGCTGGCCGACCTGCGAACGCTCGAGATGCGGGGCACCACACTCCGGATCGGAGCCGGTGTCACCCATCGGGAGATAGAGGACTCCGACCTGGTGAGAGAGGTGCTCCCGGCTCTGGCCGACCTCGAGCGTCGCATCGCCAACATCCGGGTCCGCAACGCCGGGACGCTCGGAGGGAACCTCTGTTTCGGAGAGCCGCATTCCGACCCGGCCACCCTCCTCATCGCTCTGGACGCGACGGTGGAGCTGGTGTCGGCGTCGGGTGTTCGCAGCGTCCCGCTGGACGATTTTCTGGTCGGAGCCCTCCAGACCGATCTCCATCCGGGCGAGATCATGACGGCGATCGATATCCCGGTGCCGAGTTCCGAGACGCGGGTGGCCTTCGAGCGCATCAAGTTTCGGGAGCGACCGGTGGTCAACGTCGGCATTGCCCACGGACGTGACACGAGCCGCCTGGTGGTCGGAGCGATCTCGGCCCGCGCTCAGCGAATTCCCGAGGCCGAGTCGATGCTGGCTGCCGGTGGTCAGGCGACAGAGGTGGCGGCTGCCGTCTCGAACGCCGTCGACCCCACGCCTGACGTCGAGGGCAGCGTGGAGTACAAGCGCCATCTGGCCGGAGTCGTCACACGGCGGGCGCTGGCGTCGGTGGGCATCTGATCACTGGAAGACAGCCGCCACCCCGACCAGCGCCGCGAAAGCCAGGACGACCGGTTGCAGCCGCTGGTCGAGAACGCCGTGGAGTCGGCGGCTGAGGACGAAGCCGAGCAGGAGCGCCGGTGTCAACCTGGCGGTCCCGATCAGCTGGCTCTGGCTGATCTGGCCTCCGATGAGCAGGCCAACCAGTGAGATCGCCAATCCCAGGGCGAAGGTCAGGCCCAATGTCGAGCGCAACTCCGATCCGCCCCGGCTGCTGTAGAGGACGCCCAGGGGAGGGCCGCCCAAGGCGGCGAGCGTGGAGAAGACCCCCGACATGAATCCGGTGATCGTCATGGTGGTTGGCCGCCAGGCGATGCGGATCCGGCTGACGCTCACTGCCACCATCAGAACGATGATGCCGCCGAATACCGGCCGCAGTTCGTCGGCCGAGAAAGCACCGAGGGCGGGAACGGCCAGAGCCGTACCTGCGATGCGCCCGCCGATTATCCACCCCAGTCCAGCGGTGTCGATGGAGAACCGCTCGCGAGCGGCGATCGCCAGTGACAGCGGCAGGAGGAGCAGGAGGACGGCCGTGGGAAGGAGTTCCGGAGCGACCAGCGCCAGGACCGGGACCACGATGAACGAGAACCCGATTCCGACCGAACCCTGGATGAGCGAGGCGGCCAGAACTGCAATGAAAGCGGCTATGAACGAGACCATCGGATCGTGCACAGTATCCAATATTCCTTTTACTTGACCGCGATCTCCGATGTTGGATACTATGTCCGAACCCCGAGAGCAGAGGATGGGTATGAGGCAGTTCCGGTTGGTACTCGTCGTGATTGGGTTGCTGGTCCTGGCGGCCTGCGGCGATGGCGGCGGAGGCGGGAGTGACGCCACCTCAGCCCCTGGGGACACCACTGACACGACCACCGCGTCGGGCGAAGATCTCCCCGTCGTTCGGCTCCAAGGTCTCGATGGCGGCATGTCGGCTCTGTCCATCGCCATGATCGAAGAGCAAGGCTTCGACGTGGCGAACGGATTCCAGGGCGAGTTCCAGTACATCCCCATCGACGCCGCTGCCCAGCACTTCCTGAACGGCGAATCGGACGTGTCCTTCGACGTCGGTCCGCCCGACCTGGCCGTCAGCCAGAACAGCGACTACGACGTCGTGGCCTTCTCTGGTGGTGCCCGCAACCACAACCGCATCATCACCAAGGCAGACTCTCCCTACGACTCGATCGAGGATCTGGTCGGGGCGCGCATCGGCCACTTCGGTGACGACTCCACTGCCACCCTGTCGATCTCATTGCTGTTGGGTGAGTTCCACGATCTCGACTTCCATGAGGATTTCGAGTTGGTGCTGGCAGCACCGCCCGCCCTCGTGGACCTGCTGGCCTCGGACGAGGTGGACGCCATCGTGAGCTTCGAGCCTCATGTCAGCCGGGCCAAGGCGACCATCGAGGGTGGCGTGAAGGAGATCTACAACCCCGGTGAGGACTTCTCCGAAAACGTGGGCGGGACCCTGTGGACCACCACCGTCGGCGCTTTCAGCGACTGGATCGACGAGAATCCCGATCTCGCCCAGGCGGTCTTGGACGCCTGGTGTGATGCCGCCGAATACGCCTCCAACAACGCCGAAGACGTTGCTACCAACCCGGCCTACGACGACCTGTTGGGACTGAACGACGACGGGAAGGCCGAGTTCCAGGCGTTCCTGGAGAGCTATCAGCTCTTCTCCTGCGGCTGGCAGGAAGGCGAACAGGAAGCCGTCGCGGAGTTCCTCGACCTGATGGCACAGCAGGGGGTTCTCTTCACGGAGGTGCCCGGGGAAGTGACCCGGACACTGGAAGGAAGCGGGGGTTAGTCGATTCAGGGCGGCACCAACGGCTCCAGCCAATCCAAGTTGTTGTCCGTAGGACGTGGGGCGATCACCAAGGCGATCGCCCCACGCCGACGTAGTTCGTCGGTTCTCGGCCGGGTTCTTCCCTTCGTGTCCGTCGGCGTCATGCTCGTCCTGTGGTCGTTGCTCTACGACTACACGACCTTTCTCCCCTCGCCGGGCGAGGTCCTCGAAGAGGCGCGGTCGATGTTCGGCAACACGGATGTGTTCGCGCCGATCCTGGGATCGCTCTGGCGCCTCCTGCTCGGCTTGGTCATCGGCTTCGTCGCCGGATTGATGCTCGCCCTCCAGAGCACCCGCGGGGTGTTCCTGGCCCAGGTGACCAACACCTACGTCCGGATTGCGTTGACGGTTCCCAGTCTCCTCGTGGCGTTGCTGGGACTGGTGATCTTCGGGATCTCCGACTGGGCCGCGGTCTTGACGGTTGCGGTCATCGTCTTTCCGTTCGCCGCCGTCCCGATGATCGAAGGAGTGAAGAGCCTCGACCCCGAGCTACAGAAGATGGGTCACGTTTATCGGATGTCGCGCATGTCGGTCATCCGGCACGTGGTGCTGCCCCACATGGCTCCGTTCCTCTTCTCAGCGATCCGCAACTCCCACGCCCTGGGCTGGAAAGTCCTGATCGTGGCGGAGATCTTCTCGGTCCAGTCGGGCATTGGACAGCAGTTCAACCGGGCCTTCAGCCTCTTCGACCTGCCCCGGGTCATCGTCTGGTTGGTCATCTTCCTGCTCATCATCGGTTTCATCGAATACGGAGTTCTGGCAGTGTTCGAACGGCGAGTGTTCCGGTGGCGCTCCAACCGGAACGGCCGACGCACCGTGGCGGTGGGAGTGTGATGGAGGTCGAGATGCAGACGACGGAAGAGGCGACGGCTCCGCCGTTCATCGAGGTGGAGCACCTGACCACCGGGTACGAGCCCGGCAAACCGGTTCTGAGCGACGTGAGCCTGACGGTTCGCCAAGGTGAGTTCGTCTGCATCCTCGGTCCGTCCGGATGTGGCAAGTCGACGCTGCT
>DATGPZ010000039.1:0-6024 GCA_035304485.1 Acidimicrobiia bacterium | reverse complement strand
CGACGGGATCGCTGATGCGAACGCTCACCCCTCCCCCGCCAGCCTCGATTCCCGTGGACAGGTCGGACCGGTATTCGACCGAATCGGTCACGATCTCGGGCACCGGCCAGTCCAGTGCCCGCACCTCCGGAAAATGCCGGTTGAACGTGTCTGCCAACCAGCTACCCAGGTCGGGTTCGGATGTGACGACCCGAACCCGACCGTCGTACCAGACCACGATGGCATTGCCGGCGCCGCGCTCGGACCAGTCGACACGCCAGACAGAGGCGTAGGCACTGGGCGTTTCGCCTCTGCCTTCGAACAGGGTCAGACCCGGATTGGCTCCGATCAAGCGTATGGCCATGGCCGAACACTCCTCTCTCGAAAACGTGACCGAGCGGGAAGACGCACCGCTCAGGGTAAGCAATACGCCCACAGACGACCCGAGCGATGAATCGCGCCGGGTCCCGCCGTCGAATCACACGATGAGCGAAGCCGAACGGAGGAACCGATGAATCCCACGACCGAACTCGACCCTCGCTTCAGCGATCCCGACACCGAGGCCACCTCCTGGGACGACGCCCGTCGCGTCCTCCAGTCCGCCCAGCTGGGATGGTTGTCGACGGTTCGCGCCGACGGTCGTCCGCACGTGACGCCGCTGGTGCCCGTATGGCACGACGATGCCGTCCATTTCACGACTGGCCCCGAGGAACAGAAGACACGCAACCTCTCCTTCAACCGCCAAGTCGTGCTCACGACCGGCTGTTGTGAATGGCAGGAGGGCCTAGACGTGATGGTCGAAGGCGAGGCCTTTCGGATCACGGACCCGGAGACGCTCCGAGGTCTGGCTGCGGCCTGGCAGACCAAATGGGACGGGTTCTGGAAGTTCGAAGTCACCGGAGAAGGGTTCCTGAACGATGTCGGAGGCGTCTCGTTCGTCTTCCGAATCGAACCACGCAAGGTTCTGGCGTTCGGCAAGGGCACTTTCACCCACACCCGACACGTCTTCGGACCGGACTGAGACCGGCGCCAGCCGCCTCAGTTCTGGTGGCTGAAGGCAGCGTCGAACGACTGCTCAGGCAACTTCCAGAGCAGCGAACGCACGAAGTCGACGGCCTCGGCGGCGCCATGGAGACGATCCATGCCGGCGTCCTCCCACTCGATCGAGATGGGTCCCTCGTATCCGATGCTACGGAGGGCCCGGAAGGCGTCCTCCCAGGGCACGTCTCCGCGGCCGGTCGAGACGAAGTCCCATCCTCGCCGCGGGTCGCCCCACGGGAGATGGGAGCCGAGTATCCCGTGCCGCCCGTCCTGTGGCCGCAGTCGGGTGTCCTTGCAATCCACGTGGTAGATGCGGTCGGCGAACTCGACGATGAACCCGACGGGATCGATCCCCTGCCACATCATGTGGCTGGGATCCCAGTTGAATCCGAACGCCTCCCGGTGACCGATCGCCTCCAAGGCCCGTCGGCTGGTCCAGTAGTCGTAAGCGATCTCGCTCGGGTGGACCTCGTGGGCGAAGCGGACTCCTTCTTCATCGAACACGTCGAGGATCGGGTTCCAGCGGTCGGCGAAGTCCTGATAGCCCTCCTCGATCACCTCGGCCGGCACGGGCGGAAACATGGCGACGTATGGCCAGATCTTGGACCCGGTGAAGCCGACGACGGTGTCGACTCCCATCCTGCGGGCGACGCGAGCCGTCAGTTTCATCTCTTCGGCGGCTCGGGTGCGGACACCTTCGGGATCTCCGTCACCCCACACCCTGGAACCGACGATCGGCTCGTGGCGGAAATCGATCGGATCGTCGCAAACGGCCTGGCCGGTCAGATGGTTGGAGATGGCCCACACCTTCAGCCCGTAGCGTTCCAGGAGATCGAGGCGTTCCTGCACGTAATCGTCGTCTTCGGCGGCCCGCCAGACATCCAGATGCTCACCCGAACAGGCGACCTCCAGGCCGTCGTATCCCCATTCGGACGCCAGGCGGGCCACCTCCTCGAGGGGGAGATCGGCCCATTGGCCGGTGAACAGGGTCACGGGATGGGTCGTTGCTTGGCTCATGCTCTCCCTTCCTGGAGTCGGGTCAGGTACTCGTAGCTACGGGACGCGAGTTCGTCCTGGGACTCCGCCAGCGGACGCCAGATCGAGGCGGCAGTGGCGATGGTCTCGTTGGCGGCCGTGAAGCTCTCGACATTTAGTGGGCCGTCGTAGCCGATCTGGTCGAGAGCATCGAGGAAGGCCTTCCAGTCGAAGTGGTCGTCGCCCACCGCGCCTCGATCCGTGCCACACACCTGAACGTGCACGAGGCTGGAACCGGCGGCGATCACGGCCGCGGCCGGATCCTTCTCTTCGATGTTGAGGTGATATGTATCGGCGGCGATACCCAACACCTCGCCCAGCAGCGGCTCCAAGGCCGTGAGGGCCTGTTCAACCGTGTTGATGAGGCTGGTCTCGTAGCGGTTGAGCGGTTCGATCCCGATCGTCACCCCCGCCGATTTCGCATCCTCGATCACCGGAGCGAGGTTTTCGGACAATTCGACGTAGCGGGCAGCCCGCTCACCCATCCCCATCCTCCAGGTCCGCCCGGTGGCGGCGTAGAAGGGCCCGGCCAGAGCCGGGGCGCCGATCGTGTGCGCCACCTCGACACAATGCCGCAGGTAGTCCTGGGTTGCTCGCACCTCGGCCGACTCGGCCGCCACCAGGTTCCTGCCGGGCGCCATGGCGCCGACCACATAGGGGACGAGCCCGGTCTCGTCGAGCAGCCGGCGGGCCGCAGTCGGATCCCAGTCACCGGGATGCTCGACCGGCAGCTCGACGGCTCGATAGCCCATCCGGGAGATCCGCTCCAGGAGCCCCGGAAGACTGTCGTTGGTCAGGGGCGATTCCCAGACCCATGTGTTGATGCCCAGCGTCCGTCTCATGTCGGCCTCTCTCATGGGGAGGGGAGGCTTCAGCCTCCCCTCCCCTAGTCGGCAACTCAGGGGATTATGCGCTGCTGCCAGACGTCCGGATAGCCCGGCAGATCCTCGCCACCGAACTTGGCGTAGTGGCCGTCGGGCATTCCCTCGTTGGCTTCCAGGTAGTCGGCTAGCTCGTCCTCGGTGATGGGCTCCTGAGGAAGGACCCACTCGGCCGGAACCTCTTCACCGTTGAAGATCATCTGGGCCGCCAGCAGCGGGGTCCGCCACTGGAAATTCGAGTAGACGGGAGCCAGCGCGGTGACGCCGGTCTCGTCCCACTTGCGCAGGAAGCTGAGCTCGTCCTCTCCGGTGATCACCGGGTAGTCGAGACCAGCGTCTTCGAATGCCTCGAGAGCAGCGACGGCACCGTCACCGGCATCCATCCAGATGCCGTGCACCTCACCAGCCGCCAGCTCGTTGGAGATGATGTTCTTGATCTCCACCGGATCGGCTCCCGTGAAGTGGTCGGTGGCCTCGATGCCCGCCTCGTCGAACAGGACCTTGGCCGCCGCCCAACGCTGCTCCAGGACATCGACGCCCGGCAGGATACGCAGAGCGACCACCCGGCTCCCGGGCTCGAGATGCTCGATCAGGAACTCGGCCGTGTCGATACCCCAGGCGAAGCCGCCTATCGGATGGATGAACGTCACCGGGCAGTCGGTCTGGACGCCGCGGTCGAAGACGATCACCGGCTTTCCGGTGTCGCAGGCCCGTTCGACGGCAGGAGTCATCGCAGCGGTGCTGTTGGGCGAGATGATGAAGGCGTCGCAGTTTCCTTCGTTGATGAAGTAGTCGATGTCTGCGATTTGAGTGTCATCACTGTCCTGGGCATCGCGTGTCTCCATCTCGGAGAACACACCCTCGTCGATCAGGACGTCGAGCTGCTGGTTCATCGTGATCCAGCCGGTCTGACGCCAGGGGTTCGAGATCGAGGCGTTGGCGAAGCAGAGCTTCTTGGGGCCGTCACTGGCGTACTCGGACGTGTCGACCATCTCGGCGTTGATGTGCTGCAGCCACGGCTGGTCGGCCGGCCCTTCGGGTGCGACGCCCCTCTCGGCCTCCTGCTTGTCGAACAACTCCTGATCGAACCATTCGTTGTCCGTCGGGTCCGTGGACTCCGTGGCCTCCGTCGTCTCGGTGGTGTCGCCTTCCTCGGCCGGAGCCGTGGTGTCGGCACTCGGTACCGTGGCGTCGGCGCCGGGCACCGTCGTGTCGGCACCTACTTCTGCGTCCGTGGAACAGGCCGCCAAGGCCAGCGCCAGGACCGCAGCCAGCACCGTCCACGTGCGGAATCGGCTTGTCATCGCGGTTCCTCCTCGTTGTCGTCGACAGTGCCTCCGGAGACGGAGACACGTTCGGTCTCTGCCGACCGGTCATCGCCGGCCGGCTCCTTCCCCTGATCGGGAGAAGACTCGACGGCACGCTGACGGGTGCGTGCCTGAAAGGTGGTGGCGGAGTAGGCGACGGCCAGGATGATGATGAAGCCCTGGATCGCGCTCCGATAGGTAGACGGCACCCCGGCGATGGTGAGCAGCGTGAAGAGTGCCTCCAGGGTGAAGGCCCCCGCCGCGGCCGCGACCACCCAGCCGCGACCTCCGCCCAATACCGTCCCGCCCAGGACCACAGCGGTGATCGACAGGAATTCGT
This sequence comes from Acidimicrobiia bacterium, assembly GCA_035304485.1. Classification (GTDB taxonomy): domain Bacteria; phylum Actinomycetota; class Acidimicrobiia; order Spongiisociales; family ZC4RG35; genus ZC4RG17. Next base: position 1,441 of record DATGPZ010000039.1, on the reverse strand, counting down.
AGCCACTTCCCACGGAGGGATGGACGCCGGCATAGCCGACGAGGATGATCCCCGTCAGGGTGGCACAGAGGCTGGCGATCAGGAAGGTGGCGGTTTTCACCCACCACACCTTGACCCCGGCGTAGCGGGCGGCGGTGACGTTGTCGCCCACCGCCATGATCACCCGACCGAACGGACGCCGACTGAACCAAACCGCCGCCGCCAGGACCGCCGTGAGCAAGAGGACGCTCCACGGCAGGATCTCGATGACTGGCAGATCCCGTATCCCGCTCCGTCCGATGGCACGGAATCGTTCGACCGGATTGCCGGTGGCGGCCCCACCCGTCCAATAGAAGATTGCTCCGGACAGGGCCAGCATCATCCCGAGAGTGGTGATGAACGAGGGAACCTTCAGCCGGGTGGTGATGAGCCCGTTGGCCAACCCCACGAGGAGGGCGAAGACGATCATCAGTCCGAGGACAGGCAGGATCATTCCTTCGTCCTGGCCGATGAGGTTCCCGGCGATGATGACCTGGGCAGTGACCAGGGCACCCAATGAGAGGTCGAACTCTCCGGACACGATCACGAAGTACTGACCGATCGCAGCGATGGCGACCGGTGCCACCCGCTGGGCGAAGCGGATCAGCTGGCTCGGATTGGCGAAGTTCGGGTTGAAGACGGCGACCAGAACCAGCAGAACCACCAGGAGGATGAAGACAGCCCGCTGCGGGTTGAGGAGACGGGCGAAGACGTTCATGTCACCACCTCGGCCGGCGCGACCCTGTCGTTGGCGAAGCGGGGCCGGCGCCTCTCCAGCTTCCGACCGGTGTAGACGGCGACGGCGGCGATGATCACCGCTCCCCGCACCACGTCTTTCAGGAACGGATTCACCTGGAGGACCGATAGGACGTTGTCGATTACGGCGAAGATCGCCACTCCGCCGACCGTCCCCCAGATCGAGCCCTTGCCTCCCATCAGCAGGGTGCCGCCGAGGACCACCGCCGCGATCGACAGCAGGTCGTAACCGCCCTGGACCCCGACGGTGGGACTTCCGACTCCGAGTCGGCTCGCCAGGAGCAGGCCTGCAAGGGCGGCGGTCAACGAACAGGCGACGTGGGCGACGATGATCGGCCGGGCGGTATGGATACCCGAGAGTCGGGCGACGTCTAGATCGCCACCCACCGCGAACATGTGGTGACCGGTCCGGGTCCTGGACAGCAGTATCGCCGCCAGGAGGGCCACCGCCAGCATGATGACCGTCGAAAGCGGGACTGGACCGACTCCGGTCGTGCCGACGAGCTGGAACGACTTGGGCACCGATCCGGCCGTGCCCTGATAGTTGGTGTCGAGGTAACCCTTGACGATCAGCCCCATGCCCAGCGTGGCCATGAACCCGTGGACGCGGAGCTTCGTCACCACGAGGCCGTTCACCAGCCCGATGGCGGCGGCGACTCCCAGTGTG
>DATGPZ010000038.1:0-5068 GCA_035304485.1 Acidimicrobiia bacterium | reverse complement strand
GTCCGGTGTTTCGTTAGGGTGTGGCCGATGTCACATCTTCCCGGTCTCTGGTTCACCGCGGAGGAAGGCGCTGAGGCCGCCGTTTCGGCATCACTCAGTGCGCATCAGATACTCGTCTTCCTCGTCCAGGTGACCCTTTTGGTCGGGGTGGCTCGCCTCGTCGGGACCCTGTTCAAGCGCCTCGGTCAACCACCCGTGGTCGGCGAGCTCCTGGCGGGGGTGCTGCTGGGACCGTCGCTGTTCGGGCTGCTGTGGCCGGCCGGCCACGAGTGGGTCTTTGCCGCCGACCCGGTGGTCAGCTCCTCGACATTCGGCTTGGCCTGGCTCGGGGTGGTCTTCCTCTTGGTCGTGATGGGCTACGAGACCGATCTCGGGATCATCGCCCGGTTCCGGGGGGTCGCCCTGGTGGTTTCGTTCGGATCCCTGGTGGCACCACTCATCGCCACCGGACTTCTGGGCTTCTACCTCGCCGACAGGTTCTCCGGGCCGATCGATCCGGCTCCGTGGGTGTTCGCTGCCTTCTTCGCTCTGGCCCTGTCGGTCTCGGCCTTGCCAGTGGTGGGCAAGATCCTCTCGGACCTGGGGGTGATGCGGCGGAACTTCGGCCAGATCACCTTGGCGGCGGCGATGGTCAAGGACGCCGTTGGCTGGCTGATCCTCGCCGTCCTGTCGGGGGTGGCGGTCGGAGGCGTGCAGGTCGCCCAGATCGTCATCTCCTTCGGTGGCCTCGCCCTCTTCGTCCTGTTCATGTTCACGCTGGGCAGGGCCATCCTGGACCGTCTCTTCCGGCGAGTGCTCTCACAGGGGTCGGACGTGGTGGGCGGTCTCTCCATCGCCATCGTGGCGGGTCTCGTCGGCGGTGCCATCACCCAGGCTCTCCACGTAGAGGCGATTCTCGGTGCCTACCTGGTCGGAATCACGCTCGGCCGGATCCGTCACCAGCTGCCCCAGGTGCGCGAGCGGATGGAGTCGATCACCGCTTCCTTCTTCGCTCCTCTGTTCTTCGCCATCAGCGGTCTGCGAGTCGACATCACCGCCCTCGCCGATCTGGAGACCGTCGCCTGGGCGGTGGGCGCCATCGTCCTCGCCATGGCCACCAACATCGGGGGCACGCTGATCGCGTCCCGGTTCGTGGGAGTGGACTCGCGAGAGGCGATCGCCCTGGGATCCGGTCTCAGTGCCCTGGGCGTCATGGGTGTCGTGGTCGCCATCGTCGGGTTGAACGAAGGTGTCATCTCCGACGCCGCCTACACCATCCTCCTGCTGGCGGCAGTTGTGACCTCGCTGTTGGCGCCGATCCTCCTCCAATGGGCCGTGGCCCGTTGGGAGCCTCCCGCCGAAGAGGCCGATCGGCTGGAACGGGAGTCCCTGGTGAGCACCGCCGAGATCCTGGGCACGGGCCGGATCCTCCTTCCGACCCGCGGTGGTCTCAACAGTGAATACGCAGCTCGGCTCGTGGCAGCGGTGTTCCCCGACGCCGAGGTCACGGTCTTCACCGTCGAGGTGCCGGCCGTCCGCGGATGGAAGCGGCTACTGCTTCGACGGGGGATGGGCGGCGCCGCCGTGGCCGATCCCAGCGGGGTGATCGCAGCCCTGGGTGAAGTCACGACCCGGACGGTCGAGAAGGTAGACCCGGATCCTGCCGAGGCGATCCTCCGGGAGAGCCGTCTGGGCTACGACCTCCTGGTGGTGGGTGCATCGCCCGAAGAGGAGCGGAGCCCGCTCCTGGCCACGGTGGTGGAGAGGGTGTTGCGTGAGACGGGCATCCGCACCCTCGTGGTGCAGGTCCCCAACGAAGGCGTCCCCGAAGAGTTGCCCCGTCGCGTGATGGTTCCCATCACAGCCACCCGGTCGAGCCGGGCCGCCGAAGAGTTCGGCTACTCGCTCGCCCGGGTAGCGGATGGGACGGCGATCGCCCTGCACGTCGTCAACCGGCCCGACGGTGAAGGCGTGTTCCTGCCTGGATCGACGGGAGAGCAGACTGGCGAGGCAGTCCAGGCGATGCTGGCCGAGGCAGCCGAGTTCGCTGAACGGATCGGAATCGACTTGGAGACGGCGGCCCGGGTGGCTCCCAACGCCGAGCAAGAGATCCTCGATTTCGCGGCCCGCCGCAACATCGACCTGCTGGTGCTCGGCACCTCCAGCCGTCCCATGACCAACCGTCCGTTCTTCGGTCACCGGATCAGCTACATATCGGAGAACTCGCAGATTCCGGTGGTGATCGTGGCACTGCCTTCGGTCCGCGGCACGGCCTGACCGGCGACGGGCGGGTGCCAGACCGCCACTAGCCTTCCGCCCATGAAATCACCCAAGCGTGTCGCCGTCACCGGTGCGGCCGGCCAGATCGGTTACAGCCTCCTCTTCCGTATCGCCTCGGGCCAGATGCTGGGAGACGACCAGCCGCTCATCCTGCAGATGCTCGAGATCCCACCCGCCCTCGGCGCCCTCGAGGGGGTGGCGATGGAGCTCGAGGATTGCGCCTTCCCGCTGCTCCAGGGCATGGTGATGACCAGCGACCCGGAGGAGGCGTTCGCCGATGCCGACTTCGCCCTCCTGGTCGGGGCCATGCCCCGCAAGGCAGGCATGGAGCGCTCGGATCTGCTGGAAGCCAACGGAGGGATCTTCCGTCCCCAGGGCCAGGCCATCGCCGCAGTCGCCTCCCCCGACGTCCGGGTGCTGGTGGTCGGGAACCCGGCCAACACCAACGCCCTGATCGCTCTCAGCAACGCCAAGGGCATCGATCCCCGTCGGTTCACGGCCATGACCCGTCTCGACCACAACCGCGCCCTGAGCCAGCTGTCGGCCAAGACCGGTACCCCGGTCGGCGAGATCCGCAAGATGACGATCTGGGGTAACCATTCCTCCACCCAGTATCCGGATCTCTTCCATTGCGAGATCGACGGTCGCTCTGCCTACGAAGTCGTGAACGACCACGACTGGGTCGAGAACACGTTCATCCCCACCGTCGCCCAGCGGGGTGCCGCCATCATCGAGGCGCGAGGCGCTTCCTCGGCCGCTTCCGCTGCCAACGCCGCCATCGACCACATGCGGGACTGGGTGATGGGCACGCGCGAGGGAGACTGGGTGTCCATGGCCGTGCCGTCGGACGGTTCCTACGGTGTCCCCGAGGGGATCGTGTCCTCGTTCCCGTGCGTGTGCCGCGACGGTGAGTGGGAGATCGTCCAGGGTTTGGAGATCGACGACTGGTCCCGCCAGCGCATCGACGCCTCGGTCGCGGAGCTCCAGAGCGAGCGCGACACGGTCGTCGAGCTGGGTCTCGTGTGAGGCGGAAGAGCCGGAAGAGCTTGCAGTTGAGCCGGAATCCCGCAAGAATCACATATCTGTAGTTCGATCTCCAAGGAGGAGAGCCATGAACAAGTCTGAGCTTGTCGAGGCAGTAGCTTCGGCCACCAACTCGAGCAAGGCCGAAGCTCAGGCCAGCGTCGACGCCGTCATCGATGCCATCACCGACGCTTTGAAGAAGGGCGACAAGGTGTCTCTCACCGGTTTCGGGACTTTCGAGGTTCGCAACCGTGCCGCACGTACGGCCCGCAACCCCCAGACCGGCGAGACCATCCAGGTGAAGGCCTCCAAGGCCCCGGCCTTCAAGGCCGGCAAGGGTCTCAAAGACGCCGTCAACTGAGACAGACAGCAAACACTGGATAAGAGCACCCGCTTCGGCGGGTGCTCTCTTTTTTTTTCGATTCTTTGATCGAGTCGTCAGGGAGACACGGGGCCTGTGAGCATTCTCTCGATCATCGAGCGGTCTCCTTCGATCTCGATGTCGGCTTCGTCGAGGCCCAAACGCTTCCACAGAACGAGCAACGTCTCTTCCGCCGGGCCGTGCAGCGTTGCTTCCACCGGCCCGTCGATCCCGACTTTCACGTCGATCCGGCCCGGCTTCTCCGCGGGGGACAGGGTCCATTCCCCTCCGGTGTCATCGGTCCGGATGCCCACCGGCGCTTCCAGGACTTGCTTGCCGCGGGAGCGGGTGAAGGTGTGGAACACTTCGTCGATCCCGTCTGTGGCGAATGACGGGTCGAACGGATCTCTCACACCGGCGGCCGCGCCGACGTCCCAGCGATGCATCGAGGTCTCGTGTGCCTGACGCCGCAGCCAGAAGCCGACGACGTTCGGGCTGCCGGGGCTGAAGTTCCCGCACTTCGCCTCCGGGTCGGCCTGAGTGAAGGTGTCGACCAGGTTCCCCAGGCCTTCCTCGAACCAGGCGACCAGTGCCTCACCGGTCTCGGTTCCCTTGCGATGGCGGCGCCCCTCCCAGTTGAGGGTCCGGACGATCTCGGTCGCCCAGCGATGGACACCGCCCAAGTGGGCCACGACGTCCTGCATCGACCAATTCGGGATGTGGGGGACCTTCGCTTCCAGCGGACCGCGGCGGGCGAGATCGACGATGCGCTGCCCTTCCGTTTCGATGACGCGGACATAATCCATGGCGGCAAGTTACCGCCGTTCGAGGACCGGATCTGTCCGTTGAGCGAACCGCTCGTCAGTATTCGACTTCGATGTCCTTGACGGCCGCACCCCATTCGCCGATGGCCCGCTGGTGCATCATCAGCTTGGCGAGGTTGCCGGAGACCTTGATCTTGCCGGTCATGAACGCGGTCTGGGTGTTGAGCTCGCCCTGGGCGATGGCCGTGGCGGTCTCGTAGTTCTGATTGATCGTCACGTCGGGGTCTTCGATCTCGCCCATGGCCAGGTTGGCGGTCCCGCCCGACGTGGTCATGTAGTAGGACACGGTGCCTTGAGGCGCCTCCGTGGTGTTGAACTGGATCGCCAGTTCGGCCGAGCCCATGGCGCTCTTGAAGCCGGGATGGCTGTTGAGAGCCTCGGTTACCGCTTTGGCCCACTCCTCGGTGAGGAACTTCACTGCCATGACGATCCCTTTCTCTGACTGGAGCTGTCTCGGGCCGACTGTACCGTCGTGTCACTACTCAAGAGAGGCTGCCTCTTCGAGTTCGGCTGCCACTTGCTCGCCCACCGGCACCAACGGGAGTCGGGGCCATCCCGGCTTCAGGCCTGCCGCAACGGCGGCGGCCTTGACTCCCGGGAC
>DATGPZ010000037.1:0-2951 GCA_035304485.1 Acidimicrobiia bacterium | reverse complement strand
CTGACCCCGTCGGTGGTGTCGGGTCGGCCGTGGAGGTATTCGCCAACGACGGAGCCCTGCTGGGATACCGCGAGATCGGTGCAGCTTCTGGCTACTCGTCGGGCAAGCCGGCCGTCGCCCATTTCGGTCTGGGCGACGTCGATGTCGTCAGCGTCGTGATCACCACTCGAGCCGGCGAGACCGTGACGATCGACGACGTTCAGGCGGACGTCCATCTGAGATGGCCCGACGGGTGCTAGCCGGACCGGCTTCTAGAAGAGCGCCATAGCCAGCCAAATCCCGCCGGCGACGAGAATGACGAGAGCGGCGGCGAGGGAGAGGATGAGGAGCCAGCGGGTCGACATCGGACCGTAACGCTACCCCCGGTACGATCCGCACATGACATCACCCTCGTTCGACTACGCCCAGCGAATCGCCCGCGCCAGGAGAGCGGTCGATGAGGCAGGGCTGAAGGCCCTCCTGCTGAGTGTCGGGCCCGACATCCGGTACCTCACCGGCTATGAGGCGATGCCGCTCGAGCGTCTCACCATGTTCGTGCTGACCGCCGAGGATGCCGTGCTGGTGGTTCCTGAGCTGGAAGCACCGAGGGTGACACCAGGTCCGTTCGAGATTCGCCCGTGGACCGAGACGGAAGACCCAATCGCAATCGTCACGAGCATCGTCGGTGACTGCGAGTCGGTCGCGATCGGCGACCACACGTGGTCGGTGTTCCTTCTATCGCTGCAGGCGGCCCTTCCCTCGGCTCGCTTCAGATCGGCCGGGCCTGTCATGGCTTCGCTTCGTATCCGCAAGGAACCAGCCGAGATCGACTACCTCCGACGCGCCGCCCAGGCGGCGGATCGGGTCGCCACCCGGCTTGGAGAGACCCGCGCCAGTGGTCGTACGGAACGGGAGATGGCTCGTTTGATCGACAATTGGCTGCTCGAGGAAGGTCATGACGTTGCCTCGTTCAAGATCGTGGCATCCGGGCCCAACGGCGCCTCGCCTCACCACGAGCCGACGGAACGCGAGATCAGGGATGGCGATCTCATCGTGATGGACTTCGGGGGTCGGATAGAGGGCTACTGCTCCGACACGACCAGGACCTTCGTCGTGGGAGGTCCGACCGCCGAGCAGCGGAAAGTCTTCGATCTCGTCCGCACCGCACAGGAAGCCGCGGTCGATGCCGTGAGACCCAGTGCGCTTCCCGCCGATATCGATGCAGCAGCTCGAAACGTGATCGCGCAGGCCGGGTATGGCGATTTCTTCATCCACCGGACCGGGCACGGGATTGGCCTCGAAACCCACGAAGAGCCGTACATCATCGAGACCAATCACACGCCTCTCGAGATCGGTATGGCCTTCTCGGTCGAGCCGGGCATCTACTTGCCAGGGCAGTTCGGTGTCCGACTCGAGGACATCGTGGTGGTCACCTCAGACGGAGTCGAAGTCCTAAACGACTCGAAGCGTTCACTCGTGCAGATCGGCTGACGCGGTCGACGGCACTGATCGACGATCGTGAGCTGGGTGCATCGAAATAGGTCCGAAATCCCATGCCGCGCAGAAGCGCAGGAATTAGCGTCTTTTCGGTGGGTTGGGGAGTCAGAACCGTATCAGGTCGGCGTTTATGGCGAGACCTCGCCGATTGGTGGGATGCAACACCAGCGGCGACCAGCAATCCGTATCTGAACTCGAAGATCCTGGATCTCCTCGCAGACGCCTACCTGCAAGACGAGCAGGCTCTCGTCGTGCCCCTCTTGTTGCGGGACGGGGAGCCGGTAGCCGCGGTCCCGATGTGTCGCGACAATGGCGGACATCTTCGATCGTTGTCAGGCGATCTCATGGCGCCTTTAGACGTGGTTATGTCGGAGGGCGAGGAGGTCGAGGCACGGGTGTCCGATTGGCTCGACTCCTTCGCCGTCGCTCATTTCTATCACGTCGATGAGTCGTCGGCGGTGGCAACGGAGTTCTTGCGGCGGGAGCGGTGGATCCTGCGGAAGGTAATGGTCTCGCCCTACATTCCTCTGGCTGAGGGGATGTCGGGCGTCCATTCGGTCCTGAGTTCGAAGTCCATCAGCACGCTAAGAAGAAAGAGACGACGTCTTCAGGAGCTGGGAGAGCTTCGCTTCGTCGACCACGTCGGCGGTGGCGAGGTCGCTTCGGTGGTCAGCGCCGGCCTGGCCTTGGAGGCCGCTGGCTGGAAGGGAGAGAGGGGGGAATCGGTTCTCCAACGGCCACGCTGGGAGCGGTTCTTTCGAGCCTTGTCCGAAGTCGCTGAAGATCGTGGCTGGCTCCGGTTGAGCGTCCTCTCCCTGGACGATCGGATGATCGCCTTTCAGTACGACCTCGCGTACGGCGGGCGTCGATTCTTGAAGATAACTGCGTACGACGAATCGCAAGAGTTTCGCAAATACTCCCCCGGGACCTTGTTGTTGGAGTCCGTCCTCGAACAAAGCTGCAACGACGGATTCAGCTCCTACGAGTGTGGATATGGAGAAGCCGTGTGGAAGGACCGCTGGGCGCCGAACCACCGATACCTATACGACCTATCCATCTATGGCGCTACGTTCAAGGGTCGGATGGCACGACGACTACAGCGAGGCAAGGTGAGAGACCTCGCCACCGAACGAGCTCGAGCGAGAGTCCTCAAGCCCGACGCTCCCGGCAGAGATCAGGACATCCCCGCGCCCCACACACAGGCTTCCTGATAGACCAGCGCCCTTTGCCTGAACCACGTCTGACGGACTCTGGCTCCGGCCTATGGTTGGCGACCGACGGTGGTGCGACCGAACCGACTGTTTCTGTCCAGCTTTGATGTCGATCGACAGCGGTCAGGGCACCGTGATCGTGAAGGTCACCGTTTGGGTGGGGGTCCCGTCCCATCGCCAGACAGCCCGGACCGTGTGAGTCCCTGAGGTGAGCGTCGGCGGCGACACCCTCCAGCGTTTCGTCGCTTCCGGACCGTCCTCTTC
>DATGPZ010000036.1:0-5628 GCA_035304485.1 Acidimicrobiia bacterium | reverse complement strand
CATCTCGGCCGAGTTCGGCAAGGAGGTCGAACGGCGCCTGAACGAGGAACTGGTGAAGGGTTATCCGACCGAGATCGTCTACCTGGCCCGAGAGAGTGCTCTCCAAGATCCCGATCTGATCCGTACCAAGGTCAACCTGATCCCAGAATGGGTGGAGGAGATCCGCGTGGTCGACATCGTGGGGCTCGACCGCCAGGCCGACGGTGGAACCCATGTCAAGTCGACTCTGGAGGTGGGGCGGGTCGAAGTGGTGAAGACGGAGTCGAAGGGGAAGGCGAACAAGCGGATGAAGATCCAGTTGAAGTGAGTCGGAAGTCGGAAGTCGGAAGTAGGAGTCGGCTGGAGGGTTTCGAGTGGTAGGTGGTAGGTTCTAGGCACTCACGGCGTGATCGCCGACCCCTCTCCCCAACGGATCGCGTGACCTGCGATCCCCGTCGAGTACGGAGGGTCCGAACGTGAGCAAGAGGACAGGCGTTCGCGAAAGTACGGGACCTACCACCTACCACCTACCACCTACGTTCCCCCGAATTCCCCCGCCACGAGGCCTTGCGGTAGCACCATTACGAGACCTACCACCTATCACCCACTCGCCAATGCTCGATTTCGTCCTCGGTCTGTACCTCGCCGGCCTCGCCGTCAAAGGCTGGCTGCGCGGCTTCGTGCGCGAGTTGCTGGACCTGGTCGGTTTGATCGTCGGGGCGGCGGTGGCCTTCCGGCTCTCGGGCCCGGTGGGCATCTTCCTCACCGACCGGTTCGGGGTTTCGCACGAATGGGGTCGGATCGTGGCGGGGGTCGTCCTCTTTCTCCTGTTCGGGATCACGATGACGATCGTGGCTCACGTCCTTTCGAAGGTCGCCCGGTTGCCTGGCCTGTCGTTGACCAATCGAGTCCTCGGAGCCGTAGTGTCGGCGGCCTGGGGGATCGTGCTGATGATGGTCCTGATGATGCTGATCTCCGTGCTGCCATTTCCCGACTCCGTCGACGAGGCCTTGGAGGATTCCGCCGTTGCCCAGGCCGTAGCTGGGCCCGACTCGCTGCCGCGCCGCCTGGTGGACCCGCTGATAGGAGATCGGGCGATGGTCGCCTTGGCCGCGATCGAACGGTTCACCGGTGGGCGCCGTATCGTCCCGGTGGCCGGTGAGACGGTGGAGATCGAGCCGGTGGACGAGGATCGACTCGAAGCCGACCCGGGGGCGGCCGACGTGGTGGTGCAACGGGGAAGCGTCGATCGTGTGGCGGCCGGGGCCGATCCACTGGCTCGCTCGGGCGCGCTCGACGAGATGGCCCTGGAGCGAGCTCTGGCCATGTATCAGGGTGGGGCCATAGAGCGTCGCGACGACGCGACGGTGCTGGAAGCGATCAGGGCTCAGGGACTGCCATTGCAGGCGGCGGCCGAGATGGTTGCGTTGGCGGCGACGGAACGGGCAGCTCATGCCGGCATCGCCGAAGCCGAGGGATCACCGCTCGTAGATCCCGCCTTCGACCGGACTGGGGTGGCGGTGGTGAATGGTCCCCACGGCGTGCTCGTCGTGGAGATCTACGGAAGATGACGGTCCCGGAGGTCTCGCGCTCTCTGATCGACGCCCTCGTCGAGGTCTATCCCCACCATGTTCTCTCGCGAGTGGACGACCCTCCGGAGTGTCTCGAAGCTGCCATCGCCGAGGGGCGAGCCTGGCTGGACGAAGCATTACGAGAGCTCCTGGACCAGCCGTTCGAGCAGCAGAGGAGGGGACCCCTGGAGGTCTTCCAGGAGGCGATGCGGTTTCCGACCGAGTGCCTCCGTTCCGTGGGGAGAGAGCCCGTCGGGCGGGATCCTGTGACCGAAACCGCTTTGCCCGGTGACGTCTACGACTTGGCTCCTGCCTCCACCCGGGAGCTAGGAGAGTCGGTCTGGGAGATCCACATCGTCTGGGGAATGACCAAAGCGCGTTCTATCACGGGACCACCTGGACCAGATGACGCCGGATGACAAAGAGCTTGGACGCTCGATCGGAACCTGGGGCGGTCTCAGCGGCCGGCGGCCTCGACCAGTTCCCGGGTCGCCTGATGTAGACATTCGACGAACACGTCGCTGTCGGGAAGCGTGTCGTAGTCGGCATGCACGCCCCAGTCGACCCTCCCGTCGTAGCTGAATACCGCCAGACCCACTCCGTGCTGAGCCCAGAGCGGGACCATGGGGTAGTTGGCCACCATCCGCGCTTCCAGCAGATACATGGGGAATTGCGGTCCCGGCACGTTGGTCACGGTCATGTTGAACGGGCGCAGCCTCCGCCCAGCCACCCGCGTTGCCAGCGATAGGAGGGTGAGGGGGGTGCCGCGCGATATCTCGACCAGGGTGGCTGCCCCCAGAGCCTGGTTGGTGCGCCGGTTGCGTTCGGTCTGTTCTTGGATCGCCTTCATCCGGGTGGCGGCATCGGGTTCGTCCAAGGGCAGGTCGATCAGCCACATCGCCACCTGGTTGCCGAGTGCACCCCGCTGGTCGGCTCGACGGGTGCTGACCGGATTCATCACGCGGAAAGCGACTCCTTCCACGTCGAAATCCCTGTGCTCGACCAGGAACGTCCGGACGGCACCAGCCGTAACCGCCAGGATGGCGTCGTTTACAGTCCCGCCCAGTCCAGCCTTGATCCGCTTCAGGTCGTCCAACTGGATCTGCGTCCAATCGAAGCGACGGTTGGGTCCGATGTGGGGGTTCAGCGGTGTCACGTCGGCACTCGACAGCCATCCTGCCTGGAGGGAGCTGAGAGCGGCGGTGGCACGGCCAGTCAGGCTCTCGATCGTGTTGCGGCCTTCGGCAGCCAGGGTCGCCATCGAGCCGACCCGGTCGAGGTTGCGCCGGGCCAACCGGGCGGCGGAGGCGACAGCGAGTTCCGCTTGGGTTGGTGCCCGTCTCGGCGACCAGTCGGGAGATTCCTCGATCTCCGAGGTCGGCGCCACGTTCAGCAAGATGGTGGTCAGGTCGACGCCAGACAAGCCGTCGATCATGCAATGGTGGATCTTGGCGATGATGGCGAACCGGCCTTCGGAAAGGCCCTCCACCACCCAAAGCTCCCACAGGGGCTTGGATCTGTCGAGTTGCTGGGAGACGATCCGGCCCGCGAGACGCTTGAGCTGCTCCTCGAGGCCGGGACGGGGAAGACTCGTGTGGCGGACGTGGTAGTCGAGGTTGAAGTCGGTGTCGTCTACCCACACCGGTGCTCCCGTATAGGGGATGTAGTCCAGGCGTTGTCGGTAGCGGGGGATGTACTGCAGCTTCGACTCGATGTGGTCCCGGATCCGGGGAAAGTCGATCCCGCCCCCCTCGGTGATCAGCTCATTCGCCTCGAACACCGCCACCCCAGCCACGTGCATGTGGGTGGTGCGTGACTCGAGGGCCAGGAACGAGCGGTCGAGGTATGAGAGTGGTTCGAAGTGGAAGTCCGACACTGAGATGGAGCTTACGGCAGCCGGTCGGAATGATGCAGGGCGGAATGCCGGGAACCCCGCGGTCGGTTGCGGCGTCCGATCGGCATGCGACGCTCCATCCTGCTCCTAGTCCTCGCCACCCTCCTCACGGGCTGCGCGTTTCCGGTCCAACGGTCGGCCGACGCCGCTGTCGGTCAGCGTGTCATACAACCCGTTCCTGTGGAACGGCCTCAGCCGCGAGGGGTGGGCGCTGCCCTGGAGCCGGCCGACAGCTGTGACGCACTGCTCGAATACTTCGTCGAGCGAGCTCTGGACCAGGTGGGGCCGTACGGCCTGGGAGGACCGGGCGGCTGGGTGATCTGGGGAGAAGCCACGGCAGTCGATACCACTGCGGCGGCCGGAGACGGAAGCGGTTCGGCGCCGTCGTCCACGAACGTCCAAGTGGAAGGCGTCGACGAAGGGGACTTCGTGAAAGCCGACGGCGACACTCTCTACGTGCTGTCCTCGGGCCGTCTCCGTATCTTCGACACATCTGATGGTGGGCTAGAGGAACTCGCGACCCTCGACGTTCGAGGTGCCTGGGGGGCCACAGAGATGCTCGTGGAGGGCGACCATCTGGTGATCGTTGGCCTGGGCACCTCCGAGCAACTCCCGATGAATGACATCCGTCCCGGCCTCGCCCCGGCGATGTCGAATGTCACTGGCATCACCCTGGTGGACGTTTCCGATCCGTCGGCACCCGCCATCGAGGACACCGTCACCGTGGACGGGTTTCCGGTGACGACTCGTCTGGTCGAGGGCCACTTGCGGCTGGTCCTCCAGTCCGCCCCGGTCGGCCTGGAGTGGTCGCATCCCGAGGGCTCGGGCCTGAGGGCGGAGCGGCAGGCGACCGAGCGCAATCGGGAAGTGATCCGGAACTCGTCGATCGAGAACTGGCTGCCCTGGTTCGTGGCCGGCTCGGGCCGAGAAGGGGTGGCGGTCGATTGCGAGGACGTGTGGCTGCCACCGGAGCCGTCGGGTATCGACACAGTCTCGATCTTCGACTTCGAGCTGGCCGAAGGCATCCAGGACTGGGTCAGCGCTTCGGTGGTGGCCGCTGGGTCGATGGTCTACGCCAACACCGAGCACACCTACGTGGCGACCCAGCGCTGGATCGACTGGGCGGGGGTGGACTCGGATTCCGCTTTCAAAGGACACAAGACTCTGATCCACAGGTTCGACACGCCGGTGGATGGTGAGCTGGCTTACGTGGCGTCCGGAGAGGTGGACGGCTTCCTCCTCAATCAGTTCGCCATGGACGAACACGAGGGACATCTTCGAGTGGCCAGCACCAGCTCGCCCTCTTGGTGGGGCGGCGGTTCAGACTCTATCTCGCAGGTGACGGTCCTCGCCACCGAAGGCGACCGGCTGGAAGAAGTGGGTCGTGTGGACGGGTTGGGCGAGACCGAGACCATCCATGCTGTCCGCTTCATGGGTCCGATCGGATACGTCGTGACCTTCCGCCAAATGGATCCCCTATATGTGATCGATCTGACCGATCCCACCGCCCCCGAGGCGGTGGGTGAGTTGAAGATCCCCGGCTTCTCGGCGTATCTGCACCCCGTGGCCGACGGCCTCTTGCTCGGTGTCGGCCAGGATGCCGATGAGGAGACTGGTGCCACCGAGGGTCTCCAGGTCTCGCTGTTCGACGTCTCGGATCCGGCCGCCCCGGAACGAATCGACACCTTCGGCCCCAAGCCACTCGATGATGTGACCGAGTCCCACATCTGGTCGCCCGTCCAGGGGGACCACAAGGCCTTCACCCTGGCCGGTGATCGGGCCTACGTTCCCTTCGAGGGGTGGTCCTGGTCCGAGGGTCGCGGGACCGATGAGGCCACCTTCGGCATACTGGAAGTCGACTGGTCGGACGGCACTCTCGACGGTTCCCGGGTGATCTCCCTTGCGACCGGTAAAGGCGGCTGGTGGCTCAGCCCGCAGCGGGTGGTCGTGAAGGGGGAGACGGCCTACGCCATCGGCCACGGCGGGATCGCGGTAGTCGACCTGGCCTCCGGCGAGATCCTCGACGAGGTCGGCTTCTGAACCGTTCCCAAACCCTTCTGTGGGTCGGAATTGGCGGTAACACCGCCAATTCCGACCCACAGAACAGACAGCGCCCGCGGCAGGATTCGAACCTGCGACCTACCGCTTAGGAGGCGGTTGCTCTATCCCCTGAGCTACACGGGC
>DATGPZ010000035.1:0-4240 GCA_035304485.1 Acidimicrobiia bacterium | reverse complement strand
GCGATGATCACGGCGTCGCACAATCCGCCCGAGTACAACGGAATCAAGCTGTGTCGGGCGGGAGCGGCGCCGATCGGCTCCGAATCCGGCCTCCACGAGATCCGTGCGATGGCAGAGACAGGAGTGGAGGTGTCCGCCACCCCCGGGTCGGTCACCCCGTTCGACCCGATTCCGGGTTACGTCGACCATCTCATGTCGATCGTCGAACCCTCCAAGATATCGCCGCTCCGGGTGGGAGTCGACGGCGGCAACGGGATGGCCGGCGTCGTAGTCGAGAGGGTCTTCGGTCGGCTGGCTGCCGAGCTCACCGGCCTCTACCTGGAGCCCGACGGCACGTTTCCGAACCATCCGGCCGACCCGATCGACCCTGCCAACCTGGTCGACCTGATCGAGATGGTGAGATCGAAGGGATTGGACATGGGTGTGGCCTTCGACGGTGACGCCGACCGAGCCTTCTTCGTCGACGAGAAAGGTCAGCCGCTATCCGGTTCCACGACCACTGCCCTCGTCGCCAGGTGGTATCTGGCGCGGCACCCCGGCGCCGCCATCGTCCACAACCTCATCACTTCTCGGGCGGTCCCGGAGACGATTCGGGACCACGGCGGCAAACCGATCCGGACCCGGGTCGGGCATTCGTTCATCAAGCAGGTGATGGCCGAGTCGGGAGCCGTCTTCGGCGGCGAGCACTCCGGCCACTACTACTTCGCCGACAACTATCGGGCCGACTCGGGGATGCTCGCCATGCTGGTCCTGATGCAGGTCATCTCGGAGGACGGACGCCCCCTCTCGGAGATCCGTCAGGACGTGGAGCCGTATGCCTCGTCAGGCGAGATAAACCTCCGGGTGGCCGACCAGGAGGCCGCGATCGCGGCTGTGGCGGAACGATTCGCGGACGCCGAACTAGACCGTCTCGACGGCTTGACGGTTTCGTGGCCCGATCGGTGGTTCAATCTCCGTCCGTCGAACACCGAGCCTTTGCTGCGTTTGAACGTCGAAGCTCCCGACGTGGCCACCGTCGACGAACTCGTCGACACGGTCCGTCGGGTCGTGGAAGGAGGATGATGCTCGATCCCGAATTCCTCGAACTGCTGGCTTGCCCGGTCGACAAGGCTTCCCTTCTCGACGAGGGGAGCCATCTCGTCTGCACCGAATGCCGGAGGCGCTATCCCGTCACCGACGGGATTCCTGTCCTGCTCGTCGATCAGGCTGAGGTGCCGGCTTGAGCGACTTCCGATCACAGACGCTCTCCCTGCCCGATCAGTTGCGGTGGGCGGGACGGCTCACCGTCCCCGACATCGCCCGCCCTGGATCCGTCCTGGTCGCGGGGATGGGAGGTTCGGGGATCTCGGGTGACTTCGCCGCCGTCGGCTGCGAAGCAGAAGGTGTCCGACTGGAAGTGGTCAAGGGCTACCGCTTACCGGCCTGGGTGGAAGAGGAGCGCCCCCTGGTGGTGGCGGTGTCCTACTCCGGGAACACCGAAGAGACCCTGGCGGTCGTGGAGCAGGCGTCGACGCTCGGGTTGGAGGTGGTCGGGATCTCGAGCGGGGGTGCGCTCGCCGACAGCGATCTGGCACATCACATCGAGGTGCCCGGAGGCAACCAGCCACGGGCTTCACTCGGCTATCTGCTCGGTTCCCTGCAGCGTGTGCTGGTGGCGGCGTCGATCCTGCCGGACGACGGGTTGGCCGAGGCGGCCGCCGTCACGGCCGAGATCTACGAGAGCTTCGACGCCGGCCCTCTCGTAGAGGCTGTGGCGAATCGAATCGTCGTCGTCTGGGGCGGGTCCGACCTCACCGCGCCAGTCGCCCAGAGGTGGAAGACGCAGATCAACGAGAACGCCAAAGCGCCGGCCTGGTGGTCGGTCCTACCCGAAGCCGATCACAACGAGATCGTGAGCTTCGAGGCGCTGGCTTCACTCACTTCGAGTTCGGTGGTGGTGGTTCCGCTTCGTGACCGGGAGGACCATCCGCGTGTGGATCGGCGATTCCAGCACACTCGAGCGCTCACCCAGAGGGGAGTCGCCTGGGCCGACGAGGTCTGGTCCCGCGGAGACGGGCTGCTGGCACGGATGCTGTCACTCACGGCGATCGCGGATCTCGTTTCCCTCGGCCTGGCGGAGCGTTACGGTGTCGACCCCGAATCGGTCGCGCTGATCGACGAACTCAAGCAACTGCTCAAGGAGAGCTGATGAACTACGACATCGCAGACCCAGGACTCGCGGAGGCCGGCGCCCGGCGGGTCGCCTGGGCCGGGCGACGAATGGAGGTCTTGGCGACCATCCGCGATCGGTTCCGCAAGGAACGACCGCTGGAAGGCCATGTGATCGCCGCCTGCCTCCACGTCACCGCCGAGACCGCCAACCTGATGCTCGCCTTGAGAGATGGAGGCGCCGAGCCGATCCTCTGTGCCTCCAACCCGCTCTCCACCCAAGACGACGTGGCGGCGGCACTCGTGGCAGAGGGGATTTCGGTCTTCGCGATCAGGGGCGAAGACGCCGACACCTACTACAAGCACATCAACGCCGCCCTCGACCACGCACCTGCCGTGACCATGGACGACGGTGCCGATCTGGCCACGGTGCTCCACACCGAACGCCGTGATCTCGAAGTGATCGGGTCGACCGAGGAGACGACCACCGGGGTCATCCGGCTGCGGGCGATGGCTGCCGACGGAACCCTGCGCGTTCCGGTGGTGGCGGTCAACGACTCCGCCACCAAGCATCTGTTCGACAACCACTACGGCACCGGTCAATCCTCCCTCGACGGGATCATCCGGGCGTCCAACATCCTGCTCGCCGGCCAGACCCTGGTGGTGGTCGGATACGGCGATTGCGGCAGGGGGGTGGCGGCCCGAGCTGACGGCATGGGGGCGAAGGTGGTGGTGGTCGAGGTAGACCCGATCCGCGCCCTGGAAGCCGCCATGGACGGGTTCCGGGTCTTGTCGGCCGACGAGGCTGCGGCCGAAGGTGACATATTCATCACGGTCACCGGCAACAAGCACGTTCTCCGCAAGCGTCATTTCGAGCGGATGAAGGACGGTGTCATCCTCGCCAACGCCGGCCACTTCGACATCGAGTTGGATCTCGATTCCCTACGCGCCATGTCGGTAGAACGGCGTCTGGTCCGCGACAACCTGGAGGAGTTCGAGCTCGAGGACGGGCGCCGGATCCTGCTGGCGGCAGAGGGCCGTCTCGTGAACTTGGGAGCTGCCGAAGGCCACCCCGCCGACGTGATGGACATGTCGTTCACCAACCAGGCGCTGGCGGCGGAGTGGCTGATCAAGAACCGAGGTGATCTCGAGCCCGCCATCTACACCCTTCCCGAGGAGATCGACCGCGAGGTGGCCTCGATCAAACTCGAGCGCTTGGGCGGGGCCCTGGAGCACCTGACCGACGAGCAGGTCGAGTACCTGTCTGGGTGGCAGGAAGGTACCTGATCCTCGTCTGAGCCGAAGCTGTCCCACCGACCGCTTACGGTCGGGTCATGGTGTGTCTTGCTTGCGGCGTCCTCTCCCCGAGTTCGTTGTGTGGCCCGTGCCGCCTGCACCTTCGGGCGGCACCGGAGCAGGCACTGCCGGGCGTCGGAGTGGTGTCGTCGGGCTTTCGGCATGAAGGGCCCGCCCGGACACTGGTTCACCATCTGAAATATCGGGGTGTCGTCGCCGCCGGCCGGGTCTTGGCCGAGGCGATGGCACCATTGGTCCCGCCTGCCGCAGTGCTCGTGCCGGTGGTACGGGTCGGTTGGCGTCGCTTGAAGTACGGTGTCGATCCGGCGGTGGAACTCTGCCGCCAGTTGAGTCGGTTGACCGGCCGGCCCGTGGTCGGGGCTCTGGCTGCTCCACTGTGGGGCAGGGCTCGGGCGGGCGGCCACCATGGATTCGCGCCACGCTTTCGGCGAGTGCGCCCGGTCGACGGTGACGTGGTCCTGGTCGACGACGTGGTGACGACGGGATCGACGCTGGTTGCGGCAGCCCAGGTCCTGTCCACCGTCACGGGTGCCGTGACGGCAACATCGTCCATCGGCTGTCGGCCGCGAGCACTAAGCCCAACCGATTCCAAGGTGACTAGTCTCGTCCCCGATCAACCCGAAGAGAGGGTCACTTGGAAATCGTGGTCACAGGCCGCAAGGTCGACCTAGAAGAGACTGAGCGCGAACGCATCCAGGATCAGATGGAGCACGCCGCTCGTGTCTTCGAGCAGGGCATCGGCCGCATCGACGTGGAGGTGATCGAGGAAGCGAAT
>DATGPZ010000034.1:0-5181 GCA_035304485.1 Acidimicrobiia bacterium | reverse complement strand
CCAGGACGGTATTCGTGGTGGGGATTCTCTAGAGCCTCGCCTCCGAGACGTTCGACTGGAACGGCGATGGTTGCGAAGATATCGCTGGCCTGGACTGAACACGTCGACCACCTGCCGGGCTCGGTGTCACCACCTATGTGGCTGGTGCCTTTCTTCCCGTCGCCCAGCGGCGACGACGGCTACGACATCATCGGCTCTACGGCGGTGCCCCACCTGTAGGTGAGCTGGGCGAGTGGTGGCCCCGATCCGCACTGCCAAGGACCGCGGGTGATCATCGCGACCTGGTCGTCGATCCCAGTCCGGCCAGCATCCCTGGTCCCGCCCGCCTGGATCCTTGTTCGCTGAAGAAGGGTGAAACAATCCACGAAGGTCGCCGAACCTCACACCCCAGGGGGTTCTCGCGTCCGGGGAGGGTGTTGCGCACGCTCGGGGTAGGTCCGCCGACGGGCACGAGCTCGGGAGGGATGTCACCGCTGGCTCCGGCTCAACGAACCCAGCAGACCCATGAGGGAGGTCAGCTGATCCGGGAGGCTATCTCCCGCTCGAGGATTCGAAGGTCCAAGTCATCGGGCCGAGACCGAAGATGGAAGGTGTCCACGACCTCTCCGCCACGCACGTCGACCTTCGCCAACCGGATCTCGAGATGCAACTCCTCCAGGATGCCGAGTATCTCCGCCAATCGGCCGATCACGTCGGGGCATCGGACGCTGATCGTGAGCTCACCGCTCATCGCATCCGGCCCCGCTTCGACGACTACTTGCTCGCGGGCCGGGCCGGGAGACGGATAGGCCCCTGCCCGAGCTCGGACCTTCTCCGACGGAGACGACTCGCCTTTCAACGAGCGCTGGAGATCCTCACGCAGCCTGTCCCAGCGTTCGACTCGATCCGTGCCAGAGGGCCGATGATCCCGGACATGGAACGTGTCGAACACGACCCCGTCGGTCCGGGTGGCGAGACGCGCCTCGAGTATGTCGAACCCTCCGGCGGCCAGGCACTGGGCCGCCATCTCACGGAGCCGCGGTCGATCCGCCGCGACCATGGTGAAGATGTCCATGTCTGCTTGGATCTGGACATCGACCGCGAGATCACCCTCGAGATCTCGGGCGAGCGAGAGGTGAAGCTCTAGTTGCGACCGCTCCAGATTCTGCGTGTAGTCGTCGGGCATGGCTGCCAGATGGTGTTCCGATTCTTCCGTCGGCCAGCCGGCCGGCTCGTCGAGGGATGTTGCTACCCCGCGAGTCTCGAGTGCGTCCCGAACCTTCTCGTACAGCTTTCGCAACCGAGTGTGTTTCCAGGCTGGGAACATCGAGGCGCCGGTTGCCCGGGAGTCGGCGATGGTGAGTAGATAGACGGTACGAAGGGTCCGCAGCTCACCCAGCCGAGAGGCGACCGCGTTCACGACGTTTGGGTCTTCGATGTCGCGACGCGCCACCGTGTCGGCCAGCAAGAGATGATGCCGCACTGCCGCCACGACGGTGCGCATGGTGACCGCATCACATCCGAGGCGCGAGCAGATCGCTCGGGCGATTTCGGCTCCCGACTCCGAATGGTCGGCACCCGACCCTTTCCCGATGTCATGGAGGAAGGCGGCCAGTGTGAGCAGGTCGATCGAGCCCACGTGCCGAGCGATCTCCGCCTCTTCACCGTCTCCCTCGACCAGTCGCTGCATCTCATCGACGGTGCGCCACAGATGGTGAGCGACCGGATGGTCGTGGAAAGGAACGATGTGGGGCCGGGTCCGGACTCGTCCCCAGACCGGGAGGACGTCGTCGAGGTGACCGTCCACCCACAGCGAATCGAGCTCGAACCGCCCGGATTCCCCCCGGCGGAGCAGATCGGCGAAGGTGCCCGCGGTCAGCGAAGCAGGCTCGAGCTCGCGGCGCTTCGAGCCTCGCCATCCTCCCGAGCTCGACCGGATCTCGGGCCACCGAGCGGAGGCCAGGCGGTCGACGGTGACCATGGCGTCGACGAGTCTCTGAGAAACCTCGGTGACCGAGGACCCCAGCCAGTCGGCCACCGCAGCCCGAAGATCGAAGTCGAAGGTGTCGTGGGCTCGCCCGGCGGCAGCATGCAGGCCGTTCCGGATGGCGAGCAGAGTCTCCCGAGCATCGTCGGCCACCTCGCCCGGATCCGGGGCGAACCGTCCGATGAGTTGCTGGCGGCGGTTCTCCCAGTCGAAGGCGTGGAGGGTTCGAAGACCTCCGCGCCCTGACTTGACGTCGGCCGACATCAGCAGATACGGGCTCCTCCGACGGCGCTCCATCTCCTCGGTGACGAGATAGCGACGCAGCGGTCGGGCCTCCACCACCCGCGCGATCCTCCCCTCCAGGTCATCGAAGAGCGCTCGATCGCCAGTCAGGAATCGTCCCGTCAACAGAGTGGTGAAGACGTCGAAACGCTCTCGGGCACCCTTCAAGCACTCTTCGACCGTCCGGACCGAGTGACCGAGACGGAGCCGGGCATCCCAGAGAGGACGGAAGACGCGGGCGGCGACCGGACCGGGATCGCTGAGGCGGTGCAGAACCATGAGGTCTACGTCCGAGAAGAGGCAGAGCTCTTCCCTTCCATACCCGCCCAACGCCACCAGGGCGACTCCGGGTGGCGGCTCGGGAAGCAGAGCCCGCACCCCGTCATCGAGTGCAGCCGTCAGCGCTCTGCCGATCCCGCCACCACTCCCCTCTGTACGCCCGTCTGCGGGCGCCTCGATCAGAGACGCCCGCAGACGGAGGAATCGGTCGAGGGCGCCGCCCTCAGACTGCGTCGGGTCCTCGCTCACCCGTACGGATCCTCACGACGTCCTCCACAGGGAGAACCGCGATCTTGCCGTCGCCGATCTCGCCGGTCCGGGCGGCCTTCTCGATCGCCTCGGTGGCGGCGTAGGCGAGGTCGTCGGGGACCAGGATCTCCAGGCGCTGCTTGGGCACGAAGGCCACTTCGTATTCCGCTCCCCGATAGACCTCGGTCTGGCCGGACTGTCGCCCGAACCCCGAGATGTCGCTCACGGACATTCCGGTGATCCCGACCGCCTTGAGAGCCTCGCCGACGTCGTCCAGCTTGAACGGCTTTATGTAGGCGATGATGAGTTTCATGTTCTGTCCTTTCGGCCGTCAGGCGCGTTCGGGGACGGGGGTCCCTACGGGAGGGGTGACACCGGAACCCGGGACACCCGGATCGTGGCCATACCCGGGAGATCCGTGCTCGAGAACGTCGAGGCCCTCCAATTCCTCTTCCTCACTGACCCGCAAACCGATGGTGGCCTTGAGGGCGAGGAACAGAAGGCCCGCCGCCACGGTGACGAACACGAAGTGGACCAACACGAAGATCAGCTGGGTCCAGAGCTGATCCAGGCCACCTCCGTAGAAGAGGCCGGCGTTCTCACGACCGAGGAAGGCGTCGTCGTAGCGGGCGAAGAGGGCAACCGACAGGGTGCCCCACGTTCCCACCACACCGTGGACCGAGATGGCGCCTACCGGATCGTCGACTCGGAGCCGATCGAACATGGCCACGGAGTACACGACGATGACGCCTCCTATGGCGCCGATGACCGCGGCCGCCCAGGTCTCGACGGCTCCAACCGGAGCAGTGATTGCGACCAGCCCCGCAAGGAGACCGTTGGCCGCGAACGTCACATCCGGCTTTCCGTCCCGGGCCCAGTTGACCAGCATGGCACTCACGGCACCCGCGCAGGCGGCGACCAGGGTCTTGAGAGCGATCGGCATCACGAATTCATCGGCCGCGAGCTCGGAACCTGGGTTGAATCCGAACCAGCCGATGAACAGGATCATGGCGCCGAGGACCACGAACGGGATCGAGTGGCCCGGAATCGCCCGCAGCTTCCCGTCTTTGGTATACCGACCGAGCCGGGGTCCGAGGACGATCGCCCCCATCAACGCCGCCCAGCCCCCAGTTGCGTGCACGATGGTCGATCCGGCGAAGTCGGAGAACGGGGTGCTCAGCTGTGCCAGCCACCCGCCGCCCCAGGTCCATCTCAGGACGACCGGGTAGATGAGCGCCGTGATGAAGAACGTGTAGACGAAATAGCTCTTGAATTTCGTCCGTTCGGCCATGGCGCCCGACACGATGGTGGCGGCGGTGGCGGCGAAAGCGGCCTGGAAGAAGAAGAACGTGGCCGGCAACAGGCCGTTTCCGCTGGTGTCCTCGACCCCTGGGATCCCGAGGTCGAAGCCGAACCAACCGCCCAGCAACTCGTTACCGCCGAATCCGATACCGAATCCGACCAGAGCGAACGCCAGCACCCCGGCCGACATGTCCATCAGGTTCTTCATCATGATGTTCGAGACGTTCTTGGCCCGTGTCAGGCCTGCCTCGAGCAAGGCGAATCCCGCCTGCATGAAGAAGACGAGGATGCCGGCGATGAACACCCAGAGGTTGTCCAGGACGAACTGCGTGGCAAAACCGGGATCCTCCTGGGCAAGGGCAGGGCTGGCGAGTAACACCACGAGTAAGCCCGCCGAGATCGTTCCCGTGATCAACTTTCTCTTCACGCTGCCTCCTTGATCGGCTCGGAACTCGAACCGAAGAGAGGCAACCGGCGGTTGGTTTCAGAACTGTTTCAACGCCATAAACGCATATGCACATACGGCGACGAACAGATTTCAGGGCCACCCCGGACGGTCGGATCGCCACCGCAGACGGACTGGTCGCCCGTCGACCCACTGGGACCAGCCGGCCTCCGTGAGAGTCACTTCCCAAAGAGCCATGGCGTCGCTCAGCTCCGCTCCGCTCTCCTGGCCGACCACAGCCGACTCACGCGCCGACTCTCCCTCTATTCGGGAGACCTCGCCACGGAGCCAGAACTCCTCGTCGGAGGGAGGGACGACCGAGGAGTGGAGGGCGATCCTGGGATCCCCCTCGAGGTCGGCAGCCTTGGGAGAGCTCGCAGCTATGGCAACGAACAAACCAGCGTGGCTGAATATGGGAGCGATGGGGTGGACTCGGGGAGCCCCGTCCCTCGCCACCGTGGCCAAGAAGACATAGCCATGGGATTCAGCCAGGAGGCGTTGTCCATAGGAGGCGAGCTCCGGTTGGGCACGTACGAATTCGGGCCACTTCACGCCGCCGAAGGTAATCGGTCGGTGTGCAGCGCGATGTAGCGCAGTTCTGGTGGGCGGCGGGTCTTTCGGGAGGGAGTAGCGACGTGCCGACGACGAGGGCACGCGG
>DATGPZ010000033.1:0-2897 GCA_035304485.1 Acidimicrobiia bacterium | reverse complement strand
TCGCGACTCGGGATCGAGGGACCGTATGGGGTCGTCACTCTCCATCGCCCGGCGAACGTCGACGATCCCATCAGCGTGGAGAGGCTGGTCGAAGGGCTCAGGCGGGCGTCGAAGTACGTCGATCTGGTCGCTCCATTGCATCCCCGAGGTCGGGAGTCGTTGGAGGCGGCGGGGCTGGGCGAGGTGGCCATGATCCTCGACCCCATGGGGTACATCGATTTCCTCGCCTTGATGTCGGGAGCTTCCATCGTTCTCACCGACTCCGGGGGGATCCAGGAGGAAACGACCGTCCTCGGCATCCCGTGCCTGACTCTGAGGGAGAACACGGAACGTCCCGTGACCATAACGATGGGCACGAACCGGCTGGTGGGAACCGATCCGGATGCCATCGAGGCAGGTCTGGCGGACATGGACAGCGCCCGAGACGCCGAATTGCCCCCGTTATGGGACGGCCACGCCGGTGATCGGATCGCTCGGATATTGCTGGCGGTGGGCTGACTCGGACCGTCGGTCAGACGAACCACCTGGTCGGATTCAGGCCCGGCTCGGGGCGTTGGGTCGCTAGGCGGATGAAGTCGTCTTCGGGTCGACGGTAAGTGTTGTCGCCGTGCCGGACTCGGACGAAATTCAACCAATGGGTCGAGTAGAGCTGGTGACCGTCCGCCGTCATCCGCCTCCAGAGCGTGGCATCCACTGACTGCTCGACCCGACTGAATCGGTAGCGGTCGAGTAGATCCCTTCGGATCAGCATCGTCGCTCCCGGAAGGTGATGGACGTGCTTTTCCTGATCACCGATTCGCCAGTCCACCGTCGAGTTCGACTCCGTCAGGTACGTGGGATTGGCGAGCTTCCCGACGGCGGAGGCGTCGGCGTAGGTGGCAGCCACCATCAGGTCGGTCAGGTGCTGCGGGCCGTAATGGTCATCGTCGTCCATCTTGGCGATGTAGGCGCCGCGTGCCAGCCGGAGGCCCGCGTTGAGAGCTTCGCCCAACGTGATGTCAGAAGCGACCGGGACCACATGGCAGGCCGTCGATCCGTTGGGCAAGGCGGAGTCGACTGCCTCGAGATCGAAAGCATCCGCTCCATGGAGAATCAGGATCAGTTCCTTCTCGGGCCACGCCTGAGAGGTGAAGGATGCGACCAGGTCTCCGATCCGGTCCGGCCGTTTCGTCGCCCCGAGGACGGAGATCATTTGCGGTGGCTCTCGGCGAATACCCGTGAACTCGAGGATCTGCTCGAGGCGGGCGTCGGGCGAATGGTCCAGGAAGACCGCTCGACGCGCCTCGACCGACACCCGCTCGCGTTGTGAGTCATCGCCAAGACGTTCCAGTGCATCTTCGATCTGAGCCGGTGTGGATGCCGGCAGATACGGGATGAGCCCATCGATCAGCTCGTTGGGTGGAGTGACGATCGGGCACCCTCGAGCCGCCAGTCTCAGAACCACCGCCAGGTACTCGTGGTCACCCTGGAAGGATCGGGGATCCACGTAGAGGCCGCGGAAGCGGTGCGCCGATCCTCGAAAGGCGCGGTCGAGTGTCAGGTGTGTCGCCTTTGCCTGGGCAGGCGCGTGTGATCCATGGGGGTCGACCGAGGCGAGCCCTTCGGGCGGCGTGCGAACCCAGCCTTGAGGGTTGTGTCGATACGGATTCACCGTGGGCAGAAGGAGACTGCGGGCCTCGCCGGTCCTTTCGGCGAGCGCGAGATCTGCGATGAGAGCTGGCAGACCGGCGCGCTCGGCAGCCTCGAGGTGGCTCTTCGTCCGTGCCGCTACGACGGTCGGTGCTTCGGGGAGCCGGGCGGTGGCCGCCCGCAGATCATCGACGTTGTCGTCGGGGGAAGGGTCGATCAGGATCAGGTCGAGGCGCTCGGGTTTTGTTTCATGCTTGGATGCGGCCCACAGGACGTGGCCGTCGAATAGATCGCCATCGCCGAGCTGTCTGATCTCGAGTTCGCTGTATCTACGGGGTGCGATGGGGGGAAGTTCTTGGGGAACCGGCCTGGCCTCGGGTTTGGGCGCCGGCGCGGTGGGAGTCGTGGGCGGAAGGACCCTGCGTCGGATAGCGGCGGGGATCCGGCCCGGATGCCGAGCCAGACCGACCAGGCGCTGCACTACTCCTCGATTCTCGGGCAATGGTCTGGGCCTTTCGAGCTCTCGGTGCCAACACGGTACGCGTTCGGGTCGCCGACGTCGGATTTTGTCGGCTCACCGGCCTGGCGCAGAGAAGTGCGAACGTGGCCTCGGGTCGACGATCTCCCCGTCATCCGATTGCGAGCCGCTTTCCGTCGGGATTAAGGTCGCCGGGTCTCCTCCCGATGTCACTCCCAATGACCAGGTTGTTTCTACGCGCACTCCTCATCTCCGTCGGCCTCGTGGCCATCTCTGGCACCGCTATCGCTCAGGAAGCTCCGCCGGAACCGGTGACCATCCCGGACCTCGTCTTCCCGGTCGCCGGCCCTTATCAGCCTGGATTCGACACTTTCGGTGACTGCCGGGACGGGTGCGCCCGTACTCATGAGGGGGTCGACATCATGGCCGCCAAGCTGACGCCGGTGGTCGCAGTCGCTGACGGATTCGTGACCTCCGTCAGGGGTCTGAACCCGAATGGTTCCCCCGTCCAGGGGGGACATCAGTGGCTGATCATCGACCATGGCGGGTGGCAGACGCGCTACCTCCATCTCAACAACGACACGGAAGGGACCGACGACGGTCTGGGACTCGGTATCACCGATGACATCATCGATGCCTGGGTTGCGGCCGGCGGCACGGAGTATGGGAGCGGTTTCAGTTTCCCGGTCTCGGCCGGACAGCAGATAGGTTTCGTCGGCGATTCCGGCAATGCCGAAAACGCTGGGTCTCATCTGCATTTCGAGCTTCGAATCGGGGAAGGGTGGCAGGC
>DATGPZ010000032.1:0-14042 GCA_035304485.1 Acidimicrobiia bacterium | reverse complement strand
GCACCGAAATCGGAGAGTGTGTAGAGGCCGACCAGGAGTGACCCGCTCAGCAGGGCGGGCCGGAGCTGGGGGAGCACCACCGTGACGAGCGTCCGCCAGCGGCCGGCGCCCAGCCCGGTGGCGGCTTCCTCGAGCGCAGGGTCCATCCGGCGCAGAGCCGGAACCGCCAGGAGATGGACGTAGCTGAAGTTCCACAGGGTCAGGGCTCCCCAGGCTGCCCAGAAGCCATTGAAGACGGGGAGCGCCGGCAGGCCGACTGCCCGGGCGAGATGGGTGAGGAGGCCGTCGTTGCCCGAGGCGCCGAGGAGAGCCAGCGCTCCCACGTACGAGGGGATGACGAGCGGCAGAGTCACCAGTGTCGACCAGAGCCTGCGCCCTCGCAGGTTTGAGCGACACGTCAGCCAGGCGGTGGCGGTGCCGAGGACCAGGGCGGCGACTGTCACGGTGACGACCAGCACGGCGGTCGAGCCGAGCAGGTCGAGCAGTCGACTCAGGGGGATGTTCCCGGCGTCGAATCCTCCCGGGCGCAGGACCGACCACAGCAGGTAGGCGATCGGCGTCACCGCCGGCAGGATCAGCAGAAGTGAGACTGCCCAGAGCGCGGCCGGAGCCCGTCGCCTCTTGGGCGAGGGCTCCGGTGCCGTCTCTACGGCCGGTGGCGCCAGGGCGGCCATCAGCTCAAGCCAGACTCCGCGATCAGGGTGAGTGCGGGGTCGAGAGTGTCGGCCGTGTCGGTCAGGCTGATGTCGAGGGTGGGCAACTCCTCGAGGGGCAGCTGGCCTTCCGGTGTCCCGATCCCCTCGACCAGGGGATACTCGAAGAGGCCGAGGAAGTGATTCTGGGCGTCCTCACCGAGGAGATGTCGGATCAGGTCCTGGGCTTCCTCCGGCTGATCGGAAGATCGGAGAATCCCGGCCCCGGCTGCCATGACCAGGCCCCCCGGGTCGCCGTCGGCGAAGAAGTGATTGGCGGCCGGCACTTCACCCAGCTCGGCGATCCTCTGCAGCAGGTAGTAGTGGTTGACCAGCCCGGCATCGAGGTCGCCGGCCACGACTGCGTCCACGATGGGCCCGTTGCCCTCGAAGATCACCGGGTCGTTGGCGGCGATTCCCTCCAGCCACTCGCGGGTCCGCTCCTCGCCCTCGGCCAGGATCATGCCGGTCACGAAGGCGACGAACGATCCGTTGGTGGGCGCTATGCCCAGGCGGCCCTGCCACTTCGGGTCGGTCAGTTCCCAGATGTCGGCGGGAAGCTCGTCTTCGGGCACTAGATCCGTGTTGTGGACGAACACTCTCGCCCGGCCGGTGATGCCGACCCAGTGGCCGTTGGCGTCGGCGAAGCGTTCGGGGACGAGAGAGAGGATGTCGTCGGGCAACTCGGTGAGGAAACCCTCCTTGGCCAGGCTGCCGATGAAGGCGGGGTCCTGGGCCCAGAACACGTCGGCCGGCGATGAGTCGCCTTCGGTGGCGATGGTGGTGGCGAGCTCTCCGGTACCGGCGTAGCGAACGTCGACCTCGATGCCGGTCTCTTCCGTGAAGGCCTCGATCACGGGCTGAACGAAGCGTTCGTTGCGTCCCGAGTAGAGGGTCAGCGGACCCGAGGACCCAGTGGTGGTGTCGGGAGCGCTCGTCTCGGTCGTGTCGGCGGTCGCTTCGGTGGTGTCGGGCGGTTCGGCGGGAACCGTCGTGTCGGCTGTGTCACCACCACAGGCGGCCAGGATCGTGATCAGCGTGAAGAGGGCGGCGAATCGACGCACGCTTGACTCCTTGGTTGGTTCACTTTTTGCCGGCCGCAACCTACTTAACACTAACGCCGTAGTGCAAATTAGCTTACAGCGAGTGTTAGGCCAGCCTAACGCCGTCGACCAACGCCGTCGACGGCTGTCCGGCTCCAAGCGTGCCGCCCTAGGATCCAGGGTGTGACGACGACCCAAGAGTACGGAAGTACTTACCGCGAGTACGCGGCCGCGATCTACGAATTGCACGAGGCAGGACTCCCCGTGATCCAGGCCCGGATCGCCGAGTGGCTCGGAGTGAGCCGTCCTTCGGTCTCCGAGATGGTCCGGCGGATGGAGGCCGACGGCCTGGTGGCGGTCGACGGTGAAGTCACTTTGACCGAGACCGGCAGGCATCTGGCTGAGGTGGTGGTCCGCCGTCACCGGCTGGCGGAACGGTTTCTCACGGAGGTGCTCGGCCTCCCTTGGGTGAAGGTGCATGCCGAGGCCGAGGTGTGGGAGCACGCCATCTCCGACGATGTCGAGGCGGCGATGTGGGCGAAGCTCGACAACCCACGGACTTGCCCCCACGGCAATCCCATCCCCGGCGCCGGCTACCGGCCGCCGGCGGTGGAGCCCATCTCCGCTCTGCAAGGCCGGACTGCTGCGCTGGAGAGGATCTCCGAGGAGCTCGAGCTCGACGACGACATCATGGATTTCCTGGACACCAATTCGTTGCGGCCCGGAGCCGAAGTGGAGGTGGTGGCCCGGACGCCCGATGGGATCGTGACGGTGCGAGTGAACGGAGAGCACCAGGTCGGACTGAGCGAGTTCATCGCCGACCGCGTGTATGTCGCCAAGTGAGTCGGAGTTCGGCGGTGTGGCCGGTTGGCCGTGTGGTCTGAATCACCCCATGGCGTCCCGGCTACTGCCGGACCAACAACGGCACCTCCGACTCTTCGGGCTCCAAGCCGCCGTGGTAGCCGATCAGACGCTTGTCGAAGGGCCGAGGTAGCAGCACCTTTCCGTGAGGGGCGAGGAGGAGGCGGTCGGGCAAGCGCTCGTCGAGCGAAGGGTGGCTGGGAGGCCCGCCCAGCCATTCGAGCAAGCGGCCGGTGCCCACGACCTCGGCACCGGTCTCCCCGGCCAGCTCCTCGATCGTCTCGATCGGCCCGTCCACGTAGACGCTGCGGGGATCGCCGTAGAACCGAAGACGGTCGTAGCGGCGGTCCCGGATGAGCACCTTGTCGGGAGCCGAGTAGTCGAGGTGGCCGTGATCGGCGGTGCCGACCAGGGCGACATCCCCCGGCAACCGACGAGCCAGGTCTGACCAGAGGCGAGCGGCCTCACCCAGTGCCTGCCGGTACGCCTCGCTGTCCTGGCCGGCCACATGGGCGGCCACATCGACGTTCGGGTAATAGGCGAACACCAGCCGGCCCGGGCGGGCCAGGTCGACGGTGGCTTCTACGATCTCATCCGCTTTCCACGCCGCCTCGAAGCGACAACCCCGGTACAGGAGCCGGCTGAGGGGAGATCCCATGAAGGCGCCCGGCTGGACCGTTATTGGTTCTATGCCGGCGCGAGCGAGGCGCTCCCACAGATTGGGGGAGGGCAGCACGGAGGAATAGTCGTATTCGACCGGCTTGCCGCTCGGCGTTACCCACTTCAACACGTTGACGACCTCCTCCATCCCGGGGAAGGGGAGCATGTGGCCGATCAGACCGTGATGGGCGGGAGCGTGCCCGGTGGCGATCGTGGCCATGGAGGTGGTGGTCGTGGTGGGAAACCCGGCTGTGATCCGAGCCGCCAGCGAAGCAGACAGGTCTCGCGCCTCGGGTGAGCCGAGTTGGTGGGCGCCGAGCCCGTCGAAGAGGACCACGACCCATCCATCGGCTTCGGGGAGGAGCCCGCCTGACAAGGGCGGTGATGGCGAAACCCCGGTCAACGAGCGTTCGATGGCGGCCACCAGGTTGACCAGACTCCCGTCGGAGTAGTTCGGAGCCAGCAGGGTCACGGGGCGACGGTATCAGCCTCGGAGGCCGGAGCGGGCCGCCGAATTCGCCCCTGCCTCCGCCATTCCTATACTCGCGCCCTCCGGTCCCACGACCACACGGAACCATGGATATACCTGCCTACTTCCAGGATTACCTGACCGTCGGAGCCTTCGCCGCGCTGGGCGTCGTCCTGGTTCTCGTGATGCTGGGCGTCGCCGCCGTCCTCTCTCCCTCCAATCCCACCAAGGCCAAGCTCAGCACCTACGAGTGCGGGGTGGACCCGGTCGGCACCGGCTGGAACCAGACCTACGTCCGCTACTACATCTTCGGGCTGCTCTTCGTCATCTTCGACGTCGAGGCCGTGTTCCTCTTCCCGTGGGCCCTGATACCGGAGAAACTCGGGACGTTCGGGCTCGTGGCCATCCTCATATTCATGCTGACCCTGGTCGAGGGTCTGTTCTACGCCATAAAGAAGGGGGTCCTGCGATGGGACTAGTCCAGAAGTTCGGGGTGCCGAAGCCGGTTTCCTGGTTGCTGAACTGGTCCCGCCGGTACTCCCTGTGGCTGTTCCAGTTCGGGTTGGCCTGTTGTGCCATCGAGATGATGGCGGCCTCCGGTCCGCGCTTCGACTCGATGCGATTCGGGATCATTCCCCTGCCCGCCTCGCCTCGTCAGGCCGACCTGATGGTCGTGGCCGGCACGGTTACCGACAAGATGGCACCGTCCATCAAGCGTCTCTACGACCAGATGCCCGAGCCGAAGTACGTGATCTCGATGGGCTCCTGCGCCAACTGTGGCGGTCCCTACTGGGACTCCTACTCCGTCACCAAGGGGGTGGACCAGGTGATTCCCGTCGACGTGTACGTGCCTGGTTGCCCGCCCCGCCCTGAGGCCCTGCTGGAGGGGATCGTCGTCCTCCAGAAGAAGATCCAGGGTGAAGACATTCACGAGAAGTGGAATCAGCGTGACCTCCAACCCGCCTGAGGTCGAAGCCCCCGAACAGGGAGAAGAGTCCGAGGAGGTTCGCCACCCCTTGGCGGACTACGCCGACCATGTCGCCGAGACGGTCGGCGGCGAAGCCGTGATCACCTTCGACACGATCAAGGTGAGCGTCCCGGCCGAACGGTGGGTGGAAGCGCTCACGGCGGCCCGCGACGAGCTGGATCTGGTCTTGTTCTCGTTCCTCTCCGCCATCGACTGGTCCAACGAGACCGCGGTCGGGGATCCCCTCGAAGAGCCGCTCGAAGAGGAGTATTTCGAGGTGATCTGCACGGTGTCCGACCTGACCGAGGGCCGGCGTGTCACTTTCTCGACCCGGTTGGATCACACCGAGCCCGTGATCGATTCCCTGATCGACGTCTATGCGGGTGCCAACTGGCACGAGCGGGAAGCTCACGAGATGTTCGGCATCCGCTTCGCCGGCCATCCCGATCTCTCGAACCTGTATCTGCCGAACGGCTTTCTGGGGAATCCGCTGCGAAAGACGTTCCCCCTGCTCAGCCGGGAGGTGAAGCCCTGGCCGGGCAAGGTCGACGTCGAGGCGATGCCGGAAGAGGAAGAGGCAGAGGGCGCCGATGGCGACGAGGAGCCCGCGTCCGAGAGCGAGGACGGAGAAGAGGCATGACCTTGCAACAGGACCTGGTGAGGCACCTGTCGGAGGTCTCGGTCTCCGTCGAGCTCGAGACCCCCGAGATGACGCTCAACATCGGTCCCCAGCATCCGTCGACCCACGGAGTGCTGCGCCTGGTGGCCCGGGTGGACGGTGAGCGCGCCTTCGACGTGCGACCCGTCATCGGCTACATGCATCGCGGCTACGAGAAGCTGGCCGAGGTCCGCAACTACCCCCAGATCACCACGATCGTCAACCGGATCGACTGGGTGGCCGGCTACGCCAACGAGATCCCGTTCATCACCGCCGCCGAGAAGCTGATGGAGCTCGAGGTGCCTCCCCGAGCCTTGTGGATCCGGCTCATCCTCACGGAGATGGCCCGGATGGCGTCACACCTGATCTTCATGGCGTCGTACCCCTTGGAGCTCGGAGCCCAGACGCCTCTGTTCTTCGCCCTGCGCGAACGGGAGCGGGTGCTCGACCTGCTGGAGGGGGTCACCGGGGGCCGCTTCCATCCCAACTTCAACCGGATCGGTGGTGTCAAGCCCGCCTATGGATCCGGGTCCACGACTCGTAAGTGGGTCCAGGATCTCCCCAAGACCTTCTACGAGGAGACCCGGACTGCCATGGACGAGGTCCTCCACGTGTGCGATCAGCTCGAGAATCTCGTGGCCGACAACGAGATCCTGGTCGCCCGCACCCGCAACATCGGTGTGCTGCCACCGGAGGTGGCAGCCGCCTACGGCGTCACCGGGCCCAACCTGCGGGCGTCGGGAGTGCCGTTCGATCTCCGCAAGGTCGAGAACTACCTCCCTTACGACCAGTTCGACTTCAACGTCATAACCGCTCCCAACGGTGACTGCTGGGATCGTTGGTGGGTCCGGCTCCAAGAGATTCGGGAGTCCGCCAAGATCGTCCAGCAGGCCATCGACTCCATCCCGTCGGGCCCGATCCAGGCCAAGGTGCCGAAGGTCATCAAGGTCCCCAGGGGCGAGACCTATGTCAGGGCAGAGAACCCCAAGGGCGAGATGGGCTACTACCTGGTGTCCGACGGAGGTCAGGGCCCGTACCGGTTGAAGATCCGCTCGGCCTCGTTCTCGAACATCTCGATCCTGCCTTGGATCCTCGAAGGAACCCTGATTCCGGACATCATCGCGATCATGGGTTCGCTCGACTTCGTACTAGGAGACGTAGATCGATGAGTCGGAAGTCGGAAGTCGGAAGTCGGAAGTCCGAGGAGGTCAGTAGGTGACCGACTTCCTCGCCGACTTGATGTCCAACTTCTGGTTGGGGCTCGTGATCAAGCTCCTGATCGTGGCCCTCCTCATCCCCGTGATCGGGATGATCATCGGCTTCGCCGAGATGAAGTTGTCGGCCAAGATGCAGAACCGGGTCGGCCCCTACTACGCCGGAGGACGCTGGGGCTGGGCCCAGCTGATCGCCGACGGCGTCAAGTTCTTCCAGAAAGAGGACGTGATCCCCGCCGAGGCCGACCGGCCGGTGTTCAAGCTCGCTCCCGCCATCGTGCTGGCGGCGACGGTGGCACTGATCATCATCATCCCGTTCGGCCCCAACATGGCCTTCCGCAACCTCGAGCTGGGGTTGTTCTACGCCCTGGCGATCTCGTCGATCTCCACCATCGGTGTCCTGGTGGCCGGCTGGGCTTCGGCCAACAAGTACTCCCTCATCGGAAGCCTGCGGGCGGCGGGCCAGCTGATCGCATACGAGCTCCCGCTCGTGTTGTCGGTCGTCGGTGTCGTCATCCTGGCAGGCAGCATGAACCTCGATGCCATCGTGCAGGCTCAGATCGACCTGGGCATTCCCTATCTCGTGCCCCAGCTGATCGGGTTCCTGATCTTCTTCACCGCCGCTCTGGCCGAGCTGTCCCGGCTTCCGTTCGACATGCCGATCGCCGAGTCCGAGCTGGTGATGGGCTATTTGACCGAGTACACCGGATTCCGATTTCTGTTCTTCTTCCTGGCCGAGTTCGCCAACATGTTCACGATGTCGGCCATAGCCGCCACCATCTTCTTAGGCGGCTATCACCTCCCGGGTCTGTCGGAGAGCCAGCTGCAGGTGTTCGGGCCGCTCATCCTGGTCGGCAAGGCATTCCTCCTCGTGTTCGTGATGCTGTGGTTCCGCTGGACCTTTCCTCGCTTCCGGGAAGATCAGCTGCAGTCCCTGGCCTGGAAGGTCCTCGTGCCCCTCGCTCTCGCCAATATCGCCGTGACGGCAATCCTCAAGGTGGTGATCTGATGACTACCCGTACGATCCCCGGTTCCGGTCTATGGAAGGGGATGTGGGTGACCCTCTCCACGATGTTCAAGACCATCTTCTTGCCGAAGAAGCACTTGAAGACGGTCATGTACCCGGACGTCAAGGAGACCCCCGTCGCCCGGGCGCGGGGAGTGATCGCACTCGACCAGGAAGCCTGCACCGTCTGCATGCTGTGCGCCCGCAACTGCCCCGATTGGTGCATCTACATCGAGGGCCACAAGGTCGAGGTCCCGCCCGACAAGCCGGGTGGCCGCATCAAGATCCGCAACAAGCTCGACCGGTTTGACATCGACTACGCCCTCTGCATGTATTGCGGGATCTGTGTCGAGGTGTGTCCTTTCGACGCCCTCTTCTGGAGCCCCGAATACGAGTACTCCGAGTACGAGATGGGAAAGCTGATGCACGACATGGACACGCTGCAGGACAAGTGGCTGCCCACCGTCCCCGAGCAGCCGGAGATCGCGCAGTGACATTCGGTGAGTGGATCGCCGAGCCCGTCAACTGGGCGTTCCTCATCATCGGCGTGGGGATGCTGTTCTCCGCCATCCGGGTGGTGACATCCCCCAATGTCGTGCACGCTGCCCTCTATCTCGTGGCGGCACTGGGTGGTGTCGCCGGGCTCTTCGTCCTCCTGTCGGCCGAGTTCGTCGCCCTCTCGATCGTGCTGGTCTACATCGGCGCTGTCATCGTCTTGTTCCTGTTCGGCATCATGATCACGCGGGCTCCGACGGGGCTGGACACCGCCCTCGACAACCCCCGCAAGGTTCCGGCCGCCCTGCTCTCTCTGGTCGTGTTCGGCCTCCTCAGCTACGCCTCCGTCACCGCTTTCGAGTCATCGACGGTGAGCCGGGTGGGCGAGCCCACCGAGACGGCGACACTGGCGGAAGCGTTCGTCGGTCGGTTCGTGGTGCCCTTCGAGATCGTGGGCTTCATCCTGCTGGCCGCCCTGGTGGGCGGGGTCACCATCGCCCGTCGCGACCTGACGCCGTTGGAAGAAGAGATGCGGAGGTCGGTGTGATCGCCAATCAGTTCCTGATCCTGGCCGCGGCCCTGTTCGCCACCGGTGTCTACGGACTGCTGGTGCGACGCAACGCGGTGATGGTGCTCCTCTCGATCGAGCTGATGCTGGCGGCCGTCAACATCAACCTCGTCGTCTTCGAAGCCATGTGGCGCACGTCGGAGGCGATAGGTCAGGTGTTCGCCCTCTTCGTGATCACGGTGGCGGCCGCCGAGGTGGGGATCGGCCTGGCCATCATCTTGATGATCTTCCGCAATCGCCAGTCCGCCAACGTCGACGAACTGGACCTGATGAGATGGTGATGGGCGAGTCGGAAGTCGGAAGTCGGAAGTCGGAAGCCCGGGGGCGCTCGTGAGCTCGTCGATGGTGCTGGCTGCTGCTGAGCTCGCCCACGCCGGCGACGGTGGGTTCTGGGCCGAGACGGCCGGGATCATGCTGGTCTCGCCGTTCGTGGCCTTCCTCGCCATCATCGCCTTCGGCAAGAACCTCCGTTACAAGGGGGCCGAGTTCGCCATCGGCGCCCTGGCGATCAACACCGTCTGGGCCGTTGTCCTGTTCGTGATGAACATGACCGAAGGTGTCCTCCACGAGGTCAGCTTCACCGTCGGCAACATCGGCTCGGGCATCACCTTCCAGCTGGGCTGGATGGTCGACGGGTTGTCGATCATGATGTATCTGCTGGTCAACCTCGTCGGCCTGCTGGTGTTCACGTACGCGATCGGGTACATGGAGGGCGACCGGCGCGTCACGTGGTTCTTCGCCGCTTTCTCCCTCTTCGCCGGTTCGATGCTGCTGCTGGTGGGCGCTCCCAACCTGATCCAGCTGATCATCGGGTGG
Organism: Acidimicrobiia bacterium; assembly: GCA_035304485.1. Taxonomy (GTDB): domain Bacteria; phylum Actinomycetota; class Acidimicrobiia; order Spongiisociales; family ZC4RG35; genus ZC4RG17. The sequence goes on along the minus strand of DATGPZ010000032.1, from coordinate 4,593 downwards.
GAAGGAGTCGGCCTGGCCTCCTACCTCCTGATCGGCTTCTACTGGGAAGACCACGAGAACGTCAACGCCGGCAACAAGGCCTTCATGGTCAACAAGCTGGCCGACGTCGGCCTCCTGTTGGGGGCGGTGCTGATCGGCGTCTCCCTGGGAGGGTTCGGGTTCGCCGACCTCAGTCATGCCGCCGTCGATGGGGACTCGGCGCTGTCCGCGGTGGCCATCGCCGGGGGAGCGCTGCTCTTCTTCGGAGCGATGGGCAAGTCGGCTCAGTTCCCCTTCCACATCTGGCTGCCCGACGCCATGGCCGGCCCCACCCCGGTTTCGGCCTTGATGCATGCCGCCACCATGGTCACGGCCGGCATCTACCTGATGGCCCGCACCTTCCCCCTCTACCAGCAGATGGCGACCGACCTGCGGCCGTGGATGGTGACGATCGGGACCATCACCCTGTTCGCCATGGGCCTCCTCGCCCTGGTGGCCGACGACATCAAGAAGGTCCTGGCCTACTCGACGGTCTCCCAGTTGGGCTACATGATGACGGCGGTGGCTGCGGGTGGCTACACCGCCGGGCTATTCCATCTCTTCACCCACGCCTTCTTCAAGGCGCTCCTGTTCCTCGGAGCCGGCTCGGTCATCCATGCCGTCCACTCCAACAACATGTCCGACATGGGGGGCCTGAGGAAGTTCATGCCCCGCACCTATTGGACCTTCGTGATCGGGTCTTTGGCCCTCGCCGGCATCTTCCCGCTGGCCGGTTTCTGGTCGAAGGACGAGATACTCGCCACCCTCGGCCACGAGGGATACACGGCGGTCATGTGGATCGCCATCCTGGGTGCGTTCGTCACCGCCTTCTACATGACCCGGGCGGTGGCCCTCACCTTCCACGGCGACTACAAGGGTCACGGCCATCCCCACGAATCCCCTTCCGTGATGACGGTCCCGCTCATCGCCCTGGCGATTCCGTCCGTGGTCGCCGGGCTGTTCAACATCCCCGGCGTCGAGTGGCCTGGAATCGGCAACTTCACCCACTGGCTGGCGGTCCGGGTGGTGCCGATGGGTGACCATCACGCCGAAGCGATCGACTTCTTCCTGGCCGGCGCCGGGCTCCTGGCCGGAGTCCTGGGCATCGTCCTCGGCTGGATCATCTTCGCCCCCGACCGCGACACCCAACAGGAACGGGACCGGTTCGAGATCCCTGTCCTCTATCCCCTCTTCCGTCGCAAGTACTACATGGACGACCTGGCCATGGGAATCTCCCGGTTCACGATGGGGCCACTGGCCCGGTTCGTCGACTGGGTCAACGCCTACATCATCGATGGCATCGTCAACGGTGTGGGCGCAGGCGTCTACTACCTGGGTCGTTTCATCTACGGAGGCGTCGATCAGCGTGGCGTCGACGGCTTCTTCAATGGTTTGTCGGCTGCGGCCGACGCCGCCGGGTCCGGGCTCCGCAAGCTCCAGACCGGGCGGGTTCAGCAGTACGCGGCCTCCTTCGTCATGGGAGCGCTCGTGTTGGCGATCGTGTTCGTACTGGTTCGATAGAGAGGGCTGATTCCGATGGAATGGTTGGATACCTGGGGCCTCCCCCTGATCGTCTTCCTGCCACTGGTGGGAATGGTGGTTCTGGGTCTCATCCCCAAGGAGCGCGAGGACGCCATCAAGGGGACCGCCCTGTTGTTCGCCCTGGTCAGTTTCGCCATCTCCCTCGTCGTGGTGGGCAGGTTCGACTTCGGTGCCACCGGTTACAACACGTACCAGTTCGAGGTGGACGTCCCCTGGATCCCGGCGATCGACTCCAACTTCCACCTCGGGGTGGACGGGATCAGCCTGCCGCTGCTGGTCCTGTCGACTTTCGTCGTGGTCCTGTCGATCATCTACTCGTGGGACCACTGGGAGGAGCCGCGCAACCCGCGAGCGTTCCTCATGCTGATGCTGCTGCTGTCGACCGGCATGAACGGCACCTTCGTCGCCCTCGACCTGGTCCTCTTCTTCATCTTCTTCGAGGTGGTGCTGGTCCCCATGTACTTCATGATCGGCATCTGGGGCGATCGTCAACCGCGCAAGATCCCCGGCTTCAGCCGTGTCGTCGAGACGCGTCTCTATGCCGCCATCAAGTTCTTCCTGTTCACGTTGTTCGGGTCCGCCTTCATGCTCCTCGGGTTCCTCGCCCTCTACTTCCGGTCGGGTGAGTTCGGGGACCGTACCTTCGACATCGTCGACCTGACGAACCTGGGCGCCGGCGGAGCGTTCACCGGGACGTTCGCCTTCCTCGTGTTCGGCGGTCTCTTCCTGGGATTCGCGGTGAAGGTCCCGATGTGGCCGCTCCACACCTGGCTTCCGGACGCCCACACCGCGGCTCCGACGGTGGGCTCGGTCCTGCTGGCCGCCATCCTGCTGAAGCTGGGTACCTACGGGTTCGTTCGGATCTCCCTCCCGATCCTGCCCGAGGAAGCGGTCCGGTGGGCTCCCGCCATCGCCATCCTGGCGGTGATCGGCATCATCTACGGCTCACTCGCTTGTCTGGCTCAAACCGACTTCAAGCGGCTCATCGCCTTCTCCTCGGTGGGTCACATGGGTTTCGTGATGCTCGGCATCGCCACCCTCACCGACATCGGCATCAACGCCGCCATCATCGGGATGGTGGCCCACGGTCTGATCACCGGCCTGCTCTTCTTCATCGCCGGATCCATGGCCCACCGGTACCACACTCGTGAGATGGCCCGGCTGGGCGGTCAGATGAAGCTGATGCCGATCATCGGCGGTGTCCTCGGGTTCACGGCGATGGCGTCGCTCGGGCTTCCCGGCTTGGCCGGGTTCTGGGGCGAGTTCATGTCGCTGGTCAGCTCGTACAACCCGCTCGACGGTCTCAACCTGACCGTGTTCCGCACCGCCATGGTGGGAGGCGCCATCGGCACGGTCCTGACCGCCGGCTACATGCTCTACATGCTCCAGCAGATCAACTTCGGCGAGCCGAGCGACGAATGGGCCTCGCACAGCTTCCACGACGCCGATCGGTTCGAGATGACGGCTTGGGTGCCTCTCGTCATCTTCACGGTGGTGGTGGGCTTCTACCCGAACCTGATCTTCGGCGCCACCAACGAAGTGGTGGGCTCACTCGTGGACATGGCTTTCGGCGGCGGTGACGTCGTGGCGGGGCTGATGCGATGAAGACGGACCTCCGACTCCGAGTTTCCGACTCATGACGGTCGACTACCTCGCTCTGGCGCCGGAGATCGTGATCGTGGTCACGTTGTTGGCCGTGCTGTCGCTCGATCTCTTCCTGCCCCGGCCGAAGAAGTATTGGACGGCGACCCTGGCCATCGTCGGGACCGCCCTGGCGGCCGTCCCGCTCATCCTGCTGGCCGTGGAGGGCGACACCCGGGCGATGTTCGACGACTCGTTCGTGGTCGACCGTTTCGCACTCGCCCTCAAGGGGCTGCTCTTGGTCGGTGCCTATCTGGTGCTCCTGATGTCGGTGTCGTACATCGAATCCGATCGCTATTACCAGGGCGAGTACTACCTTCTGATCCTGTCGTCGCTGCTCGGCTCGATGGTGATGGCCTCGGGTCGTGATTTGATCGTCCTCTTCATCGGGATCGAGCTCACCACCGGCCCCCTCTACCTGCTGGCAGGCTGGCGCAAGGGCGACATCCGCTCGAACGAGGCGTCGCTCAAGTACTTCATCCTCGGTGTGCTCTCGACGGCGATGATGCTGTACGGCATGTCGCTCCTCTTCGGGCTGACGGGCGGTGTCGGCTTCGCCGAGATCGCGGCCGCATCGGGCGACTTCCTCGGTGACCCGGCGATGATCGTGGCCGTCCTCTTCATGCTGGCCGGATTCGGGTTCAAGGTGTCAGCGGTGCCGTTCCATTTCTGGGCTCCGGACACCTATGAAGGAGCCCCCACTCCGGTAACCGCCTACTTGTCGGTCAATTCGAAGATCGCCGGCTTCATCGCGATGTTGATCGTCCTCTATCTCGCCATCCCCGACTTGAGCGAGATCTGGGCTCCCGCCGTCTGGACCCTTTCGGCCCTGTCGATGACGGTCGGAAACCTGTCGGCCCTGCGCCAGACCAACATCGTGCGCCTGCTCGCCTACTCGTCGATCGCCCAGGCGGGATTCATGCTGGTGCCGTTCGCCGCCGCTGCCGTGTCGGGGGCGGACCTCACCGAGGGATTCTCGGCCACGATCATCTACATGGCGATCTACGCCCTCATGAACCTGGGCGCGTTCGCGGTGGTGATCGCCGGGGCTCGGGCGACCGGGACCGGCGACATCGAAGGCTGGGCAGGTCTCGGTCGTTACAACCCGCGTCTCGGCGTGTTGGCGGCGGTGTTCTTCCTCTCCCTCGCGGGCATCCCCCCGTTGGCGGGATGGTTCGCCAAGTTCGCCATGTTCCGGTCGGTGATGCTGGCGAGCGGTGCCGCCACCGTGGCGCTGGCCGTGATCGCTTCGGTCAATGTGGTCATCGCCTTCTACTACTACGCCCGGGTCGTCAAGGCGGTGTGGCTCGATCCGGTTCCCGATGCGGTGGAGGTTCCAGAGCAGAAGGCTCCGGCCGGCTCTCTGTCCTTGGCGCTGGGCATCACGCTCGC
>DATGPZ010000031.1:0-4505 GCA_035304485.1 Acidimicrobiia bacterium | reverse complement strand
TCCGCCAGATCTCGGACCGTTGAAGAAGTGGGCACTTGGCCGAGAATGGACCTCGTGATCCAGAGGTGGATTGGGTCCGTATACCTCGCACTCGTCGGGTTGGTAGTTGTGGCATGTTCGTCGTGGTCCTCGACGGATTGGACGGTTTGGATTGGGCGCCCACATCCCGAAACCGGTAGCGATTTTCCTGAACTGCCCGTAGCGGCCTGTCCCGCTCGGCCGCACCAGATCGGTACTCCGGAATTACTGCCGCCTATTCGGTGTCGTCAGAGGCGACGAACTCTGAGCCCAGGGGCGGCATTTATGAGCTATGAATGACCGCTCGATCTGAAGCCCCATACCGAAGCCATTCGCGGAGTGGGGGCCCGCGTTGCCGGCCCCCACTAGGTCGAATCCTCTCGGGGTTCAGCGCGCCTGGGCTAGCGCCCGCACCAAGAACGAGGCCATCTGCTCCCGGGTGACTAGGTCGTCGGGGCAGAACCGGTCGTTGTCCGGCGGGTTGCAGCCCTTGGTGATGCCCGCCGCGGCGAGTGCATCGATCTCGGCTTCGAACTCGCTGTCCTTGTCGTCGACGAAAGCGTCGTCACTCGAGGCGGGCAGTCCGAGGGCCCGCACCAGGAACGCGGCCATCTGACCACGGGTCACCGTGTCGTCCGGACAGAACGCCGTGTTGTCGGGCGGGTTGCAGCCCTTGGTGATGCCGGCGGCGGCGATGGCGTTGATGTCGCCTTCGAAGATGCTGTCGTTGTCGTCGTCGAAGGCGTCGTCGCTCGATCCGGCCAGGCCGAGGGCCCGCACCAGGAACGCGGCCATCTCGCCTCGGGTCGTGCCGTCCTGGGGGCAGAAGCTGGAGTTGTCCGGCGGGTTGCAACCTCGGGTGATCCCCGCGGCTGCCAGCACGGCGATGTCGAGCTCATGCACCGAGCCGTTGTCGTCGTCGAATTCCTTGCCGATCTCCACCACGTCGGCGGCGGGCATCAGGGCTGCCACCGTCGCATAGACAGAGCCGTGAGCGCCCACGGTGGTGGCGGTGGGGAAGACCAGGCCGGTGGCCAGTTCCACACACGACTCCGTGTCGATGTGGCAGGCGTTCAAGGTGCCGCCCGCCCCGAGACCGAGTTCCGCCGCCATGAAGCCATCTTCGTTCAGCTCGAGGACGTAGAAGGTCCCGTCGACACCGAACGAGACGTCGATGACGGCGGAGAACCCGCGGGACTCGAACACCTGCTCACAGCCGGAGTCCTGGCCGCAGAGGGCGTGGTTGGCGTCGGGCGACACCTTCCAGATGCGAGCTTCCCCAGGAGTGCCGGGGAAGCCGGTCAACTCACCCACGTAGTAGTTGCCGTCGGGGCCGACCGCCACCGAGGTGGGAACTGGCTGGGCCGGCATCTCGGGTGGCAGGCCACAGAACTCGGCGGCTTCCCCTTCAGCATCAGGGCAGCCGACCAGATCCTTGAGCGGCTGGGTAGAAACGGGATGCGCGGGCAGGAGCGCCTTCCAGTCGACAGCTCCGTCGTCGCTCACCTCCAAGAGGACGTTGCCGGCGGCGTCGGCGACCAGCGTCGCACCGTCGATCCTCGCCAGATCCTGAGGGTTCGACTCGACGTTGTCGGGGCCGATCAACGGGTCGTTCTGGTCCGGGTTGTTCTCCTTCTCCCAGGCCCAGAGGTCGGCGATCAGCTCCTGGTCGTCGTCGGTCACCCGGTAGAGAGACATCCCGCCTGGAAGTGTCAACTCGGGCGGCTGTCCGGTCACGGCGACCAGATCACCGTCTTCGGTTCGGGCGGCGTCGCTCACTCCTTGGAGTTCTGCAATCAACTCACCGGCAGTCGAGCCGAGGCTGATGATGCCATGACCGGCGTCCGCGACGAGGAGGCTGCCATCGGAATCGGCGTTGAGGCCGAACAGCGGCGTGGCGTACTCGAAGTCGGGCGGGTCAGCCGCTCCGGCCGGGGTGACGGCTGCCAGCAAGGCAGCGCAGGCGAAAAGGACCACCGTACGTCTCATCGGACATTCCCTCCCATGGGTTCCTGAGGGGAATATAGGAGTGCCAACGACGGTAGGTATCGGGTAATCGGGAATATTCGATGTTCTATGCGCGAGCGCCGTCCGTGGCCGCCGCCCGTTGTCAGTCGTCGACCTCGATGCGCAGCGCTCCGTCCTGCCAACGCACTCGGACTTCGTAGGAGTCGTCGTCGTTCTCGAACTCGACCCGGACTTCGTCCGGTCCTTGCTCGTCGATCTCCATCGCGAAGCCAGGTGACGGGGTAGCCGAGGCGAGGCGCACCTCTCCGGGGCGATGGTTGACGAGCACGACACCGCCCGGCGAGGGCACGGTGGTCTGCTCCCATTCGACTTCTGCTCCGGACCCAGCCTGGGACGTCGAGGTGGACGAGGTGCCGGCCGTAGTCGTCGAGGTCGAGGTAGACGAGGACGTGGAAGTCGAACTGGGGGTGGGAGCGGGTGTCGTCGTCGAGGCCGGGATGGTGGTGGTCGTCGAGGTAGTCGTCTCCGGAGGTGACGGCGCGATCGAAAGCACCGGGGCCGCGGCCACGTCGCCGACCTGGCGGTCCGCCGAGCTCAGCGCGGCCCAGGCGATCCCCGAGGTGAGGACCGCGGATACCACCCAGGTCATGATCAGGAGCGGTTTGCGCACTCCGTAATCGTCGCACACGCCCGACCGGCCGACCTCAGAGGAATGTCAGGATCCCGTGAAGATGTCGTCATTCGCCGGTGGGGGTCATGCTTCGAATGTCGGGGTTTCCTACTCTCAATCGACATGGCGACCGTGCTCGTGATCGAGGACGACGGCGACATCCGTCGCCTGGTGGCCGACGCCCTGACGACCCAAGGCCACGCCGTCGAGTCGGCCGCCGCCGCCCTGCCCGGGCTGCGAGCCGCGGTAGAGCTGCGCCCCGACCTGGTGATCCTCGACCTCGGGCTGCCTGATCTCGACGGAGCAGAGCTGCTCCGGATGCTGCGGGCGGTGAGCGACGTCCCCGTGATCGCCGCCACTGCGCGCGGCGAGGAAGCCGATATCGTCGCCACCCTCGATGCCGGTGCCGACGATTACCTCGTCAAACCGTTCTCGGTCGCGCAACTCGAGGCGCGAGTACGGGCTGTCCTGCGTCGGAGCCGACCGGATGCGGAGCCGGAGATCATCGAGATGTCAGGACTGCACATCGAGCCCGACAGCCGTGTGGTGACCCTCGACGGGGAGCAACTGTCTCTCACCCCCAAGGAATTCGATCTGCTCCTCTACTTGGCGGAACGACGCGGCCGGGTCGTTCCTCGCAAGGAGCTCCTGGCCGAGGTGTGGCGGATGCCGTATGGGGGAGGGGACCGCACAGTCGACGTCCACCTGTCGGAGCTGCGTAAGAAATTGGGCGAGTCGGCCGCTTCGCCCCGGTTCATCCACACCGTCCACGGAGTGGGCGTGAGATTCGTCGATCCCGAATCGTGAGACGACAGGTCAACTGGCTGGTTCTCGCCGTCACTGGACTGGTGGTGGTCGCCTTCGTCGTCCCGCTCGGCCTCCTCGTGCGTCGCCAAGCAGTGGAACGAGCCCAGGTGGCTGCCGAGCAACGGGCCCAATCGGCGGCCGCCGCCCTCGCCGTGGCAGTGTCGGCCGGGAATGGGGCCCTCACGGCTTCCATGGCCGAGTCCGCGTTGGTCGCCGACGTCTCGATCCACCTCCCCGACGGCTCCTTCGTGGGAGGTGTGGAGGCCCAGATGGAGGTGGTGGAGGCGGCTCGCTCGGGTCGCCCGAGCGCCGCCACCTCGGAGTCGGGCACCTGGACCGTGGCGGTGCCGGTGGCGACGCCGGAGGGGATGGTGACCGTGGCCGCAGTGGCCACACCCGAGGAGATGAGCGCCGGGGTGTGGCGGGCAGTCGGCCTTCTAGCCGGCCTGGCGGTGGTGTTGGTGGTCACGTCCGTCCTGGTGGCGGACCGCCTCGGGAGATCGGTGGTGAGGCCGGTGACCGAAGTGGCAACGGTCGCCGGTCGCCTGGCCGACGGCGACCTGGCGGTGCGGGCGGCTGAGGCAGGCCCACCCGAAGTGCGCCGAGTGGCGTCAGCACTCAACGGCCTCGCCGACAGGCTCTCTGACATCATCGAGGGCGAGAGGGAGTCACTCGCTGACCTATCACATCGCTTGCGGACTCCGTTGACGGCCTTGCGACTGCAGGCGGAGCGGGTAGCGGATCCCGACGAGCGGCGAGCCCTGGTGGAGCAGGTCGAGAGGACCGAGGATGCCGTCGATCGACTCATTCAGGAAGTGCGGACCCGGGGCCGAGGGTCGGCTCCGAATGCCGGCTGTGACGTGGCTGCGGTGGTCCGCGAACGTCTCGAGTTCTGGAGGATCCTGGCCGACAGCCAGGGGAGGTCGATGGATGTGGATGCGCCCGACGGCGAACTTCCGGTGCCTGCAGCAGCCGCCGAGGTGGCGGCTGCGGTGGACGCGTTGGTGGGAAACGTCTTCACCCACACCGAGAAGGGCACCGC
>DATGPZ010000030.1:0-4400 GCA_035304485.1 Acidimicrobiia bacterium | reverse complement strand
AGTCAGCGGTTCCGGCGCCTCCACCACGGCCGACGGGAATCGGCCACCGCGGTCTTGAATTCCCGCTCCGCCTCCCGGAGCGGCGCCAGTTCCACCTTGCGGGCTTCGATGTCGAGCAGGATCCGGTCACGCTGCTCGATTCCGGTTTCGTCGAGGTGCTGCTCGTCGAGGTTGGCGATGAGCCCTTTCGCCAGCTCGAGGTCGAAGCGGTCGAGCGCCGCCTGTGCTTCTGCGAGGCGCCGGGCGTTCCGCTTCTTGCGGTTCTCGACCCAACGACGGGCGACGGCCAGATGGATTTCGACTCGCTGGCGGTCGGCTTCGGAAAGCATCCCGAGGAGGGCGGCGGCATCCGGCCGGCCGACCAGAGCTGCGACCCCTGCCAGATCGTCCGCGGTCCCCCGGCGGACGATGTCCTGGTAGAGCCGCTGAGCTGCTTCCTCGGCGCGACGACGCTCCCGTTCGAGGCGTTCCGCCAGATCCTCGGACTGATCACCGAACTCCGGCAGCAACGCCTCCGCCTCGCCGAAGCGAAAGGCGGCTAGTGCAGCCTCGAACGCCTGCAGTGTCTCCGTGCCGGTCACGGCGGCAAGATACCGGCGGATCCCGTTTATGTGAACGATCGGCACCTCAGTTTGAAGACCGGTCGGTGGGGTAGCCCAGATCCGTGCGTCACCGACTGGTCCTGCTCGTCGCGCTCTCGACTGTCCTCCTGGGCGCCTGCCGGTCCGACGGCGACTCCCGTATCACGGTGGACGAGCCGAGAAGCCTGGTGGAGGCAGCTACCGATTCGACGTCTCCCTCATTTCCCACCGCGTCCGTCGGCCCTACGGATGCCACCATCGAGCCGATCCGACTCTTCGACGTCTCGGATCTAGTGAAGTCGGTTCGCCCCGGCGTGGTGTCTGTGACCCAGTCGCAGATCCAGCGCGACTACTTCGGGCTTCCCCAGGAGGTGCCGGCGGGCGCAGGAACCGGTGTCGTGATCAGCGAGGACGGTGAGGTCCTCACCAACGCCCACGTGGTCGCCGGTGCCGACTCGGTGGTGGTGACCACGTCGGAAGGCGAGAATCTCACGGCCGAGGTGGTCGCTGCTGCTCCCCGGCGGGACCTGGCCTTGCTTCGGGTCGAAAGCGAAGGGGGATTGACCCCCTTGCAGATGGGGAGCTCAGACGACATCGAGGTGGGAAACCCCGTGGTGGCGATCGGAAACGCCCTGGGATTGGACGCGGCCGACCTCACGGTTTCGGTCGGCATCGTGTCAGGCAAGGATCGAGCCATCACCGCCCCTCAGGGTTTGCTGTCGGATCTGATCCAGACGGATGCCGCCATCAACCCTGGAAACTCCGGCGGGCCCCTGCTCGATGCCGAGGGTCGAGTGGTCGGAATCAACACCGCCATCGCCCGCGAAGCCCAGAACGTCGGATTCGCCATCGCAATCGACGGGGCCTTGGAAGTCCTCGATCGGATGCGCCAGGGGCTGCCCGAGCCTTACCTCGGAGTCGCCGTCGTCGAGAACTCTGAAGCTGTCGCCCGCAGGATCGGGCTCTCCATCGACACCGGCGCCGTGGTGGCCTATGTCGAAGAGGGCAGCCCTGCCGCTGAGGCCGGCATTCGGAGATTCGATGTGATCACTGCCATCGGAGATCGGGCCGTGGCCGGACCCGACGACGTCATCTCGGCCACCCTCTCGCTCGACCCGGGGGACGAGACCACCGTCGAGATCGTGCGGGGGGACGAATCCTCGGTCCTCGAATTGACCGTCGGATCGTTCCCCTCCCGCTGAGGCCCCGACACGGCCCGGAGGGTCGCTCACAGGAGCAGGCTTCTCACTTCGGCCGCCTGCTCGACCGACTCGACGGTGATGGGATCGAGGACGAACTGGACATGGCTGACGCCCAGGTCCGCGACCCGTCCGACCACGTCGGCCATCTCCCGAGCGTTGCCGGATATCGGAGGTGCCTGCTCGCTTCGTGGGCTGGGTTCCCGGTCTAACTTCAGGAGCAGCGCCACGGTCTTCTCCAGCGTGGAAGGGTCGCGACCGACGTCCTCGCATGCCCTCTCGATCCGTTCCAAGAGCTCAGAGAGGCCTTCTGGATCGTTCCCGAAGTCGGCGAACCAGGAGTTCCACATCGCCACGTGAGGCAAGGTGAGCCTCAGCATGCGGGCGCCGTTCGACCCCACCATCAGCGGTGGCCCACCGGGCCGCGGAGGAGGCAGGAGCTCCGCCCCTTCGGTCCGATGGAACTCGCCGGCGAAATCGACCCGCTCGCCCGCGAGGAGCCGACGCAGGATCTCGAACCCCTCGGCGAAGCGGTCGACTCGCCGGTCGAATGGGATGCCGAACGCATCGAACTCGAGCCGGTTCCATCCCGCGCCCACCCCCATCACCAGGCGCCCTCCGCTGATCTCGTCGACCGTGGCGGCCTGCTTGGCCAGAACCGCCGGGTTGTGGAAGGGCAGTGCGGCGACGAGCGGTCCCAATTCGACGCGCGAGGTGATCGCCGCCACTCCGGCGAGCACCGACCAGGCTTCCCAGGGCCCGACCCGGGCGCCACCCCGCTCGTAGAGGAAATGCTCGCCCGCCCAGATCGAGTCGAACCCCGACTGCTCGGCGGTGACGGCGATGCGGGCCACCTCGGGCCAGCCGACGGCCCGCTCCACTTCGGGAAGCTGGATACCCACCTTCAAAGCCATGCCCGCACGCTAACCAATGTCCACTTCCGGAGCATCGACCGACCGGCGAGGCGAGGAGGATCCTGTCACAATCGGCCGCATGCTGGTCGAAACCCACCTTCCGCTCGGAAAGGTCGACCCAGGTCTGCGCGAGAGTGACCGGCCGGTTCGAGTCGACGCAGTGCCCCGAGATGCTGCGCTGGTCGAAGCTATCGGCTACGACGGGCTGGTCCTGACCGAGACCAAAGAGGATCCCTTCGTGGTCATGGCGATGGCCGCCACCACGACGTCTCGGCTCCGGCTCACGACGGCCGTCGCCATCGCCTTCCCACGTAGCCCGACGGTGACCGCCATGACGGCGTGGACACTGCAGCGTGGATCGAGAGGAAGGTTCGTCCTCGGTCTGGGAACCCAAGTCAAGGGTCACATCGAGCGGCGCTACGGAATGCGGTGGTCCGCTCCGGGACCCTGGATCGAGGAGTACGTGCGGGCGGTCAGGGCGGTATGGGACACCTGGCAGAACGGGACGCCGCTCGACTTCCACGGCGACCACTACGAGCTGACCCTCATGAATCCCCTCTTCGACCCCGGCCCGATCGAATGGCCCGACATCCCCATACAGTTGGCGGCGGTGAACCGGCACATGGCTCGCGTCGGCGGAAGGGTGGCCGACGGAGTCCGGCCGCATCCGATCTGCACCCGGCGGCACCTCGAGGAAGTCATCGTTCCCGCCATCGAAGAGGGAGCCACCGAGTCCGGCCGGGACCCCACCCGGATCGAGGTGATCGCCAGTCCTCTGATCGTCACCGGCCCGGACGACTCCGCTGTCGAGAAGCGGCTGTCCGACGTCCGGGCGCGGATCGGGTTCTATGCCAGCACCCGCACCTACCGAGCCGTGTTCGACACCCACGGCTGGACAGAGATCGCGGAGCGCCTGTCGGTTCTCTCTCGACGCCAGGAATGGGACTCGATGGAGGCCCACGTGACCGACGAGATGGTGGAGACGGTGGCGGTGGTGGGCACCTACGACCAGATCGCCGATCGGGTCCGTGACCGCTACGCCGGGGTCTGCACGGGGGTGGAGTTCTCGATCCCGGTAGCCAGCCCCGAAGACCAAGAGCTGCTCACGGAGATGGTCACCAAGATCCGGCGAGACGAGGGCTGAGGGCTGAGGGCCGAGGACTCCATCCTATCGTCGCACCAGGCGACCCAGTCGCCAGCGGTGGTCAGTGGGGAGGCCCATGGAAGTCGGCCGTGAGTTCCTTGGCGAGATCGATCATCCGCTTGACGACGGGACGGTTGTCGGACCGGCGCCAGGCGACCGCTAGGTCGATCTCCGGAGATACCCCGACGAGGTCGCGATAGACCACCCCGGGCATCCTCAGGAAACGGATCGCCTCCGGGACCAGCGCCACTCCCATCCCCGCGGCGACCAGACTGATCACCATGTGGGTCTCGCTGGCTTCCTGGGCCACCCGGGGTGAGAAACCGGCCTCGTTGCAAGCGGAGACGATCACCGAATAGATGCTGGCGCCTGCCGGTCGTTTCGTACATCGAGCCGTCGGCGATGGCGTCGCTGAGGAGAGAGCCCGGGCGTTCGGCCTGCATCATGGCAAAGGGGTAGCCCGAGTCGGCGATGTCGGCGGCGCACTCCGCCGGGCTCTTGCCGATCACCGGGTTCTCGGCCAGCGTGAACTCATCGGGGTTGTTGCGGATGAATTCCAGCA
>DATGPZ010000029.1:0-6556 GCA_035304485.1 Acidimicrobiia bacterium | reverse complement strand
CGCTGCTCGCCGAGGCGATGGCTCGAGACCTGCAGCCGATCATGGCTTGGAACGCCACCGCCAGCGGAGGCGGTCTCGCCTTCCCGCTCCAGCAGTTGATGGCCGCCTACGGCCCGATCGAGCCGATCAACGAATGGATCTTCCAGAAGCCGGAGGCGAACATCAACACCGAGTCGAACCTGGCGGCGGCGGAGCATCTCCAGCGTTGGATCGAGGCCGGTTACTTCCCCGAGGACGTCAACGCGATCGAATACACCGACGCCAACGCCCGCTTCCGCGGTGGTGAGGGTGTCTTCATCTTCAACGGCGACTGGGAGAACGCCACCTACGACGGCGAGATGGGCGACAACGTCGGGTTCTTCCTGTTCCCGCCCCTCGAGGAAGGCGGGCAGCTGGCTGCGATGTCGGCTCCTCTGACCTTCGGGATCGCCGCCGAGGCGCCGAACGCCGACTGTGCTGCCTTCTTCTTCGACTGGGTCGCCACCAACGAGACGGCTCGGCAGATCAACGTGGACGTCGGCGGCTCGAACCCGGGCGGCCCGACTGACCTACCCGTTCCGCCCGCCACGGCGCCCATCACCAACGAGACCTTGGCGGCGGGTGCGGAGGTGGCGAAGGCGAATGGCCAGATGGACTTCATCGCCAATGCCACCGGCGCCATCTTCGCCGAGGGATGGACTCCCGAACTCCAGGAGATGGTCGGAGGCCTCCAGGACGCCGCCGGCCTTCTCGAGGCGGTCCAAGCGGAGTACGAGAACCAGCTCGGACGCTGACCCTGGATTCAGAGGACAAACTGTCCCTGGATGAAACCCGACTCATCGCCGCCGACGGATCTGGCTAGCAGCGACCGACCGACCCTTCCCCGCCGGAGGGTCGGTCGGCGTCGGCGGCTCGACGGCTCTCGGCTGGCCGGGTGGCTGTTCGTCGCGCCGGCTCTCCTCATGTACGGGCTGTTCGTCCTCCAGCCTCTCTTCCTGACGATCCAGTACTCGTTCTACGACTGGGACGGGGTGGGGCCGGGGGAGTGGGTCGGCTTCGCCAACTACGCCCGGGTGTTCACGGATCCCGATCTCATCGGGCCCATCGTCAACTCCTTCCGGCTGCTGATCTTCTTCAGCGTCATCCCGGTCACGTTGGGGGTGGTTGCCGCCAGCCTCATCCACCGGATCGCGTCTTCACGATTCGGCTCGACCGCCACGACCGTGATCTTCCTCCCGCAGGTGATTCCCTTGGTGGCGTCCGGGATCATATGGGGTTGGTTGCTCGCCCGGCCCGGAATCGTGAACCAGGTGCTGGAGGCCATCGGGCTCGGAGGTATCGCCCGGGCGTGGCTCGGAGACTTCGGGACGGCTCTCCCCGCGGTCGGGATGATCGGAATCTGGGTGCTGCTGGGGTTCTGCACCGTCCTATTGCAGACCGGGATGGCGAAGATCAACCCCGAGCTGTACGAAGCGGCCCGGCTCGACGGGGCGGGCTGGTGGGCAGAACTGCGGGCGGTGACCCTTCCCGGCATCAAGTACGAGATCGGAGTCTGCCTGACCGTCACTGCCATCGCCGCTCTCGCCGCCTTCGACATCGTGTACGTGTCGACCGGAGG
Organism: Acidimicrobiia bacterium; assembly: GCA_035304485.1. Taxonomy (GTDB): domain Bacteria; phylum Actinomycetota; class Acidimicrobiia; order Spongiisociales; family ZC4RG35; genus ZC4RG17. The sequence continues at coordinate 4,959 of DATGPZ010000029.1, read as the reverse complement.
CGGACCCGGGCGGGCCACCTCGGTGCCGGGCATCAAGATCTACATCGAGGCGTTCCTCCAGCGACGGGTGGGTCTCGCCTCCGCGCTGGCCGTGGCGCTGGTTCTCCTGGTGCTCGTCGTGATCCTGCCCGTTCAACGGCTGACCCGCGAGGACTCGACGTGATCGCCACCCGCAGCGAGAGATACGTGGGACACCTGTTCCTGCTGGCCCTGATGATCTTCACCGTGCTGCCTTTCGTCAGCATCTTCGTCACCGCACTCCATCCCTCCGGGTCCCTCCCGAGCGGGTTCGAATGGCCCGCCGAGCCTCAGTGGGGCAACTTCTTGGAGGCGTTTCGTGTGGCGGAGATGGGCCAGCTCGTCGTGTCGAGCAGCCTGATCGTGCTCGGGGTCGTTCCCGTCTCGATCGCACTGTCGACGATGGCCGGCTTTGCCATCGGCCTGCTTCGCATCCCCGGTGCCCGGTGGCTACTTCTTCTCTTCGTCTTCGGCTTGACCCTGCCGTTCGAGGGGATCGTGATCCCGCTCTACTACCTCGCCCGGGAGATCGGGATCCTCAACACTCGATTCGCCATCGTCCTGCCGCTGATCGGCCTCTTCATGCCGTTCGGTGTCTTCTGGATGCGAGCCCACTTCGCCAACATGCCGGTCGAGATCACCGAGAGCGCTCGGGTCGACGGGGCGTCGACGTGGGATCTGTTCCAGCGGATACACATCCCGCTGGCTCGAGCCCCGATCGCGTCGCTTGCGATCTTGCTGTCGATATGGACCTGGAATCAGTTCCTTCTGGCGTTGGTCCTGGTGGAGGACCCTACCCAACGGACCATGGCCGGAGCCCTCGGGGCATTCCAGGGGCACTACGCCACCGACATCCCGCTCCTGTGTGCGGGGACGATCGTGATCCTCCTCCCCACATTCCTGATATTCGTCGTGCTTCAGAGGCAGCTCGTGACGGCCTTGCTCCAAGGCTCGGTGAAGGGCTGAGAGGAGGTCTGGCTGATGCTGCACTCTCATGAGAACCGGGATTCCCGCCGGGTCGAGCTCAGTGACGGGACGGTCATCCGCGGGTCGGTGGTCGAGGGTTTCGAGCCCGTGCTCGAAACGTTCGTCGACAACTTCCGGAGCCGCCAGGACCTCGGGGCTGCCTGTGCCGTCTACGTCGACGGCTCTCCCGTCGTAGACCTGTGGGGCGGTGTGGCCGATTCCCGGTCGGGTAGTCAATGGGACCACGACACCGCGGCGGTGATCTTCTCGTGCACGAAGGGGATCCTGGCCGTCTGCGCCTATCTGTTGGTCCAAGAAGGCCGCCTGTCCCTCGATGTCCCGGTCGCTGACTACTGGCCGGAGTTCGCCCAGAGCGGAAAGGGTGGGGTGACGGTTCGGATGGCGATGAGCCATCGGGCGGGGCTGGCCAGCCTGGATCCGGACTTCACCTTGGGTGAGGTCCTCGCCTGGGAGCCGGTGATCCGGGCGATCGAGGTGCAGCGTCCTCACCATCCGCCGGGAGAAGGTCACGTGTATCACGCCTTCACCTACGGCTGGATCGTCGGTGAGATCATCCACCGAGTCACAGGGATGCTTCCCGGCGAGTACTTCCGTCATGCGCTCGGCGATCGGCTCGGCTTGCGCACATGGATCGGGCTTCCCGCCTCCGAGAGGAACTCGGTGGCGTGGATGGAGCCGCCGCTTCCCGATGAGGAGTCCGAAGCAGCCCGCCAGGCGGAGTTGGTGAGGGAGACGAATCCGGTCGTGGACCGGAGCTTGACGATGGGGGGAGCGTTCGCCTTTCCCGCCGAGGACGGGTACGTCACCTTCAACGCACCCGAGATCCAGGCGGCTCAGGTCCCCGGCGCCAACGGAATCAGCAACGCCTGCTCCCTGGCGCGCCTCTACGCCGCGTGTGTGTCCTCGGTCGACGGTTCCCCGCTTCTGCGTCCCGAGACGATCGAGGACGCGGTCGAGGTCCAGTCCGAAGGTCCCCAGCTCACCGGGGCGCCCGACGATGGAACTCGATGGGGCACGGGATTCCAGCTCGACTCGCCTCCCTCCTGCCCGATGTTGGGCCCGGGAAGTTTCGGGCATGCCGGAGCGGGAGGCCAACTCGCGTTTGGTGATGCCTCCCACCGGGTGGGCTTCGCCTATCTGAGCAACCAGATGGGAGGCTACGGCGACGCTCGTTCCCGCGAGCTGACGATCGCCGTCCGGGATTGCCTGGCGCGACGCCCTTGAGAAAGGTGCGGTCGAGGCACCAGGCGAGTCCGACGCTGGGTTCGACGGGTCGGGGTACACGAGGTTCCCTAGTGGATTGCTGATGCATTTGAGCGCAAGTGCTGTGGCGCCACTCGAGTGGTACATCCACGAGTCCGCGAGTCAGCCTTAGGACAGGTGTCAGACGAGGGCGCTCCTCATTCGGAAGAGTCAGGCGAGGTGCGGGAGAGCGCAGCCAGCTCCGGCTGTCGAGACGCGACGGTGAACGCAGGTCCACGGCGAGGTGCCGACAAACAGACAACGCGATGATTCGCTGCCGCGCTCGCAGTCGATATTCGGGAGAATCGACAGAGGAGAGGTTCATGGGCAGATTGTTCGTCACCGAGTTCATGACACTCGACGGTGTGGCCCAATCACCGGGCGGCCCCGACGAGGATCGTGAAGGCGGGTTCCCGTATGGCGGCTGGCAGGCGCCGCTCGAAGAGCCGGAGGCCGGTGGTGTCCTTCTCGAGGAGACGGGCAGCATGGATGCTCTGCTCCTCGGCCGCAAGACCTACGAGATCTTCGCCGAATACTGGCCGCACGCGCCCGAGGAGATTCCGTTCACCGGCCTGTTCCGACGGATCCCCAAGTACGTGGCCAGTCGGACGCTGAGTGAGCCTCTGGGCTGGGACGGCACTCAGCTCGTAACAGGGGACCTCATCCAAAGCGTCGCCGAGTTGAAGGACCGCCACGACCACATCCACATGTTCGGTAGCCTCGACTTCCTCCAATCGTTGCTGGAACACGGACTAGTCGATCGCCTGTATCTGTGGCAGTACCCGGTGGTGCTCGGTACCGGCAAGAGGGTCTTCGAAGAGGGCGCGGTCCCGACCGTCTTGAGAGTCGTCGAGTCGCGGACTCACCCACGTGGGCTGACCCATCTCGTATGCGAGCCCGCCGGCCCTCCGACCTTCCGGGAGGCGGACGCCGAATACCGCTGACGTTGAACCCAGCAGGTTGCTGAGGAGGGTCTCAGTTCGAGTCCAGGGGCTTGTGACCGGACTCGTCGCTGTTGGCGGGGAAGTCGGTGGGCCAGGTGAAGGTCGGGCTGGTGACCGGGGAGCCGTCGATGCTGAAGTCAATCGTGACCTCGTACGGCGCCGATCCGAGTTGGAGGACTCGGGCGGTCATATCGTTCGGACCTGTGAACCCGACCGTGGACGCCCAGCAGCCGCCGTCCGGGTCCCTACGAAGCTCGAGGTCGGTGGACCCGTGATCGGCCGACGTCACCTTGGCAACGGCTGAGGCGTCGGTCGGTCTGGTCGTGAGGTTCCCCAGCTGAACCCCGAACGGAGCAGCCTCATCGAGGGCTCGGTCGCTGGGATGCCAGAAGACCTGAACGAACTGAGATGGGTGGGGCCGATCCTCGGTGCTCGTCAGCTCGAATGCCCAGGCGCCGTCTCCTTCGGCGCCGCGCCCGAATACCTCGACTCGATAGGTCCCGGCAGGGCCGAGTTCGTCCAGCGGTCTCCGCGCCAGCACGTTCTCGAAGGTGGTCCCGCCGTCGCAAATGCCACCCGCAAACAGGCGTACCTCGAGGTTCCAGTCGAGTGGGTATCGGAAGGCGAGGGACTCACTGCCATCGACCGTCAATGCCGGCAGTGGATCCCGTGGCTCGCCGTCGGCACAGACACCCTGGTTGTCCGACGACCAGCAGTAGGTGTATGGGTCGAGACTCAGCTCGTCCTCGCCGGCGACCACCACCAGATCGGGTGGACGTTCCCTGGCGGCGACTTCTGCACCAGGATCCGACGTGCCGAACCGCCCTGATCCAACCTCGCAGCCGGCGATCAGCACGGCGATCAGGGAAACGGCGATGGTTCGAACACCCATCTCGGATTCGACGTTGCCGACTCGACCGACGGTTCCCTGGGGGCGAGCAGATCTTCGGTGTCCGTACCACGCGTGATGGCACAGCTTTGGGCTCGCTGCGGCGGTACCGTCGGAGTCTCGACGACGGGAGTATCGGTGACGAAAAGCGAGCTTCTTCGCATGGACAACATGGGAATCGTGGTCGAATCGCTGGACGAGGTCGTGGCTTTCTTCGAGGAACTCGGGATGACCCTCGAAGGAAGGGCGATGGTGGAGGGGGAGTGGGCAGGTCGTGTCACCGGGCTCGGTGATCAGCAGGTGGAGGTGGCGATGATGGTCACGCCCGACGGCAACAGCCGGCTCGAACTCTCCCGGTTCCTCGATCCTCCCGTGGTCAGCGACCATCGCACGGCCCCGGTGAACTCTCTCGGCTACCTCCGGGCGATGTTCACGGTGAGCAATATCGATGAGACGCTAGACAGGCTCAAGGGCATTGGTGCGTCGGTCGTTGGCGATGTCGTGCAGTACGAAGACGTCTATCGCCTCTGCTACATCCGGGGGCCCGAGGGGATCCTCGTCGGCCTTGCCCAGGAGCTCGCCGCCGCCTCCTGACCGGCTCGCAGCTCACTGGACCCGCGCAGACGACGCGTCGGGTTTCTCGATGCCGCGAACACGTTCGATCCATCATTCCGGCTTACCGAGGTGCGTCTCCGTGATCGCGCAGGCTCGTCCGTTGGACGAGCCGGTCAGGGGAAGCCGATCACCTCGACCGGTGTGAGGCGTTGCGTCATGGTGCCGTCACCCAACCGCCCGGATTCGTTGTAGCCCCAGCACCAAGCGACATCGGTCGTGTCCAGCCCGCAGGTGTGTTCCTCGCCGCCACTGATCGAGGCAAAG
>DATGPZ010000028.1:0-4791 GCA_035304485.1 Acidimicrobiia bacterium | reverse complement strand
GTGGCCGTGTTGGCCAGGACCGGGTCGGGCAGCGTCTCGACCCGAGGATCCTGAGCCGCCACGGCGTCGCATCGTTCGTCGGTCAAGCAGACCTGGATGGCTGCTCCTCCCCCGAAACCGTGGCCCCACAACCCGATCGCCCCGGGATCCACGGCCCGCGTGAGGGAACCGAAGGCACCGTCGTCACCTGCCTCGATCTCATCGAGAACGAGAGTGATGTCGGCCGCCATGGTGTCGATGAGGGCGGCCTCCGCCTCGGCCCGCTGGGTGTCGTCTGCGTCCTCGGCCCCGAGCGCCTCCTCGTCCAGGTAGACCGGCTCACCTTCGATCATCGTCACCACTGCCGCATGGGTATGGCCTATCGCCGCCACGACATAGCCCTGGCTCACCAGGTTCTCGATCTGGCCGAGGGAGATGGCCGGAAAGCCCTCCCAGCCGTGGCTGAACACGATCAAGGGAAACCCGCCCGCCTCCACGGGGGCGTCGGGATATGAATGCGAAACGGTGTGACTGGCCGACCCGAACAGGAAACCCGGCACCCCGATCCGGCGCGCCACGGCGGGCGCGATCACGTCGGCGTTCGGATCCCATGGCACCGGATTTGCTCCCTCCTCCGGGTTGGCCGGATACCAGAGCTGGACCGTTATCCGCCGTCGACCCCTCGACTGCCCGTATTCCTCCCGTAGCTCCGGATGGGTGAGCTCGAAGGTATGGGTGCCGATCTCCATGGGTCCCGAAGGCACGGGCAAGCGGGGGACGGGAAAGGCGAACGCGGGTGCCAGCACCAGCGCCAGCCCCAGCGTCCCGAACAGGGCGCGACCCGCTCGACGGTGCCAGGGAAGCTTCCTCTCCAGGGTTATGAAGTCGCCGACCGCCAGACCGAGCGTCAACAAGTAGAGCGGAAGCAGGGGCCACCTATAGCCCTCGGCCTGCCATTGGACGATGGCCAGGACCGGCAAGGCGACCGCCATGATCCCCCGGCGGGGTCGGACCCCGAACAGGGCCGGCCACAGGATGGCGGCGATGCAGGCGACGGCGAGGTAGATCTCGAACGGTCTCAACGACCGGCGATTGTGGCACGGTCGGAACGAAACCTGGTCAGGGCGACCTCGGTTGCCGGATCACTCCGCCTCTTCGGCCGCCAGTAGGCGTTCGATCGCCGCCTCCAGCTCCTCCTCCGAGCGGGCACCAGGCCAGCGCTCGACGATCGAGCCGTCGGAGGCGATCAGGACGGTGTGGGGCTGATACGGCACGCCGTAGGCCGCGAAAATCGACTCGTCCTCGTCCAGACCCCACATGATCTCGCCGGAAGGCATGAGCTCGGCAGCCCGGGACGCCGTCTCCTCTAGACCGCCCTTCCAGGCGGGAGCGACGAAGGCAACCCGGTCAGAGTATTCGGCCGCCAGCCGATCGACGACGGGCAACTCCCGTCGACAGGTCGGTCACCATTCGGCCCAGAACACCAGATAGACCGGGCGCGCCTCCTCTGCCAGCAGGAAAGTCCCTCCGTTGCCGAGCTCTAGCTCGAAATCAGGTGCGTCTCCGGCGTCGGTCGTCGCGGTTCCGGTGTTGTCGGAACTGCAGGCGACGAGGAGGACCACGAAACAGATGGCTGTCAGATACCGCACCGTCCGAACCATACGAACCTGGCCGGTCAATGGTTCTTTCGGTCAATGATCCTTGCAGCGTGAGACGATGGCGAAATGGACGGTGGCGGGCGCGTAGCCGTGGCGATCCAGCAAGTCGGCCAGAGGTCCGAGCTCGTCGAGCGGTATGTCGGTGGTTCGCCCACACACCTCACACACGAGGTGGTGGTGATGGCCCTCCCCCGACAGATGGATGACGCTGGCGCCCTGGCCGAGATGCACGTGATGGACGGCGCCGGCTTCCTGGAGGGCATCGACGGTCCGATAGACGGTCGACAGGTCGATGGGAGCACCGAGGACCTCTTGGGCGAGGACCTGGACGTCGGCGACCGCCAAATGCCGCCGCTCGGGGTCGGCCAACACCCGGCAGATGGCGCGCCGGGGCGCGGTGACCCGCATCCCCTTGCTCCGAAGAGCTTCGATCAGATCCTGGCCGGTTTCCACAATCGGCGAGCCTACCCCGCTACCGTCCTTGCCGTCCCGAACTAGGAGTGTGGTACACGATGAAACGACTCCTCGGCCTGGCCGCCACCGCGGCCGGGGTTTGGGTAGCGGTCCAGCTGATCGACGGGCTCGAGTTCGACGGCAGCGCCTGGGCGTTCGTGGGAGTTGCGGTCCTCATCTCCCTGGCAAACATGATCGTCCGCCCGATCCTCAGCGTGCTCAGCTTCCCGTTGATCCTGCTGACGCTGGGGCTCTTCCTGCTGGTCATCAACGCCGTCGTCCTCCAACTCGTGATCTGGCTCTCGGCTCCCGAACGGCTCGACCTGGGCTTGACCTCGACCGGGTTCTTCTGGGCGACGTTCCTGGGCGCCCTGGTGATCTCGATCGTCCGATGGGTGATCGACTTCTTCTTGAACGACGACTGACACCTGTCAGGCGGCGAGCTCCCGGCTCCGGCTGACCACTCGTTCCAGAACCTCCGCCGCGGCGCCGCTGTCCACGGATTCGGTCGCCAGGGCAACCCCTTCGACGAACCCTTCCGCCCGGTCCGCCGCCACGAGCCCGACGGCGGCGTTGATGATCGCCGCATCTCTACGTGGTCCGCCCTTGCCGGCCAGGATCGATCGGGTGATCTCGACGTTGGCGTCGACGTCTCCCCCGATCAGTTCCGACAGCGGGGCCCGCTCCACCCCGAAGTCCTCGGGAGTGAACTCGGCGTGGGTGATCTCGCCGTCCTTCAGGCGGAGGATGTAGGTCGGTCCCGACGTAGTGACCTCGTCCAGTCCGTCCTCACCGTGGACGACGAAGGCGGTGTCGGCGCCGAGCGATGCCAGCACCCGGATCATCTTCTCGGCCATCTTCTGGTCGGAGACTCCTAGGGCGTAACGGAGGACCCCGGCCGGATTGGCGAGCGGCCCGAGGAAGTTGAAGATCGTCGGGATCCCGAGCGCCTTGCGGACCGGGCCGGCGTGACGCAGAGCCGGGTGATACCGCGGGGCGTAGAAGAAGCCGAAGCCTTCTTCGGCGACGAGTGTGGCCATCGCCTCGGGTTCCAGCTCGATCTCCATGCCGAGCCCTTCGAGGACATCGGCGGACCCGCAGCGGCCCGACACCGCCCGGTTTCCGTGCTTGGCCACCCGGGCGCCGGCCCCCGCCGCGATCAGGGCGGCCGTGGTCGAGATGTTGAAAGTGGACGAGCGGTCACCACCGGTGCCGACGATGTCGACCAGATGCCCGTCGTCCTCGATCTCCACCCGGACGGCTGCCTCCCGCAGACCCTCCACCAGGCCCGTCATCTCCTCCGCCGTCTCCCCCTTGACGCGAAGCGCCATGACCAAGGCGGCTACCTGGGCCGGATCGGCGCGTCCGGCCATGATCTCGTCCATGGCTTCGCGTGCCTGACTCCGGGTGAGGTCACCGCTTCCCGTCAGATGCTGCAGCAGGCTGGGCCAATCCATCCGGAGAAGTGTAAGGGAGGCGACCGATCACGCCCCAAAGAGATGAGGCGTGTGATCGACTCAGTCGGCGTCGGCCCGCTCTGTGGCGGGAACACTGCCCGGCTCGGGCAACCCGGTCCCCCCGACCTCGGGTTCCGCCGCCTCTTCGGCCACCTCGGCTTGGTCCTCCGGCTGGAAGAACTGCCACAATCCCCACGCCACGACGCCACCGACCAGCGGCATCACCAGATACACCCACAGCCCACCGAGCCTGCCACCGACGAGAGCAGGAGCCAGGGACCGGGCCGGGTTGACCGACGATCCCGAGAAGGGGATTCCCGCGAAATGGACGGCTACCAGCGTGAGGGATATGGCGATGCCGGCCGTAGCCGGTGCCGTGCGCGTGGAAGCGAGCACCACCAACACGAACACCGTCGTGAGGACGAGCTCGGATGTGATTCCGAGTGGCAGGGTCAGGTACGAAGTCGTGGTCTCGGCCACCGCGGTCTGGTTGCTCACGAGCAGCAGCACCAACGAAGCGAGGATGGCGCCGACGAACTGGGAGATCCAGTAACCGACCAGGTCCCGGGCGTCGGTCCGGTTGTCCAGGTACATGGCCAGGGTCACGGCCGGGTTGAAATGACCACCCGATACGTGGCCGACGGCGTAGATGGCGGCCAGGAGCCCGAGACCGAAACCGAACGGCACCATCACCAGCCGGGTTTCGACCGCCGAGAGAATCGTCATCGAACCGACCATCACCAGGATGAATGTCCCGACCAGCTCGGCGGCGTACCTCTTCATCTGCACAGGAATCACTCCTCTTTTTCTTCGAAGGGGCGCCGAATCTACAGTCGTCATGCTTCGTGGAGGTGGCAATGTTGGCGTCGGTCAGGTGGAGCGCGGTGCTCTGGGGGGTCGGGCTGGGCGCTCTCGGCCTGGGTTTGGCCGCCCTGATCCTGTGGTTGATCCTGTCCGCCATCGGGGTCGACGATCCGGCGGGAGCGGCCGTCACCTTCGGGACCCTGGCCGGCTTTGCGGTCGGTGGCTTGGTGGCTGGGCGCCGGGCGCCCACTTCCGAGTTCTTCCACGGGGCCCTGGCGGCGCTCGGCATCGCCCTGGCCGTCGTGGTGACTTCGATCCGGGGCGGAAGCCCCGCCCCGACTCCCCAGGTGCTGCTGCTGGCGGCGTTGGCGATCGTGATCGGTGGCTTCGCCGGGACACGATGACATGACTGCCCCTCCGACACCCGGGAGGAGGATCCG
>DATGPZ010000027.1:0-5254 GCA_035304485.1 Acidimicrobiia bacterium | reverse complement strand
CACCCGTGCTCAGATGGCTGGCGGCCGCCGTTCTGGTGTCGATCGCGCTGTGGTCGGAGCTGTCACCTCCGCCTACCACTGTCATCTCCGTGCTGGTCGAAGACGTTCCCGTTGGCACCCAGCTCCAAGCACACCACGTCGAGAAACGACGTGTCCCGGCCGGTGCCGTGGAGACGGTCGAGCCCGAGGGGTTCGCGGCCACCGATCTCGCCGCCGGTGATCCTCTGGTGAGCTCGATGATCACCGACGTGTCGGTTCCCGAGGGTTGGATCGTCGTCGAGGCTCCCATCCCAGGAGGGGCCGGGCCCGGATCCCCGGCGACTGGCGTGATCCTCGAACTCGACAAGCCGCCACTCGAATTCCCGGCCATGGTCGTGACCGGCGCCGGATCCGATCCGCTCGATGACCGGTCCGGAACATTGGCCGTCCCGCCAGAATGGGTGGCGCCTGCCGCCGCCGCCAGTGCCCGGGGTGAACTCGTTGTCGGGGTTGGTTCCGTCGGTCGGTAACGTGTCGTCCCGTGCTCTCCGCCATCCTTTGGGGCCTCGTACAGGGTCTGACCGAATTCCTGCCGATCTCATCCTCGGGACATCTCGTCCTGGTGCCCGCTTTTCTGAGCCTGATGGGCCTGGATCTGGAGGAGCCTTCGCTGGCGGTCTCGGCCGTCCTGCACCTCGGGACCCTGGTGGCAGTGGTCGCCTACTTTCGCTCGGATATCGCTCGGATGTTCCGTTTCCGGACCGATCCGGAAGCTCGCCGGCTCTGGCTACTGATCGGCCTCGGGACGATCCCGGCGTTGATCGGGCTCCCACTCTCGGGCCCGTTGGAGCGTCTGCAAGACGATCCCGCCTTGGTCGGGATAGCTCTGATCGTCACCGGGGTGATCCTGTTCGTCGGCAGCCGCATCCCATTCGGTCAGCGCCGGCTGGAGACGGGAAAGCCGCTCGACGCAGTCGCGGTGGGTCTGGCCCAGGCGCTGGCTCTGATTCCGGGCATCAGTCGGTCGGGCTCAACGATCGTGGCAGGCACCATGCGGGCTTTCACTCCGGTCGAGGCGGCTCGCTACTCGTTCCTCCTCGGAATCCCGACCATCGCCGGCGGCGGGCTGATCTCGTTGCTCCAGGTCTCCGAGTCCGGGACCTTCGACGCGTCCTTGTGGGTGGGCATGGCGGTGGCGGCGGTCTCCGGTTATGCCGCCATCTCCCTCCTCCTGGCGGCGATGCGCCGGGTCGGGTTGATCCCCTTCGCCATCTACGCCGTCGTTGCCGGTCTGGCTTCGGTGATCGCCTTCTGATCAAGCGGTAGCAGCCGGCATCTCGAAGAATCCCGGCTCGCCCGGATCGAGCGATTCGTGCCTGATCCACACGAGCCGGCAATCCAAGGTGGCGGCCAAGCCGCGGGCGAAGTCGTCCATCAGCCGGTCGTGGCTCCAGGTGAACACGGGGCGGGCGATCGGCTCCAGCACGTTCATCCAGCGCTTGCCCGTCCGTACCAGCCAGATGAACGCCACCTCGGTCCCGTCGGGAACCGATGCGAGGACGAACCGCCCCCGGCCTTCTAGGGCACCGTAGGAGGCGAGGTCGACCCTCGCTCCTTCTTCCACGGAAGCGATCTCCACGTCCCAGACGAAGCCGTACCGGAGCGGGCTGGTTATCTGCTGGCGGAACACCGAGCCCACACCCAACTCGTCGCCTTCTTCGACCACCCGAACGTCGAGCAGCCACCGCCACCACCCGGGCCAAGCCTCCACATCCACCATGGCATCCCACACTCGCTTGCGATCTGTACCCATCCGGAACCGCGTGACGAAGTGATAGGGAGCGGCCATCTGACTACTGGCTGTAGTTGGAGGACATCCTCATGGTCTCTGCGATGTGCACGTCGACCAGGGCCGGCAAACCCGACGCATCGGCTCGTTTCAAAGCAGGTCCCAGTTCGTTGGGGTCGAGCACCAACTCACCGTGACCGCCCAGGGCCGTCACCATCGCGTGATACGGCCGCCTGCCCAGATCGGTCGCTACCAGCCGGTCGGGGAAGCTGAACCGGTGGAAGGTCTTGATGTTGTTCCAAACACCGTCGTTGCCGAGGACGCCGACCACCGGTAGGCCCAGCCGGACCATCGTGTCGTATTCGAACCCGTTGAAGCCGAACGCACCATCGCCGTAGACGATCCCGACCCGTCGGTCGGGGAAAGCCAACTTGGCGGCGATGGCATATGGGGCTCCCGTACCCAGGGTGCCGAAAGGGCCGGGATCGAGGACGTGGCCGGGATGAGACACCTGCAACCAGCGGGCTGTGGTCGAGACGATGTCGCCTCCGTCAACGGCCACGATGGCATCTGTTCCGAAGAATGCGGCTACGTCCCGGGCGAATCTCTGAGGGGCCACGGGCGACGAATCATCGTCTGCTTGCGCCTCGAACTCCCCCTGCTTCTGTCGGTCAGCCGCCAAGACGCCCTCGGCCCACTGTCCCGTCTCGCCGGTGCCGATGTCGACCAGCCGGGCCGTGAGCTGGTTCACCACCGTCGCGGGATCGGCCACCACACCCAGGTGGGCGGGTCGGTTCCATCCCACCTTGTCGGCGTCGGCATCGATCTGGATGACGAAAGCATCGGGCGCGATCTTCTGCCCGTAACCGGTGCGGAAATCCCAGTCGACTCCCAGTGCCAGTACTACGTCCGCTTCCGCCATCGCCTGGGAGCGCGTGTGGTTGCCGAGCAGAGGATGCCCGTAGGGCAGGGACCCGCGTGCTCGACTGTTGAGATAGGTGGGCGCACCCAGAGCCTCGGCCAAAGCCGGAAGGCCGTTCTCGTCTCCCGGGCGCGATCCGGCGCCGGCGAAGATCATGGGGCGTTCGGCACCGGACAGATGCTCGACCATCTCGTCCAAGGTGGCCTCGTCCACTCCCCGACCGACCCGCGGGCGGTAGTGAGTCGGGAAGTCGATCGCCCCTTCGTCGACCATGTCGAACTGTACGTCCATCGGCACGTCGAGGAACACCGGGCCCCCTCGACCCTCGAAGGCGCGACGGGCGGCGGTGGCGATGTAGGCGGGGAGGCGGTCGAGTTGCCAGGCGGTGTACGACCAGGCGGTGATCGAGTGGAACAGACGGGGATGGTCCATCTCCTGGAGACCGCCCATCAGCTCCTGGCGGGTGAGGTGGCGGCCTCCCAGGAGGAGAAGCGGCGTGCCCGAATAGAAGGCGTTCGCCACGCCGGTGACGGCGTCGGTCACGCCTGGCCCAGCGGTGACCGCGGCGACTCCCATGCGCCCGGTGAGACGTCCATATGCCTCGGCGGCATGGACGGCCGCTTGCTCGTGACGTACGTCGACTACCCGGATTCCCTCCTGGACACATCCGTCCAGGATCGGGACGATGTGGCCCCCGGTGAGCGTGAAGAGTGTGTCCACGCCTTCGGCTTTGAGAGCCCGGGCGATGATCTGTCCACCGTGGATCTTGGCCATGCCCAGGACGGTAGCCGGGCCGATGAAGTCAAAGAGTGGCGATGACCCTCAGGACGGGAGATGACGGCTGGAGGACCTGAGGTGGCGACCCGTGATCAACTCACCCTGGCGCCCGCAGACGCATCGATAGTGCACCCGGATGGCGCCCTCGTCCCCGTGAACGGCTACCACCGATCCCATCGCCAGCAGAACTCTCTTGTTCAGGTCCTCGCAGTAGACAGCCATCATCGGTCTCCACCTCCAGCATTGCTGTAAGTAGCATCCTTCACTACACTGATTACAGTACTGCCGCCGTCGTAAGTGGTCAAATGCTTATTGCCGATTACAGCGCCGAGCCGGCGGAACTGGCCACGGCACTGGTCAACAGCTACGGATTGCCCACGGGCACCGAAAGCCTCGAATCCGCCGAAGACGTTCAGAGGCTGATCGTCGAGCACGCCGGTGGATGGGCGACGGCCGCTCCAGAAACCGACGGCGTGGATCTGGACGCGGTCCGCAAGCTGCGCAGCCGCCTTCGGGCCGTGTTCGATGCCCCCGATCCGGCCGGCGCAGCAGCGGAGATCAACCGGATCCTGGCGGATCATGGTGCCGCTCCCAGCCTCTCTCGCGATGACCCCATGCCCCACCTCCATTTCGAGGATCCGAAGGGTGATCTCGTCGATTGGCTGGCAGTGGTGACGGCGATGGGCTTGGCGGCCGTGATGGTCGAGGACGGCCCCGACCGATTGGGGGTGTGCCAAGCCGACGGCTGCGAGGACGTCTTCGTCGACACCTCACGCAACCGTTCACGGCGCCACTGTTCCGACGGATGCCGCAATCGGCAGAACGTCGCGGCTCATAGACGTCGGATCAGAGCTCAGTGACCCCGCGCGGTCACAGGCGGCGGATCATCCACACCGAGTCGTCGCTCTCGAACCCCAAGCGCCGATAGAAGCGGCGCGCCGATTCGTTGCCGACCTCGGTCTCGAGGAAAACCGAACGGATCCCGCGTTCCTCCGTGTCGGCCAAGAGCCGTTCCATCAGGGCCCGCCCTACTCCGGTGCCGGTCGGCTCGGCATAGATCTCGTCGACGAGAGCATCCCTGCCACCCGATTCGATGCTCCAACCCCACGTGACGACCGCATATCCGCGAGCGGACGGGTGGTCGACCAGCCAGACGACACCGTGGCTGTCGTCCGCCAGCAACGGCGTGAACGCCCGGGTGGCCACATCGGCCGAGAAAATGTGTCCGTCCGCTTCACAGAACCGGGCGTGGAGGTCCACCACGGCGGCGAGGTCCGCAGGGGCGGCTCGACGGATATCGATCATGGCGACACATTACGGTCGGCGAACTGCTCCCGGCGTGCGATCATCGTGGCCGTGACCGACCGAATCACCGTTTACACCGACGGCGCCTGCCTGGGCAATCCAGGCCCGGGAGGATGGGCCTGGATCGTGCCCGACGGTCCGTTCGCCTCCGGAGCGGAGGCGCGAACGACCAACCAGAGGATGGAACTGTCGGCGGCACTCGACGCAGTCCGCACCCTCGAAGGCCCTCTCGATGTGGTTTCGGATTCGACCTATGTCGTGAACTGCTTCCGTGATCGGTGGTGGGAAGGCTGGCTGGCGCGCGGCTGGGTGAACAGCCAAAAGCAACCGGTCGCCAACCGGGACCTATGGGAGCCGTTGGTGGAGGAGGTGAGGCGACGGGACATCGGATTCCGATGGGTGAAGGGCCATTCGGGTGATCGATGGAACGACCTGGCCGACCGGCTCGCCGTCGAAGCCGCCGAGACCCAGACGGGCCGCCG
>DATGPZ010000026.1:0-5991 GCA_035304485.1 Acidimicrobiia bacterium | reverse complement strand
CCGGATGTCGTCGGCGGTCCCGTGCTGGGTGACGACACCACCCTCGAGGACGTGGATCTCGTCGGCGAGGAGGAAGGCCTCGGTGGGGTCGTGGGTGATCAACAGCCGGGGACCGGCGAAGTTCGCGAGGTGCTCCGCCAGGGTATGTCTCAGCTCCGTTCTGGTCGTGACGTCGAGAGCCGACAGCGGCTCGTCGAGGAGCAGCAGGTCGGGCTCGCCAACCAAGGCGCGGGCCAGGGCGACCCTCTGCGCCTGTCCACCCGAGAGATCACCTGGTTTGCGTCCCTCCAATCCACCCAGCCCCAGATGGGCGAGCCACCGTCGGGCACGGTCGCGCGCCTCTTGCCGGGAAAGGCTGCGGGCACGCAAGCCGAAGGCGACGTTCTCGAGCACGGAGAGATGAGGGAAGAGGAGGTAGTCTTGGAAGACGACGCCGATGTTGCGTTCCTCCGCGGGAACGAACACGTCCCTCACCGGATCGTCCAGGATCACACCGTTCAACGCCACTGATCCCCGGTCCGCCGGCAAGAGTCCCGCGATGGTGGCGACCGCAGTCGACTTGCCTGCCCCATTGGGACCGAGCAGAGCCGCCGTCACCCCGGGCGGGACCTCGAGACTCAGCTCCAGGCGGAAAGCTTCCGACCTCCGGACCGTGACGTCTACATGGAGTCCGTCGGTCGTCAAAGCGCTTTCCACCAGCGGTCCCGCAGCGCGATCAACACGACCAGCGACACCAGAACCATCACGAAGCTGATCGCCACCGCCAAGTCCCGTTCACTCTCGAGGGCGACGAAGACAGCGAGGGGCAGGGTCTGGGTGCGCCCCTGGAGGTTTCCGGCGAAGGTGATCGTGGCTCCGAATTCGCCGAAGGCTCGGGCCCAGGTGAGGACGATTCCCGCCACGAGCGATGGGGCGATCATCGGCAGAGTGACCCGGCGCAGCACCGTCCACTTCCTCGCTCCCAGAGTGGCGGCGGCGCCCTCATAGCGGCGGTCCAGGTTGCGCAGGGCCGCCTCCACGGTGATAACGAGGAACGGCATGGCGACGAATGTGGTGGCGAGGATCGCGCCCCATGTCGAAAACGGCAGGACCAGGCCGGTGATTTCTTCCAGTGGCTGGCCGACGAGGCCGCGGCGACCCAGGGCGAACAGAAGCGCGGCGCCGCCGACGACAGGCGGCAGGACGAGCGGCAAGGTCACCACGCCGCGAACCAACGACCGACCGGGGAAGTCGACCCTCGCCAAGAGCCAAGCCAAAGGGATCCCGAGGACGAGGGCGATCGCTGTCGCAGAAATCGACGTGATCAGCGACAGCCGGAGGGCATCGGTGACCACATCACTCGACAGCAACTCCAGCAGGTTCGACCAGGGCAGCCGCCCGACCAAACCTGCGAAGGGCAGTAGGAAAAGAGCCAAGCCCAAGGATCCGAGAGCCACGAGCAGTGCCGGCGGCCGTTCAATGGCGCGGCGTCGACGGATCTGCGGGGAAGTCAAGGTGAGACGAACCCGTAGCTGGTCATGATCGCCTGACCTTCCGGAGAGACAACGAAATCGACGAAGGCGGTCGCCGCCTCGGGGTTCGGTGCGTTGGCGAGGACAGCGATCGGATACTCGGCCACCACGTTCTGATCCTCCGGGATGTCGATCCCCTCCACGGCTCCGTCTGCGGAGGCCACGTCCGTGACGTAGGTTATCCCGGCGTCTAGCTCCCCCTCCTCGATCTTCGTGCGGAGGGCCTCGACGTCGGTCTCGTTCGTGTCGATCGCCGGCGTCACTCCCGCCTTCTCCAGAGCTCGCCGGGCGAAGTCGCCGCAAGGGACATCCTCGGCACACAGCCCGATCAACAGCTCATCTCGTCCGAAGTCCTCCAAGCCGGCGACGTCGGCCGGATTTCCCGGCGGAACGGCGATCTGGAGGAAGTTGCGGACGAAGATGCGCGGTTGCCCGTCCACCTCACCGGCCTCGGCCAGCTGGTCCATGTTCGAGGTGTTGGCGGAGGCATAGACGTCGGCAGGCGCACCCTCGAGGATCTGTTCTCGGAGCCCCGAGCTCGGACCCAGATTCAGGATCACATCCACACCTGGATTGGCGGCTTCGAACTCGGCCTCGACGACCGCAAACGCCTCGGACAACGAGGCCGCCGCGGACACCAGAACCTCACCCTCAGAACCCGCACCGATCGGTGCGGCTTTCGGCCCGCCACATGCAGCCGTGGTCAGCACGACGAGCAGCATCGCGACCGAAGTGGACCTGATCTCCATCTCTCCAATATTCTCAATGTGACTACTGACGGGTAGCAGTGAGAATATGGAGGCTCGAACGGTGCCTGCAACCTGAGAGTCGAGCATGCCGCGAGACACCACTCCCACAGCGCGTCTTTCGACCACCGAATACGCCGTCCTCGGCATCCTGGCCGAAGGGCCAAGCCACGGTTTTGCCGTCTCCAAGGAGCTGGCACCAGAAGGGGGACTGGGGCGGGTGCTGACGGTCCGCCGGCCCCTGGTCTATCGAGCCCTGGACCGACTCGTCGAGGCCGGCTGTGCTGAACCGATCTCCACCGAGAAGGGCGACGCCGGGCCCAACCGGGTCATCCATCGCATCACCCGGCCCGGCCGCCGCCTCCTCGATCAGTGGCTCGCTCACCCCGTCAGTCATGTCCGCGATCTCCGCATCGAGTTCCTCCTCAAGCTCGCCCTGCTTCGTCGCTCCTCGAGATCACCGCTCGATTTGATCCGGAGCCAGCGCCGCGCCCTCGAACCGACCCTGAGCGCTCTCAACGGAGCGGAAGCCGGCGATCCGGTCGAACTCTGGCGTCGCCACAACGCGGCGGCGGCAACCGCCTACCTCGAAGATCTCGAACGTCGCTATTCGTAGGGGACTCCCGCGCCTCGACTCCTCAGCATCGGTGGGAGGAGGAGGATCGTGGCACCATGCAATCCCGGTATGACCGTCGCCAACACCGCCTCGAAGCGGGGGCGGCTGGGGAACCGATCCATGACCACCCAAGGTCCACAGCGCCAGCCCACCGAGACGGCGAACGTGATGGCTTGCGGAGCGACACGGCTCCCTCTCAGCTCCCACAGATGGCGACAAGCACGCCGGTGTGAAAAGGGCAGACATCACCAGCGACAGAGCCGCCGGGTCAGATATGGATGGATGCCGCTCCTGTCATCACCCCGGCGGGACACAGCAACTCACCCGGAGGTGTGATCGAAATCAGGCAATGCCGGTTCATCGCCGGGTGTACGGCAACCGCAGGAGGAGCCAGCGAACTCCGGCCACTCCAACTTGGACGCCGGTTGATTCAAGGACTGAGAGACACCTCGGCCAGGGGCGAACGACCCATCCCGTTCAAGGATGTTGTTCCCCGAGCCGAAGTGCAATAGCCCGCGCACCGCATCGTGGACTCCCCCACGGGTCATTCCCAACGTTGCACCTGCAGGGGTCAAGCCTCCTCGAATAGCGGTGGAGCTTGGCGACCAAATCGACATCGGAGCATCACATTGAGAGAACCCGACCACACGACCGAGTCACGGGACCCACTGGGATGGTGGAAGAACCGCTCACTGCTCGGCAAGCTCGCCATTGGATTCGGGGCATTGATCGTCATCGCTGCCGCCTTGGGCGGTGATCCGGACGAAAACGTCGAGGCCACTGCGGCGACGCCAACCACGGTCGAATCACCGACGACAACCAAGGTCCAACCGACAACGACTCTACAAGAGAGCCCTGAGAGCGCTGCCCCGCCGGCAACGGAGGACGAGGTTGAGGACGCCCTTGCAGAAGCGGGTGTCACAACGACGACCTCGACATCGACAACGACCTCAACGGCGCCACCCACCACCACCACCACAACCGCCTCGACGACTACAACCACCGAGAGCCAATTCACTCGGGCTGAAGAAAACGCCATCAGATCGGCTGAGGCCTACCTCGCTTTCACAGCGTTCTCCCGCGACGGCTTGATCAATCAGCTCGAATACGAGGGGTACTCGACATCCGAAGCCACCACGGCCGTCGACCGCCTGGATGTCGATTGGAACGCACAAGCGCTGAAGTCGGCGGAAGCATACCTCGACTACATGGCCTTCTCTCGCTCAGGCCTCATCGATCAGCTCGAATACGAAGGGTTCACTCCCGAGCAGGCGACTTACGGAGTCGATTCGCTCATCGTCGACTGGAACGAGCAGGCCTGGAAATCCGCCGAGGCCTACCTGGAGTTGTCGGGATTCTCCCGTTCCCGTCTGATCGATCAGCTCGAATACGAAGGGTTCACGACCGAACAGGCCACCTATGCCGTCGACAAGGCAGGCCTGTGAACACGACAACCCTCTAGATCTTCATCATCTTCCGCCCCTTCCAGCTGGGCGACGACATCGAGACGATGGAGATTCGCGGGGTGGTGGAGGACATCCAGTTGTTCAACACCGTCGTCCGCCAGTTCGACCACTCGGTGGCTTCGCTGCCGAATGGAGCCATTCAAAACGCCGGTGTGGTCAATCACTCCCGGACCGGAATCCACTGGGCGCCGATCGACATCACGGTCTCGTATGGCGAGGACTTGGCGCGGGTGCGGGACCTGATCCTCACGGAGGTGGCGGCAGACGGACGAGTGCTCGACACGCCACCACCCGAAGTCGTGGTGCTGCGACTCGGGACCGAAGGGTGGTGTTCCAGGCCCAGCCGACCGTACGCCACGACGACCTCTGGCCGGTGCTGAGCGACCTTCAAGAGAGAATCGCCGCTCGGCTCCACGCACATGGCATCGATCTCGCCGTGCCGCCAGAACTGCCGGTCCGGATCGACGGCGAAACTGCCTTCCCCGCTCGCAGATCACCTCCATCCGAAGACGACCCACGAGATCGAGGAGCCACAACGCAGTGAGAGGCTGGGCGCGGCTCATTACGCTCGACCAGATCCATGCCACCAACTGTCACCGCCGTCGCCTCGCACGAGAGCCACGCCTTCAGCAAGGACCACCGTCCATCGATCCGTCTCCTGGCAGGACTCGGAGTAGAAGGAGACGCCCACCTGGGTGAGTACGTCAAGCATCGGTCCAGAGTCGCCAAGGATCCGACCCAGCCCAATCTTCGCCAAGTGCACTTGATCCAATCCGAGTTGCTCGACGAGCTTCGAGCCGCCGGATTCAGCGTGGAACCGGGCGAGATGGGTGAGAACATCACGACCCGGGATATCGACCTGCTCTCGCTTCCGACCGGCGCCCACCTCCACATCGGAGGTGACGCCATCGTCGAGGTGACCGGCCTGCGCAATCCGTGCCGGCAACTGGACGGCCTTCAACGAGGTCTCATGGCTGCGGTCCTCGATCGGGACGACGAGGGGAATCTCATCCGCAAGGCCGGGATCATGGGAGTAGTGGTGAGTGAAGGGATCGTCCGACCCGGTGACCGGATCCGGGCGATGCCCCCCTCTCCCCCGCATCGTCCGCTACAGCCCGTCTGAGCGACTCGACCCGTTCGGGACGCCAGCCGACCAGCCCCGCACCGACCCGCTCACCCCTGGAGACGCTCGACGAGGCGATCGATCACCGGCTTCGCCTCGGGAATCGGCATCAACATGAAGAGGTGGGCGGCCCCTTCTTCCTCGACGAACTCGATGTCGATGCCGGCGGCCCGGGCCCGATCCCGGAAGACGACGGTGTCGGGGTGGAGGAGATCGTCGGTCCCGATCGCCACGAGAACGGGCCCGATCCCCTTCAGGGAGCCGTTGATCGGGCTGAGGACCGGTGATGCGGGATCGTCGCCCCCAGCCCACCATCCGGCCGCCACCCGCAGCCCGACTGACGCGAGCACCGGATCGACGACCTCTCTCTCTGCAATCGAAGGATTTCGGAGCGTCAGGTCGAGCCAGGGAGACAACAACACGGTCTGCCTGGGCTGTGCGTGGCCCCGGGCCACCGCCTGCTGCACCAACGACAGCGCCATCCCCCCACCGGCCGAGTCGCCCATCACGGTCAGGTTCTCCGGTTTCT
>DATGPZ010000025.1:0-31364 GCA_035304485.1 Acidimicrobiia bacterium | reverse complement strand
GCCTATCGTCCCTACGCGAGTAGTTAATAGGAGGCGCTGATCATGCAGTCCCTGGCGAGACGATTCAGGGTTCTAACGACCCTGCTTGTGTTGGCCGTGTTGGTCGCCGGCTGTGGCGATGGCAACGATGCCACGGAAACGACCGAAGGCGCGCCCGCCTCGACCGCACCGGCATCGACGACCGCGGACACGCAGACTCCGGCCGAAGAGGAAGACGAGACTTCCGAGACGACAGCAGACACGGCTGCGGACGAGCTCATCAGCGTGAACGCGGCCTACATTCCAGTGTCGGCCGCGGCTGCCCTGCACCTCGGAGTCAACGAGGGCTTCTTCGAGGCTGAGGGACTCGACGTAACGCTCACCGAAGCCGAACCGCCGAGCATGATCCCGTCGGTCTTGAGCGGTGACATCGACTTCGCCTTCCTGAATGCGCCTGCGGTGATGGTGGCGCGTGAGAACGGGTTGGCCGTCCAGGGTGTGGCGGCAGCCAGCAAGAATTCTCTCGAACCCGAGGACCACTTCATCCAGCTCGTCGTCAACCCCGACTCCGGGATCTCCTCCCCGGCCGATCTGGCGGGCAGAACGGTGGCCGTGGACGTCCTGTATCAGCTCCCCCACCTCAGCCTCCTGAACGCGTTGCGCTCGGAGGGGGTGGACACCTCGTCGATCGAATTCACCGAACTGCCGTTCCCCGCGATGCCGGAGGCGGTCGCAGCCGGAGACGTCGATGCCGTTCTGGCAGTCGAACCATTCGCCACTCTCAGCGAAGCCCAAGGCGGCCAGATCCTGATGTCGGCCAGCGAAGGCCAGGAGCCCGAGTTGGCACAGAGCGTCATGTTGGCGTCAGAGCAGTTCATCAGCGCCAACACCGATGTGGTCGATCGATTCATCCGCGGAATGGACAATGCCATGGCCTTCGCCGAAGAGAACCCCGACACAGTGCGGCAGGTGATCTCAGAGTTCACTGCCATTCCCCCTGAGATGGCGGCCCAGATCCGACTACCCGCCTTCCGTCCCGGATTCGACGACGAGAGTTGGAGTCAGTGGATGGATGTGCTCGTCTCGGAAGGACTCGTATCCGAGGACTTCGACGTCGAGGCGGCTTACTATCGGCCCTAGGTGACAGGCGTCTCACTGAGCGTTCGAGATGGGAGACTCCCTCTCATCCACATCCCCATCGATGGCTTCCAGTGACGAGATGAGTGCGGACGTCGGCCGTAGGGCCGACGTCGCACGCCATCTGGTGAGTTTCGGCAAGGGTGTTGCCGGTATAGCTGGAGCTACCTTGCTGTGGGAGTTGGGCCGAACCTTCGGTGTTCTGCCCTCACGGCTAGCCCCGGGCATCACCGACATCGGAAGGGCCATGGTCGACGGTTTCTCTGCCTCGGGAAACCTGACCGACGCCCTGGTGATCACGGTCGATGCGTGGGCCCGGGGTCTGGCTGCCGCCATCTTGGTCGCGGTGCCCCTGGGTGCGGCGATCGGGGTCTCTCGGTGGGCGGATGCGGCGACTCATGTACTCATAGAGTTCATTCGTCCTATCCCTGCCGTAGCGCTCATCCCCGTGGCGATAGTTCTCTTCGGGCTCCAAACCTCGATGCAAGTGTCCCTGATCGCCTTCGCTTGCATCTGGCCGATCCTCTTCAGCACCCGTTACGGCGTGCGCAACGTCGACCCGCTGTTCCACGACACAGCCAAAGTGATGGGCGTGTCTGATCTCGGAAGGGCGTGGAAGGTTACAGCCCCCGCCGCGCTTCCGGCCGTGTTCACCGGCATCCGCACGGCTGCGTCTATCGGCATCGTGGTGGCCATCGCCGCCCAAATCGTCGCCGGTGCCCCCGGCCTCGGATTCCAGCTGAGTCGAATGCAACAAGGCGGCAACGTTCCTGGAGCATTCGCCGCGCTCGTCGTGACCGGGATCCTCGGATACATGGTGAACCTGGTGATGGGTTGGGCGGAGAAGCGTCTCGCTGGTTGGCAGCACGAGATGACGGAGCGCACCCGATGACCACACGTGGACACAGTGGGCCGAGATTGCGTTGGGGAGCTACCCGCCTACTCGTTGGATACTCGGCGGCTGGGGCCGCTCTGCTGATGTGGGAGGTGATCGGTCGCTCGAGCTCGACGGGACTGATCCCACCCGTATCGGTGGCCCTCGGTGAAGCGTGGGCATTCGTCACAGGCCCACGCCTGGTGGAAGACGTCCTGCCCTCCGTGCTTCGGATTCTGGCCGGGTTCATACTGGGTTCCGTCCTCGGCGCAGCGCTAGGGGTGGTTCTCGGATACTTTCGTTCACTCGAACCCTGGACCAGACCCTTGTTGGAGTTCTTACGGGCGATTCCGCCCCCCGCCTTGCTCCCGATAGCAGTCCTGGTACTCGGCGCCACGAATTCCATGCGAGTGATCGTGATCGGGCTGGGAGCGTTCTGGCCGGTGCTGCTGAGTGCCACCGATGGAACCCTCCGGGTGGATCGAGGTTATCTGGACGTGGCGAGGGTGAGCGGATTGAGCAGTGGGCAGGCCTTGCGACGAGTGGTACTGCCGGCGGCCATGCCCATGATCGCCTCCGGGCTTCGCACCGCCCTCGGGATCGCGCTCGTCATGATGGTCATCAGTGAGATGGTGGCGGCCAGTTCGGGCCTCGGCTTCTTCATACTCCAGTCACAACGCACGTATGCCCTCGCGGACATGTTCGCGGGAATCATCGTCTTGGGCGTGCTGGGATGGTTCATGACGGTGGGCTTCGTAGCCTTGGAGCGCCGGCTGCTGGCTTGGTACGAAGGCCAGAAAGGTCGCTGAAGGAGCAATCACACGATGACTGGACGGACGGAGAACTTGATCGAGGTGACTGGGTTGCGCAAGGCGTATCGCAGCCCGTCCGGCCAGATCACCCAAGCAATCGAACGCCTGGATTTTGTTCAACGTCCGCACGAGTTCGTGGCGCTGGTCGGCCCCTCGGGGTGTGGCAAGACCACCCTTCTGCGTTGTTTGACGGGACTCTCCAC
This sequence comes from Acidimicrobiia bacterium, assembly GCA_035304485.1. GTDB lineage: Bacteria > Actinomycetota > Acidimicrobiia > Spongiisociales > ZC4RG35 > ZC4RG17. The sequence goes on along the minus strand of DATGPZ010000025.1, from coordinate 28,359 downwards.
TCCGGACGAAGGGACGGTTCTCTACGACGGCGAGGACGTCACTGGCGAGGTCCCATCTTCGGTATCGGTGGTATTCCAGGAATACAACCGAAGCCTGTTTCCCTGGCTGACGGTTCTAGAAAACGTTCGGTTTCCGTTTCGCAACCTGCCGAAACAAGAAGGCAGGGACCGGGCCATGCAGGCCCTGAAACGGGTCCATCTGGAGGACGTCCCAAATGCCTTTCCATGGCAGCTCTCCGGAGGCATGCAACAGAGAGTGGCGATCGCGCGGGCGATCGCCTCTGAGCCGCGCTTTCTACTCATGGACGAACCGTTCGCGTCGGTAGACGCCCAGACCCGTCTTTCCCTCGAGCGCATGACTCTCGAGATCTTCCATGAACTCGAGTTGGCCGTATTGCTCGTCACCCACGACATCGACGAAGCGATCTTCATGGCCGACCGAGTGCTCGTGTTGTCCCGGCGCCCGTCCCGAATCGTCAGAGAGATCGAGGTCCGGCTGGACCGCCCCCGCGACCAGGTCGAAACCCGGGCGCTGGAGGAGTTCCAGAACTACCGCCGGGAGATCCACGGCCTCATCCAGGGCGGCAGCGGATGAGGGTTTGCCCCTGAGCCCCAGCCTCAACTAACTTACTACCAACTATGGTAGGTAGTAGCGCTCCGAGGGAAGCCTGGATCGTCGAAGCCGTTCGCACTCCCATCGGTCGTCTCGGGGGACTGCTCTCCTCCGTGCGGCCAGATGACCTACTGGCTCACAGCCTGCGCTCGGTCGTCGAACGCGCCGGTGTGGACCCCTCCGAGGTCGAAGAAGTGGTAGCGGGATGCGCCAATCAAGCCGGCGAGGACAATCGCAACGTCGCCCGTATGGCCCTACTCCTGGCTGGTTTTCCGGACCACGTACCCGGCCTGACGGTCAACCGACTCTGCGCCTCGGGCCTGGCAGCCGTCACCCATGCCTACCGATCCATCAAGCTCGGCGAAGCGGAAGTGGTAGTCGCAGGCGGGGTCGAATCCATGAGCCGGGCTCCATACGTAATGGCCAAGCCCGATGCGCCGTTCAAGCGAGGCGCTCCCGAGATCGCGGACACCTCCCTCGGCTGGAGGTTCGTCAACCCGGTGCTGGCAGCCATGCACCCCCCCATCCCGATGGGAGAGACGGCAGAGCGTCTCGTCGATCGCTATGGGATCACGCGCCAGGCCCAAGACGACTTCGCTCTTCGATCACACCGGCTAGCCCTGCAGGCGTGGGACGAAGGACGCTACGAAGACCACGTGGTGCCGGTAGAGGTGACTATCCGACGCCAAACGACAGTGGTCGAGAGAGACGAAGGACCGAGACCCGATACGAGCAGAGAGGCGCTCGATCGATTGAAGCCGGCGTTTCGAGATGACGGGACCGTGACGGCAGGCAACTCCTCGTCACTCAACGACGGGGCCGGAGCGGTTCTGGTCGCCTCGACGGAAGCTTGCGACCGTTTGGGACTGACCCCTCTCGCCCGGATCGTCTCCACCGCACAAGCCGGCGTGGACCCTTCCGAGATGGGGATCGGTCCTGTCCCCGCCACCCAGACGGCCCTGAAACGAGCCGGCTGGGACCTGAATGAGCTCGACACGGTCGAGATCAACGAGGCGTTCGCGGCGCAGTGCTTGGCGGTGCTCGAGGAGCTGCCCATCCCGCTCTCGAAGGTCAATCCCGACGGAGGCGCGATCGCCCTGGGTCATCCCCTGGGGATGAGCGGTATCCGGCTCGTCGCCACCGTTGCCCATCGCATGCGACGCGATCCGAGCATCAGAAGAGGTCTGGCTACGGCGTGCGTCGGCGTTGGGCAGGGCGAATCGATTCTGCTCGAGCGCATCTGAGTCGGTCAGGATTTGAGAGGAACGAAAGGAGCCCATCAGTGCCAGCCGGATTCGACATGAGGGTCATCGACCTCCACGCATACCCGGGAACCCAGGTCTGGATCGACTCCCAAGGCCCTTTTGCCGACGCGCTGGGCGAGTACTGGGGCAAGGAATGGGTGGGCAAGTCGGAAGAGGACGTATTGGCCGACTTCGACGCGGCCGGTGTCGAGCCGGTTCTCGTGGCCCTCGACATCGAAAGCATCTTCGATGCGCCGGCGTGCTCGAACGACTACGTGGCCCAACTCCGGGACAAGTATCCGAAGCGAATCCTGCAGGCCTGGGGGACGGTCGATCCATGGAAGGGCGAGACCGCGATTGCGGAGGCCGAGCGGGCGGTGAACGAGTTGGGAGTCCTCGGCTTCCACTTCCACCCCATCGTCGGGCGGTACTCGGTCGACGACAAGCGGCTGTACCCGCTGTGGGAGACCATCTCCGCCCTGGGTGTTCCGGTCATGATCGATGTCGGCACCACCGGCATGGGAGCGGGTGTGGCCGGTGGTCTCGGATCGCGCATCGCCCACGCCCATCCCATGGCCGTCGACACTCTGGCGGCGGACTTTCCCGATCTCACCATCGTGGCGGCCCACCCGGGATGGCCGTGGGTGGATGAGATGACTGCGGTCGCCCTGCACAAAGGAAACGTCTTCTGGGAGCTCTCAGGATGGGCACCCAAGTACTTCCCGAGCCAGCTCAAGACAGACATTCGGAGTCGTCTCCGCGACAAGATCATGTTCGGATCCGACTACCCCTCACTCCCCTATGAACGCATCTTCCGGGAGTGGCGAGACCTCGGATACTCCGACGATGTCTATGAACAGGTATTCCATCTCAACGCCGAGCGGGTGCTCGGTCTCTAGCGACCACGAGGAGTAACACGTGAACGACGATGGATCGGAACGCCCGGTAGCTCTGGTCACCGGAGCGGCGCGCGGCATCGGCGCGGCCAGTGCGGTAGCCCTGGCCGGTGCCGGCTTCGACGTGGCCGTCAACTACCGGTCGAGCGAGGATCGCGCCCGCACGACGGCCGAGAAGTGCGAGGAACTCGGTGCGCGAGCGATGGTCGTCCAGGCGGATGTGTCCGATGAGGAAGCGGCACGCCGGATGGTCGGAGAGGTGGTGACCCAACTCGGGTCCCTCGACGCACTCGTCAACAACGCCGGCAGGACGGTCGACACGCCCCAACACGACCTCGATGGACTGTCCATGGAGGACTGGGATGCTGTCTTCGCAGTCAACGTGAGAGGCCTGTTCCAGGTGACGCGGGCAGCCGTTCCGCACCTACGCGAATCACCGGTCGCATCGATCGTGAACATGGCCAGTATCGTCGGCCTCAGGCCGGGACCTCAGCCGTTTCCCTACGCAGCCAGCAAAGCGGCAGTCGTCAATCTGACTCGAACGCTGGCGGGCGCGCTGGGCCCGGACATCCGGGTGAACGCCGTCGCTCCGGGCTGGCTCGAAGGCGAGTGGATGGAGCATGCCTTGGGTGACCACTACGAGGACCTGATGGCGAGGCGGGCCCGAAGGACCCCTCTCCGTCGGTGCGCCACGCCGGAGGATGTTGCAGACACGGTGGTGAGCCTGATCACCGCCAACCGCTTCGTGAACGGGGAGGTCGTGGTGATCGATGGCGGCTACTCGGCGACGACCTGAACAGGTATAGGGTGGGCAACATGCCGCTGCCTGGTGTCGTCCCGCACCCGCCAGAGTTCGCCCAGCGGTGGCGGCAGAAGGGCTATTGGCGGGACCGCAGCCTGGCGGACGAATTCTGGGAGGTCTTCGAACGCTTCGGCGATCGAATCGCCCTCGTCGATGAGGATGGCCGTACCCGCACCTACTCCGAACTCGGCCAGCGTGCCTCGCGACTGGCGGCGAACCTGTACGGGCTGGGATTGAGACGGCGCGACATAGTCGTTCTGCAACTGCCCAACAGCATCGAGTTCGTCGAGACGTATTTCGCCCTCCAAAAATTAGGAGCAATCCCCGTCGCCGCCCTGGTGGCACATCGAGAACGGGAGATAGGTCAGTTCGTCGAGATGACCGATGCCAAGGCCATCTTCTCCCCCGTTGAGACCCGAAGTTTCAGCTTCGTCGACATGACCGAGAGAATCGCCGACACCAACGACAGCCTCCGATTCGGGATCCTGCTGGGTGAGGTACCGAAGGGCCGAGGAGACATCTTCGTCTCCTTGCAGAGGCTGCTCGAGGAGGAACCGGACCCGGCATGGTCCGCAGCCGTCGAAGACAACCGCATCGATCCCGACGATCCTGCAGTCCTTCAACTCTCGGGTGGTACAACGGGCATCCCGAAGCTGATCCCGAGAACCCACAACGACTACTCCTACAACTCGAGAGTGGCCGCTTCTGTGTGTGAGATCGACTCCGGCCACACACTCCTGCTGGTCTTGCCGATGGCTCACAACTTCCCCCTGGCTTGTCCGGGCTTGCAAGGATTCCTGATGGCTGGGGGTCGAGTCGTGATCTCTTCTTCGACGAGACCCAGCGACGTCTTCCAGTTGATCGAGCGCGAAGAGGTGACCCATATCCACGCCGTACCGGCTCTGATCATCAGCTGGATCAACGCCGACGAGAGCGTCTCCTATGACCTCTCCTCGGTGAAAGTGATCCAATCGGGGGGTCAACGTCTCCAACCGGAGGTGAGGACGAAGGCAGAGGCCCTCTTCGAGAACTGCACAGTGCAGGAGAACTTCGGGATGGCGGAGGGGTTGCTGATGTTCGTCCGCCTCGACGATCCCGAGGAGGTCAGACTCGAGACCTGCGGTCGTCCGGCGTCACCCGATGACGAGGTGAAGCTGATCGACGAAGACGGCAACGAGGTATCCGACGGAGAGGTCGGAGAGATGATCTGTCGCGGGCCCTACACACTGCGGGGCTACTTCAGAGCCGAGGATCACAACCGCAGAGCCTTCACTCCGGACGGCTTCTACCGCTCAGGCGATCTCATGTACAAACACCCGAGCGGCAACTACGTCGTTGCCGGCCGTCGCAAGGACCTGATCAATCGGGGTGGCGAGAAGATCTCGGCGGAGGAGGTCGAGAACCTCATCCTTTCGCATCCAAAGGTGGTCAACGTCGCCTGTATACCCGTTCCCGACGAGCGCTTGGGTGAGAGGATGTGCGCCTGCGTCGTCCTCAAGCCCGGCGCCGAACTGCAATTCGACGAGCTGTGCGAGTTCCTGATGTCGTACGGCCTCGCAAAGTTCAAGCTGCCCGAGCGCCTGGAGATCTTCGACGAATTGCCCCTGTCCAACTTCGGCAAGGTATCCAAGAAGGAACTCGTGGATCGGGTGGTGGGAGCCACGTCGAGCTGACTAACTACTAGAGTAGAGAATTCGATCAGCGACTGTCTCTCCACCCCATGAGTGAAACGCCCCCTGCTGTAGAAAGCCTCACCGACCTCGGCTTCTCCGTGTACGAGGCTCGGGCCTACATAGGCCTGCTCGAGTTGCCCGAAGCGGTAACCGGCTATGCCCTCTCCAATCACACCGGTATCCCGCAGCCGAAGGTGTACGAGACGCTGCGTCGACTGGTCGACAAGGGCGCTGTTCTCCAAGTCGACAGCGACCCGGCACGGTTTGCGCCAACATCCCCGTCCGAGCTCCTCGACATGCTGGAGCGCAAGTTCAAGAGCCGCCTCGAAGAGGCAGAGTCGGATCTCGCCCAACTGGCCAACAGCACGGACGCAGGTGAAATGGTCGCCGTCCGTCGGTTCTCGAGCTGGGAAGCGATCAGGAGATCAGCCACGGAACTCGTCGAAGGTGCCGAAAGGCATGTCTACCTCTCGGGACACAGTGCCCACCTAGCACCTCTCGCCGATGCAGTCGAGAAGGCGGATCTCCGTGGAGTCCGATTCGACGTCCTGCATTTCGGTCCGCCACCCTTTCGACTGGAACGAGGCCGAAGCCTCCAACATGCGAGTACCGAGGGTGTCATCTATCCACGACACCAAGCCCGTCACCTGGCAGCGGTGGCCGATTCCAACAGGACGCTCTGGGCACTGGCCCCCACCGGCGAGGACTGGTCTGCGATCTGGCACGACGACCCGATGTGGGCTGCTGTCGTAAAGGGATACATCCGTCACGACATGTATGTCCAGCAGATCTACGGCGACTTCAGGTCCGATCTGGAGTCTCGCTACGGACCAGGCCTGGAGCGCCTGAGGACCCCGCTCACCGACCACGCGTCCATCGCTTCGATCGATGACGGGTCGGACGAAGCTTCCCGTCCGGCCTAGGCCTGAACGGGTGACTGCCCTAGATTCCCGCCACTAGATCCCGCACCGCTCCGAACAGCAGAGTGGCTTCGAGCTGATCCAGACCTTCCGGATTCACCACCGATCCGGAAACCACGAACCGGCGACCGTCCGGACGCTCGACCAGCCAGTTCATCGCCACCAAGCCGGGCTCGGACCCACCCTTGAAGGCGATGTACTCGAAGGCGCCTTCTTCGTCGGGAAGCCCGGGGTTGATCGAGAGGATCTGGGTGATCGGCTCGCCCTGGTCCACGAGTTGGACGAGGACCCGGCACACGTCCGAAGGAGTGGCGAACCACTCGATCGTGTCGGGATGGATGGGTCGATCGAACTCCAAGAGGGGGATGTCGGCCGGCGAGATATCGGAGATCTGTTCCAGGATCTGACGACGTCCCTCTTCATCGGCATCCAGCCACTGGGTAGCCAGGCCGGACGCGGGTCCGACCTTCAGGGCCGCGAAGTCCATCGTGTCCATGAGGGGGATGTTGAGGGCCGGTTCCTCCATCCCGTACTTCTCGAACGCCGACTCGACTGCCTCCCGGCCGACGAGGCCGATGAGGTGGTCGGTCCCGGTGTTGTCGGAGAAGGCGATCATCGTCTCGGCCATCTCCCGCACGGAGAAGGTCTCGCCTGCCTCTTCGTCTTGGAGAACTCCGGTGGGAATCGATCGGTGCTCCTCGGTGATGGCGACGTCCTCGCTCCAGGAAACCTCCCCCGCCTCGACTGCGTCGGCGACTGCTCCCAGGACATACAGCTTGAAGGCAGATCCGATCGGCATGGCCCCACCATCTCCCGCCTCGAACACCGGGGCACATTCGCTGGTTTCCGCCTCCATGACGGCGAGTTCGAGGTCTCCCAACTCGGCGAGTCGCGAAGCGGCCTCGTCGAGATCCCCGGGCGGGTCGTCCAAGGTCGGAGTCTCGGCCGGCTGCATGCGCAGCCCGGCGATCCGGTAAGGCGGCGTGGCTTCGAGTGTCAGATCGGCACGCACCGATTCGCCTCCGCTCGAGGCGAGGACGGCTACCCCAGAGAGGTTGTCCCGACTCTCGAACTCTGCCACTTCCCAGGCACCGCCGGCACTCGAGATCTGTTGGACGACCGCCACGAACTCGTCATAGGAGACCGCCTGGATGAAGTCGCCGGTGAAGGTCGCCTGATATGTGCTCTCCTCGAGCTCTCCGGCCGTCAACACGTCGGCCACCCACTCCATACGGGTATCCAGCGGGGTGGACTCCGCAGGAGCCGACGTGGTCGTGTCCTGGGCGGTGGCCGTGGTCGCCGTGTCCTGGACGGACGTCGACGATTGTGGGCGGGTCGTTGCCGGTCCATCGTCACCGGATCCGCTGCAAGCCACCAGCAGAAGGGTCGAGACCAGCAGGGCGATGGCGTTTCGCATGTCAGGAACCTCCCGGGCGGACCACTCCCGCCTCGTAGGCGAACACGACCGCATGGACCCTATCCCTCAGCCCGAGCTTGGTGAGAATCGACGAAACGTGGCTCTTGACCGTCGCCTCGCCCACGAACAGCTCCTCGGCGATCTCCTTGTTGGACCGTCCCCTCCCCACCAGGAAGAGGACCTCACGCTCCCGACCCGTCAACCGCTCGAGCTCGGGCGGTGCCGCCACGGGAGACAGCCGGGAGAACTCCTCGATGATGCGTCGCGTGACCGACGGAGCCAGCAGGGCGTCGCCAGAGGCAACGGTGCGCACGGCCTCGATGAGATCCTCGGGAGGGGCGTTCTTGAGCATGAAACCGGCGGCTCCCTGGCGCAGGGCCTGGAAGACGTAGTCGTCCCGTTCGAATGTGGTCAGGATGACGACACGTGTGTCCGGGAGGGAGGCAACGATCTCACCGGTCGCCGCCAACCCGTCCCGCCTCGGCATCTGGACGTCCATCAGGACTACATCGGGACGCTCCCGGGACGCCACCCCGATGGCCTCGGTCCCATCCGCCGCCTCGCCGACGACGTCGATGTCGTCGACGCTCTCGAGGATCAGCCGGAACCCGGCCCGGACCATGTCCTGGTCGTCGGCCAGCACGACCCTGATCACGATGTCTCCGCGTAGGGAAACCGCGCTTCCACCTCGAACCACCCTCGCCGCATGCCAGTGTGGATGCGGCCACCGGAAACCGCCACTCTCTCCCGCATGCCGAGCAGGCCTCGACCTGACCCGTTGGAGGGCACAGTGTCAGCCGGATTGCGCACGCGGATGGAGAGATCGTCCACGAGGTAGCCGATCTCCACGACGACCTCGGGCCTCGACCCGTGCTTCAAGGCGTTGGTGAGCGCCTCCTGGACCACTCGAAACGCCGACAGGTCGACGGTCGGTTCGAGGTCGCGCCTTCGGCCGACCCGATGGACGGTGATCTCGAGACCGGCAGCGCGCATGTGGTCGACCAGGGCGTCGAGCCGGTCCAGAGTGGGCTGGGGTGCCACCGGCTCCCCCTTCTCCAACTCCCCCTTCTCTCGGATGAACCCCACCAGCCGTCCCATCTCACCGACCGCCTCGCGGCCCGTCGCCTCGATCTCCGAGAGGATCTCTTCCACCTTGGCGGGGTCGCGCTGGATCATCCGCCGGGCGGCGCCCGCTTGGACTCCCATCAGGCTCACGTGGTGGGCTACCACATCGTGCAGCTCGCGTGCGATCCGGAGTCGCTCGGCCGCCACCGCCTGTTCGGCCAACTGGTTCCGTTGACGTTCGAGGATCTCGGCCCGCCGCGCCAGCTCCTCTCGGTCCTCGGCTCGCTTGCGCCACAGGTCACCCATCAACCAGCCCACACCGAAGAAGGCAGTGTTCAACAACAGCGAGAAGGTCTGATACAGGAGGAAACCGCCGGGCAGATCCTGGTCCCCTCGGAAGATGAACCATGCCAGAGCACCCATGGAGACCGCCACCGCCGCTGCTCTCACCCAGTCCCGCATGCGGTGATGGCTGTAGGCGCCCGCCGAGAACAGTGCCAAGAAGAGCGCGATCGATGAAATGGTTCCTTCCGGGATGTGCAGGAGGCTGATCACGGAGAAGGTGACGGTGGCGAAGGCCAGGACGGTGAGGGGTGCCCGACGCCGAAACGCCATCGAGAGGGCCAACGCCACCAGGGCGAGATCCTGAGACTGGAGGCCCTCTTCGAACTCGGGAAGGGCGGCCCGGTTGATCGACACCGCCAGTAGGGCCAGGACGGTGAGAAGACCGGCGGTGAGCAGGTCGGTCCATCTGATCGAAGAGCGGTCGATACTCACATCCTCAGGCTATGGCGCGCGAGTCCGCCCTGCATCCGCCGCGAGGGGGATGCGGTTTTCCGACCGGCGGCTGATGACCGTCGCCGGGTCTCCCCCATAACCTGATGACATGCTGGAAATCATCGACCTCCACAAGCGCTACGGGGAGGTCGTGGCACTCGACGGTTGCACGTTCCAGGTGAAGCCGGGCCGGATGATGGGCTTCTTGGGCCCGAACGGAGCCGGCAAGACCACCACCATGCGAGCCGTGTTCGGCCTGGTCAGGCCCGATTCCGGCGAAGTCCGGTGGAACGGGCAACCGATAACCCACGAAACCCGGATGCGCTTCGGATACATGCCCGAACAACGCGGGCTGTACCCCAAGATGAAGGCACACGATCAGCTCACCTACATGGGCAAGATCCACGGCATGTCCACCCGGGACGCCAGCGCCGCCGCCGATCGGTGGCTGGAGACTCTCGGCTTGGCCGATCGCCGCGACGCGCCCACAGAGACCCTCTCCCACGGGAATCAGCAACGAGTCCAGCTGGCGGCTGCGCTCGTGCACGACCCCGACCTGATGGTCCTGGACGAGCCGCTGTCTGGCCTCGACCCGATCGGCGTCGACACCATGGCCGAGATCCTGCGAGGTCAGGCCCGGGAGGGCAAGGCGGTCGTGTTCTCGTCCCATCAGCTCGACCTGGTGGAAGACCTCTGCGATGACGTCGCGATCATCAACGAGGGCAAGATCGTGGCGGTGGGCAACGTCGCCCAGCTCAAAGCGGCAGCTCCCATCCGTCACCTGGAGCTCGAGATGGAGGGTTCGGCCGACTCCGTTCTGTCACTCCTCGATGGAGTGCGATCGGCGGAGGTAGTGGACGGTCGCCATGTCCTGACGATCGACGCCGATACCGATGTCCGCCAGGTCCTCGCAGAGGCGGAGAAGGGTGGTGTCGTCCGCCACTTCGTCTACACGACCCCATCTCTCACCGATCTATTCAGGGAGGCCGTGGCATGAGCTGGTGGCGAGCAGTCTGGCTGGTGGCACAGCGCGAACTGCGGGAGCGAGGACGATCGAAGAGCTATCTGTTCAGCACCGTCTTCATCGTCATCCTCCTGGGTGGGGCATTCGTGGTGCCCGCTCTTCTCCAGGGAGGAGCCACCACATATCAGATAGGGCTGGTCGGCGAAGGCGGCGAGGACATCGTCGCCACTGCCGAGGCGATCGCGCTCGAGGAGGCCGGCGACGACGAGCCCGACGAGTTCGAGACGGTCGCCTTCGACGACCTGGAATCCGCCGAAGCCGCCTTGGAGAACGACGACGTCGACGTCGTCCTCGTCGACGGCACTGAACTCGTGACAGGTCCGGGAGGCGCGTTCGGCGGTTCGGCCATCGAGTCCCTCCTCCAGCGGGCTGCCGGGACACGGCGAGTCCAGGAACTGGTGGAATCGGGTGAAGAAGCGGCCGAAGTGGTCCGGATCCTCACCACCGATCCACTCCAGATGCGGCGCACCGCCGGCGCCGATGAGGAAGACGAAGCCGTACGCGGCGTGGTCGCTTTCGCCGGGCTCGTCCTGATGTACGCCGCCATCCTCATGTACGGCTCCTGGATGCTCTCTGGCGTCACCGAGGAGAAGACCAACCGGGTGGTCGAGGTCCTGTTGTCGACATTGCGGCCGTGGCACATCCTGGGCGGAAAGCTGATCGGCATCGGCCTGCTGGGCCTCGCTCAACTCGTGGTGGTCGTGGCAGCCGGTCTCGGCGCCATCTACATCACCAACGCGGTCGAGATTCCGGCGGTGCCCTTCGACTCCGTCGTTGCCCTGATCGGCTGGTTCATCCTCGGGTTCCTGCTCTACGCCATCCTCTATGGAGCGGCCGGCTCCCTGGTGTCGCGCATGGAAGACGCCCAGAACGCGGTCGGTCCCCTGACGATCGTGGCGTTGGTCGGTTACCTGTTCAGCTTCGCTGCCCTCAACGACCCGGACGGCACGGTGGCGATGGTCGGGACCTACATACCTTTCTCGGCTCCCTACGTCGCTCCCATCCGTCTAGCCATCGGCGACATAAACGCCCTGGAGATGACAGCCGCCGTCCTGATCACGATGGTCACGATCGCCCTGCTGGTCCGCTTGGCCGGCCGGGTCTACGCCGGGGGCCTGCTCCGCTTCGGTGGCCGGGTCAAGTGGCGGGAGGCTTACCGGTCGGCCGAGTAGCGGTCGAGACCGATAGGCTGCGGAAATGGGTTATCAGCATCTCGAGGTCGAGCGCCGCGACGGGGTCGGATGGCTGTGGCTGAATCGGCCCGCCAAGCTGAATGCGCTGTCGGATGACCTATGGGTCGACCTTCCGAGCGCCGTGTCCGACCTGGATCGGGACCCCGAGGTGAGAGCTCTGGTGATCGCCGGTCGTGGCCCCTGTTTCACCGTGGGAATCGACCTCGAGATGCTGGCCGGCTTCCGTCCGGAGGGCCGTTCCGAGGTAGAGCAGCGAATGGCCCTCTACCGATCCATCAGGCGACTCCAGGCCACGATGAGCGCCTTCGCCGACACGACCAAGCCAGTGATTGCGGCGGTCCACGGCCACTGCCTCGGAGCAGGCATCGACCTCATCACGGCATGTGACATCCGGTTGGCCGCCGCCGACGCCGTGTTCTCGGTGAGAGAGACGAAACTCGCCATCGTGGCGGACGTCGGCACACTCCAACGGCTCCCGTCGATCCTGTCGCCCGGCCACGTCGCCGAGCTCGTCTACACCGGCAAGGACATAGACGCAGCCCGGGCAGCGAAGATCGGCCTGGTCAACGACGTCTATGAGGACCAGTCCAGCCTCTTCGACGCCGCCCGGGCCCTGGCCTCCCAGATCGCCGCCAACTCCCCGCTGGCAGTGCAGGGTTCCAAAGCCGTACTTCGGGCGGGGGCCGAGATGACGGTCGAACAGGCACTCGACCATGTCGCACTCTGGAACTCGTCCTTTCTCCACTCTCGAGATCTGGACGAGGCGATCACAGCTCTGCGTGAGCGGCGACCACCCCGATTCACGGGTGTCTGAGGCAATCCCTCTGGCGCATCTGAAAAACCAGGGCATAATCTCTACGCATGCAGGACACCGTCGGCGGCGACATCTCCCAGGATGTCGTTATCTCCGCTGCTCGGTCGGGGGATCCCTCGGCATGGGCACAGATCGATCGGTACTTTCGACCGATCCTGGTCAGATACGCGGCTCGCAAGGGGGTGAGTGAGCCCGAGGATCTCGCCCAAGAAGTCATGTATGCCGCCTTCCGTCAACTCGACGACTTGGACGAGGACTGGAACCGTTTCCGAGCCTGGCTCTTCACCGTGGCGTATCGGAGGTGTGCGGATCATCACCGCCGCCGCTACCGGCGGCCCGAGACGCTGACCGACACCATGCCCGAAAGCGTCGACCCCACCGGCGGGGCCGACGAACCGCTGTGGGCGGAAGGCGCGGCCGCCGAGGTCACCGCCGCCCTCTCGATCCTGGCCGATCGCGAGCGCGACGTGGTGTCGATGCGAGTGATGGACGAGATGAGCACCGAGACGGTCGCCCAGCGCCTCGGCGTGACCCACGTCAACGTGCGGGTGACCCAGTCGCGGGCTCTGGGCAAGCTCCGCAGCTATCTGGAGAACAACGGCGGTGTCCTCGACAAGCGGTTCCGCGGTCTCGTCCCCCTGGCCTTCGGCGAGAGCGTGCTGCGCTGGCTGCGCAAGATGCTCCGACCCCTGGCGGGGAGCGGAGCAGCAGGCGCCGCCACGGCGACTTCGCCCGGCTTGGTGGTCGGCGGCGGAGCGGTGGCCGCTTCGTTGCTGGCGATCGGGACCGCCGTGACTCTCTCGCTTCCTACTCCGGTGGCCGGACAAGATCACGTGTCCGAGGCTCCGGAGCCGGTCAGCCTCGTGCAGGAATCGGAGCCTCGGCCAGCCGATCTGGACCGTCCGGCTACCACCGGGGCCGATGAATCCGACGACCCGGGGACTGCGAGCGGAGAGGCGGAGCAACCCGGCGAGCAGGTCACGACGACGATCGTCCCGACTGACTCGGCCCAGCCGGCCACTGAAGAACCTGACGCCTCCCCGCCGACCGCCAGCGGGGACGCTCCGGTCACGTCGTCGGTCGCCGCGACGCCACCTCCCACTTCGACCCCGCCGAGTTCGAGCTCTGGGGGTGGGGATCTGATCGACGAGACAGTCGACGCGACGGGAGGGACACTCGACACGGTCGGCAATCTGGCCGGTTCGCTCACCGGAACGGTGGTCGACGCACTCGACCAAACCGGAACCGCGGTCGGCGATGCCCTGAACACCGTCACCGGAGCGCTGACCTCGGGCGACCTGACCGAGACCGTGAATGGAACGGGCCAAGCCGTGACCGACCTCGTCGAAGATGTCACCGGAACCGTCGGCGACACGTTGTCGAACACGACCGAAGCTCTCGACGAGACGACCAACGACCTCCTCGACACGGTCGACGAGCTCCTAGGAAGTCTCGGGGGCTCCTTGTTCGGTCCCTGAGACCGACGGGTCAGCCCGGGTTCACGTAAATGGATCGTTGCCGGGCTGGGACTGGGTGGCCCGGTAGCGTTACCGGATGGACTGGCTCACCAATCCCGACATCTGGATCTCTCTCGTCACGCTGACGGTTCTGGAGATCGTCCTCGGCATCGACAACATCATCTTCATCTCCATACTCGCCGACAAGCTGCCCGAGTCGCAGCGAGCGCGAGCACGGACGGTGGGTCTCGGTCTGGCGATGGTGATGAGGATCCTGCTCCTGCTCGCCATCAGCTGGGTGATCGGCCTCACGGAGCCCCTGTTCGAGGTGGTTGGCAACGAATTCTCGGGACGTGACATCATCCTGATCCTCGGTGGTCTGTTCCTGCTGGGGAAGGCCACCTTCGAGATCCACGAGAAACTCGAAGGTGAGGAATCCCACGAGATGGAGGTCGCCGTTGCGTCGTTCACCTCGGTCATCGTCCAGGTCCTGCTGTTGGACATGGTCTTCAGTCTCGATTCCGTGATCACTGCGGTCGGAATGGCCGACGAGATCGGCGTGATGATCGCGGCCGTGGTGATCGCCATCGGTGTGATGCTGCTCTCCGCCGGAGCCATCGCCGGGTTCGTCAACCGTCACCCCACCGTGAAGATACTGGCACTCAGCTTTTTGCTTCTGATCGGTATGTCCCTGGTCGCGGAAGGCTGGGACCTGCACATACCGAAGGGCTACATCTACTTCGCCATGGGCTTCTCGGTGTTCGTCGAGGTGATCAACCTACGAGTCCGCAAGCCACGGGTCGAGGCCGAGCCGGTCGAGCTACGTCCGACCTACGTGAAGCTGCCGGAAGCGGCGGGGGCTGTCGGCCACCTGCATCGGAGGGGCCCGGAGAAGCGCTGACGAATAGCGCCGTTCTGTGGTCCGGAGACGTGCAGGCAATCGCCCCGGACCACAGAACGGGATCTAGGCCGTGGAGAATCTCTCCGGGTGAGGGGTTCGGAGAAACCCTCCACGGCGCTGTAGATGCCGCATCCCCTCGATGTCGCGCTCGACTCCGTCTGCAGCCGGTCCGATGGGGCAGCAAGCCACGGGTGACGGGGCACCGTCTACGACACCAGGTGTCCTTCCTCTGTAGGTGCAGACCATCAACCCTGCCTCATCGTCTCTGGAGCCGGCGCGAGAGGGGCTCTCCCACTCTCTGGCATCAGCTGACAGGGCAATCGCCGCGAGACGCGGATCGTTACGAACTTTTTCGAGCACCGATCGAGATTCGGTCCGAGACAAAAAAAAGAGAGGCCGCCCGTAGGCGGCCTCTCTCAGGCAGTTGGCGTTCGATCAGTTCTGCTTGACGGCAGCGATCTCGAACTCGAGGGTCACCTTCTCGGACACGAGCACGCCACCCGCTTCGAGAGCGGCGTTCCAGCTCACGTTCCAGTCCTTGCGATTGACCGTGGTGGAGCCTTCGAATCCGACCCTGGTGTTGCCCCAGGGATCGATGGCGGCACCCAGATACTCGACATCGAACTCAACGGGCTTGGTGACACCTCGAATGGTCAGGTCACCCTTGACCCGGTAGACGGATTCGTCGTCCGTCGGCTCGACCGCAGTCGAGACGAACTCGATCGTCGGGTACTCCTCCATGGCGAAGAAATCGTTGCTGCGGAGGTGGTTGTCCCGATCCTCGTTGCCGGTGTCGATCGAGGCCGTCTGGATGGTCACCCGGCCACTGCTGTTGGCGGGGTTCTCTCCGTCGAGCTCCAGGGTGCCTTCGAACTCGTCGAAGTGGCCTCGTACCTTGGAAACCATGGCGTGGCGGGCCACGAAGCCGAGACGGCTGTGGCTGGCGTCGATGGCGTAGGTGCCGGTCAGCTCGCTGAGAGCCAAGCCGGTCGATTGAAGTGTCTCGCTGGTCATCCTGTCCTCCTGTCGGATCCTCGGGACCCGAAGGCCCCCATAACGTTGATGTGTCAACCGGAATCTACCGGATTCAGGTAGACATGTCAACTACTTCTGTGCTATTCTTCCTTGCATGGAAGAAGCTCGGTGGCTCGACGAGTTGGAAGACCGTGCCTGGCGCGGATATCAAGCGATGGCTGACCAGGTGGAGACGGCTCTCCACCGGAGCCTGATGCGCGCTACCGGCCTCTCCCTTTCCGACTATGCAGTGCTCGTCCACCTGTCGGAAGCGCCCCAAGACCGACTCCGGGCGTTCGAGCTGGGGACGGCGCTGCGGTGGGAGAAGAGCCGCCTCTCCCACCACCTCCGCCGCATGGAGAAGCGGGGCCTGGTCGAACGTCGCAGTTGTGAGACGGACGGGCGAGGCCTCCACGTGGTTCTGACACCCGTGGGACGGCGAGCCATCGAGGAGGCGGCCCCACTCCACGTCGCCGACGTCAGAGGCTTTCTCATCGACCACCTCTCACGGGATCAGCTGCTCGCTCTGGCCGAGATCTCCGAGAAGGTCCTGGCCGGGCTTCCCTCCGACGAGGGCCTTTGCTCGGACTGAACACCGGACCACTTGTCGGTGGCGACGAATACCCTCGGTGACGATGGACGTTCTGTCCCGATTCACCCCTGCCACGCGCGCCTGGTTCGAGGCCAGTTTCCCTTCGCCCACACCCGCCCAGATCGGCGGCTGGGAGGCGATCGAATCCGGCGCTCACACGCTCATCCATGCCCCGACCGGTTCGGGAAAGACCCTGGCCGCATTCCTCTGGACGATCGACCGGCTGCTCCACGAACCGATGCCGGACAAGTCGGAACGGTGCCGGGTGCTGTACGTCTCTCCGCTCAAGGCCCTCGCCTACGACATCGACCGCAACCTCCGAGCGCCCCTGGCAGGTATCGCACAGGCATCACAACGCCTGGGTGGCGACCCACTCCCTGAGCTGACGACCTTCCTTCGAACCGGCGACACCCCGGCCGACGAACGCCGGCGGATGCTGGCCTCCCCACCCGACATCCTGATCACCACCCCCGAGTCGCTCTATCTCATGCTCACCTCTCAGGCGCGGTCGGCTCTCGCGTCCGTTCGCTGGGTGATCGTCGACGAGGTCCACGCAGTGGCGGGGACCAAACGAGGCGCCCACCTCGCTCTGAGCTTGGAACGTCTCGAAGAGGTGGCACCCGATGTCCAGAGGATCGGGCTGTCGGCGACCCAGCGGCCACTCGAGACCATCGCTTCGTTCTTGGGCGGCGCCGAAGTCGATGGAGACGACCGACGGGAACGGCCGGTCACGATCGTCGATGTCCCGAGCGAACGGCAGGTGGAGCTCGAAATCGTGGTGCCGGTCGCCGACATGGCGGCGCCCGCACCTCCCGACCCATTGGATCCGGATCGAGTCCGGCAGCAATCGATCTGGCCGGCGGTGCATCCCCGCCTCCTCGAACTCATCCAGTCGCACCGGTCGACGATCGTCTTCGCCAACTCCCGACGCCTGGCCGAGCGCCTGTGTGCCGAGATCAACCAACTGGCCGGCGAAGAGATCGCCCGATCTCATCACGGTTCGGTGTCGCGGGAGCAACGGGTCGAGATCGAAGAGGCTCTCAAACGAGGCGCCCTCAAAGCGGTGGTCGCCACCTCCTCGCTGGAATTGGGAATCGACATGGGGGCCGTGGACCTGGTCATCCAGGTCGAAGCACCGACCTCCGTGACCTCCGGGTTGCAACGCATCGGACGCGCCGGCCATCAGGTGGGCGCGATCAGTCGGGCGAAGCTGTTCCCCAAATATCGCGGCGATCTCCTGGTCAGTGCGGTGGTCGGATCCGAGATGGAGCGAGGACACGTCGAACCGACCACCATCCCCCGCAACCCGCTCGACGTCCTGGCTCAGCAGATCGTGGCCGAGGTGGTGGTGGGAGATCGAAATGCCGACGACCTGTTCCGGATGACTCGCCGGGCAGCCCCTTATGCAGAACTGCCGAGGAGCGCTTTCGACTCGGTCCTCGACATGCTGGCCGGACGATATCCATCCGATCTCTTCGCTGAGCTGCGGGCGCGGGTGGACTGGGACCGCACGACCGGTGTCGTCTCTGCCCGCCCCGGTGCCCGTCAACTGGCAGTCACCAACCCCGGCACCATTCCGGACCGTGGTCTCTACCGCGTCGTGCTCCCCGACGGCTCCCGCGTGGGCGAACTAGACGAGGAAATGGTCTACGAATCCCGCCAGGGAGACGTGTTCGTGCTGGGCGCCTCGACTTGGAGAATCAACGAGATCGGGGTCGATCGGGTCGAGGTCGTCCCCGCCCCCGGCGAACCCGCCCCGAAGGTCCCCTTCTGGCACGGAGACATGGCCGGGCGAAGCCTGGACATGGGACGAGCGATCGGAAGTTTCGTCCGCCGGCTGTCCGCGCTCCCCGCCGACGAGGCGCGCCGTCTGCTGATGGAGGAGTACTCCTTGGACGAGTGGGCGGCCGGGAACTTGATCGCCTATCTGGAGGAGGAACGGGAGACGACCGGGGCGTTGCCCGACGATCGCACCATCGTGGTCGAGAGATTCCGTGACGAGATCGGTGACTGGCGTCTGGTGATCCTCTCCCCGCTCGGTGCTCGGGTCCACGCTCCCTGGGCGATGGCGCTCACCCAGCGCCTCCAGGCGAAGTTCGGGACCGAAGTGGACGTCATTTGGTCCGACGACGGGATCGCGCTCCGGTTCCCCGACTCCGACGAAGTCCCCGGGGCCGACGATCTCGCGCTGGATCCCGAAGAGGTGGAAGACCTGCTGGTGGATCACCTCGCCGACACGGCCATCTTCGCCGCCCGCTTCCGAGAGGCGGCCGGGCGGTCTCTCCTGCTACCCCGGCGACGCCCTGGCTCGCGCACTCCGTTGTGGCTCCAGCGGAGAAGGGCCGCCGGCCTCCTGTCGGTGGCCAAGCAGTTCGGCTCCTTCCCCATCGTTCTCGAGACCTACCGGGAGATCCTGCAGGACGACTTCGACCTGCCTTCTCTGCTCGACGTCCTCGCGGACTTGCGATCACGGAAACTGCGGATGGTCGAGGTCGAGGTTCCATCGGCGTCGCCGTTTGCCTCCTCGCTCCTCTTCGCCTTCGTGGCCGCCTACATGTACGAGGCCGACACTCCCCTCGCTGAGCGGCGGGCCACAGCACTCACGCTCGACCGCGATCTCCTACGTGAATTGCTGGGAGAGGGCGAGTTGCGCGAGCTGCTCTCGATCGACGAGATCGCCGCCGTCGAATTGGAGTTGCAGCGTCTCACTCCCGAACGGGCCGTGACCCGTCCGGACGGGATCGTCGATCTCCTCCGTGACTTGGGGCCCCTGACTATCGACGACATCGGACTGCGCACCCGCGACCTCCAACTGGAACGAGTCCTCGACGACCTGGTGAGCGCCCGACGCTTGGTAGAAGTGCGCCTGGGTGGAGTGAGCCACTACGCCGCCGTCGAAGACCTGGCACGGCTGCGAGACGGCTTGGGCGTCCAGCCGCCACCGGGCGTTGCCCACGTCTACCTGGAACCGGTTCCCGATCCGCTCGGTGACGTGGTGGGACGCTACGCCCGGACCCACGCTCCATTCATGTCCTCAGACGTGGCCGGCGCTCTGGGGCTGGCACCGGCCGTGGTCGACACCGTGCTGGAGCGGCTCGAACGGGAAGGTCGGGTCTCACGCGGAACGTTCACGCCCGGGCGAACCGGAACCGAATGGGTCGACAACGACGTGTTGCGACGCATCAAGCGGCGGTCTCTTGCCCGTTTGCGAGGTGAGATCGAGCCGGCCGAGCCCGCTGCGCTCGGGCGCTTTCTGCCGGCCTGGCATCGCCTCGACACGGATGCCCGAGGGCGCAGTGCCATGGCCGAGGCGATCGCGCAGATCCAGGGGTATGAGATTCCCGCCTCCTCGCTGGAACGCGATGTGCTCTCCTCCCGGGTCGCTGAGCCGGGACCTCTGATCGACCAGATGATGCTCGAAGGCGAGCTGGTTTGGATCGGCCGGGGTGCCCTCGGACCGAGAGACGGCAAGGTGGCGATCTATCCCCGAAACGCGATCGGCCACTTACATGGATTCGACGGGAACGAGCCCATCGAGGGTGACACCCACTCCCGGATCAGGGAGCATCTGGCGGATCGGGGCGCCAGCTTCTTCGCCGACATCTATGCAGCCGCCGGTATCGGAGATCCGGAAGAGGTCCTCTCCGCCCTCTGGGATCTGGTGTGGAACGGCGAGGTGACCAACGACACGTTGGCTCCCTTAAGGGCATTCCTGGGACGCCGCAACCGGCGTTCCAGTCCCCGGCATCTGCCGTCGTCGTTCCCTCCACACGCAGCCGGTCGCTGGTCTCTGGTCGCGACCCTGTCGGCCGGCACGATCTCCGACACCGAACGCTCTGCCGCCCTCGCCTCGATCCTCCTCCAACGCCACGGCGTGGTGACCCGCTCGGTCGTGGCTCACGAGGGGGTCAGAGGCGGTTTCAGCGGCCTGTACCCCGTCTTTTCCCAGATGGAGGAAGCCGGGCAGGTGCGCCGAGGCTACTTCGTGGAGGGCCAAGGAGGTGCCCAGTTCGCCACACCCGGCGCCGTCGACCGCCTTCGAGCCGCCCCGGAAGGGCGGACGGTGGTGATGGCTTCCACGGACCCGGCCAACCCGTACGGAGCCGCGCTCCCCTGGCCGGATTCGCAGGTGCGGTTGGCCCGCACGGCCGGAACCTACGTGATCCTCCACTCCGGCGAGCTAGTCGGTTACGTAGAGAGCCGAGGACGTCACCTCCACCTGTGGAACGGTGTGGACCCGAGCGAGACGGTAGAGGCCATAGCTTCCGTGGCGGCCCGACACCGTCGTTTCTCGATCGAGACGGTGAATGGCCAAGGCGTGATGTCCACGGACCTGGGTGGACCGCTCTCCGAGGTCGGATTCGTGCCATCGACACGGGGAGTGGTGTGGCGGAGCCCACATGCCCGAAGGTGACTCGTACACCGCGGCAGCCCGCCGCATGCGGCCGGTCCTGGTCGAACGTCCGATTCTGGAGGTCGACGGTTCAGCGCCCGCGGTGAGAAAGCATTCCGCTGCCCTGCAGCAGGCGACGGTCACAGCCGTGAGGACCCTCGGCAAGCATCTACTGATCGATCTCGACGACGGGTCCACGATCCACGTCCACCTCGGCATGCCGGGCCATGTCCGAGTCCGGACGGGGACCGCGATTCCAACGGGACGCCAGCGAGGAGCCTTGCGTTTGGGCCTCAGGACAGAGGTCGGAGGAGTTGCCGTGATGGCAGCGCCCACTGTGGAGATCGATCGTCGCCTCCGTGTCGAAATGGGGCTGGAGTATCTCGGACCCGATGTGCTCGCGCCCGAATTCGACTTCGATCGCTTCGAAACCCAGGCGTCACGCTATCCGGACGACGCCTCCGTCAGCGATTTCCTGCTCGATCAACGGGTGATGGCCGGCATCGGAAACGTCTACAAGTCCGAGGTCCTGTTCCTCGAGAAGCTCCACCCGGACCGCCCGATGGCAACGGTCGACATGGACACCCGCGGGGCACTGGCCCGCCGTGCCCGCCGGATCATGTATCCGAATCGGGCGCGAGGCGAACGCAACACCACTGGACGACGGTCTCCCTCACTGTGGGTCTACGGCCGCGACGGTGAGCCCTGCCTGCGCTGCCGGACCGCGATCACAGGCGACTTTCTCGGAGCGCCAGAACGAGTCACCTACTGGTGTCCGACCTGTCAGCTGTGAACCAGGAGGTCTTGGTCATCGACATCACGGCTCCAAGCCAGCGTATGCTTGTCGACATAGCTTCCTACGGCCTCGGCCGTAGTCGATGACAGTCCGTAGCGAAAGGTCGAACGACTTGGGCAGGCCGGTAGGGGGATTCCGTTCGTCTCCCATCGACGAACAGGTTGCCACTTGATCGCAGGCAGCGATCGGGCGAGCAGCTCGGCGGGTGTCGACGCCGGTTTCTGGTCCTGGGACCGGGCCACTGGCCGGGTTGTGTGGGACGAGCAACTCGAAAGGCTCTTTGGACTCGCGCCTGGCACCTTCGAGCAGACCTTCGAGGGATGGTCGAGCCGACTCCATCCCGACGATCGCGCCTTGGTGACGGATCTCGCCCGGCGAGCGATGGAAACAGAATCATCGTTGCATTTCGTCCATCGATGCGTGTGGCCGGATGGGTCCATCCATTGGCTCGAATGCCTCGGCGGCCCGACCTCCACCGAAGGTCACATCACCGGTCTTGCAGGGGTGGTCATAGCCTCGGATCCCTCCCGCCGGGAACCACCCCTCGATCCCGCTCAGCCCCCAGCCACGCACGAGACCGGCGCGACCATGGGTCGGCTCCACGCCCTGGCCGTCCGTCTGGCAGGAGCCGCCACTGTCGCCGAGGTCGCCGAAACACTCGTCCATGAGGGCGCTGCGATCCTGGGCGCCGACGGGGGCTTCTTCTCGGTAGTGGAGACAGAACAACGAGCGCTCGTCCTGCAGGCCCACCACGGCGCCCGGACTGCTGTGACCGAGTTCTACAGGAACCTCCCGTTGGACGTGGACACCCCGGCGACCTTCGTCGCGACATCCGGAACCCCGGTCTATGTGTCATCTCATGACGACCGCCGGACCAGGTTCCCCGATCTGGAGGACCAGGGCGCCGCCGCCTTCGTGGTGTATCCCGTAGCGGTCGGCGGATTCATCCAGGCTGTCTTGGCATTCGGCTTTCGAGAGCCACACCAGTTCACCGCCGACGAGAAGGACCTCATCGCGACTCTGGTCGAGATGAGCACTCAGGCTTTGCAGAGGGCTGCGCTCCACGACGCCAGAGATCGGGCGGCTGCTCGCGCCAGCCAATTGGAGTCCATCACCTCCGACCTGGCCGGTGCCATCAGTCGTCAGGCGGTGGCGCGGGTCGTGGTCGACCACCTCCTGCCTGGTGTCGGTGCCCAAAAAGGGAGCCTGTTCCTGTTCGATGAGACCTCACAGGTGCTGCGGGCGCTGGCCATCATGGGCTACCCGGAGGAATACGCGGCGGAGTTGGAGACGATACCGCTCGACCGGCCGAGCGGACCCACCGAGGCATTCCTCCAGGCGAGACCTCTGGTCATCGACGGCTTCGCCGACTTCCAAGAGCGTTGGCCGCGACTGGCGGAGACGGTCCCACCCGAAGAGTTCCCGGAGACATCCGTGATGTTGCCGCTGATCGTGGACGGCAAGCCCATCGGGACGATCGGGATCAGCTACGACACGAAGCACCTCTTGACCGACGACGAGATGCGGCACCTGACGATCATGGCCGGTATCTGCGCCCAGGCTCTCGGCAGGGCCGATGCCTTCGAGAGCTCGGAGGCAGCCCGCCAGCGCCTACGGGCCGTGGATCAGATCAGCGACGCCGCCCTCTCGCAACTCTCCCTCGAAGACCTCCTCCATGAGTTGCCGGGGAGGATCGCTGCCGCCCTGGCATGCGAGGCGGTTCGCATCTTTCTATTGGACGAAGATGGCGGAACCCTGGTCGTCCGAGGGCATCATGGTTCTCCGGGTGATGACCTGGCCGAAGTCCCCCTCGGCCGGGGTTTGGCCGGCACCATCGCCGCCACGGGGAACCCTCGTGTGATCGAAGACATCTCCCGACATGAAGTTATCACGCCCGCTTTCCCCGACACCGTCGTCTCGGAAGCCGGCGTTCCCCTGCGGTCCGGTGGTGAGGTGATCGGTGTCCTCGACGTGGGGGCGGGTCCTGAACGACCGTTGACCGTCGACGACCTGGAACTGCTCGAGTTGGCAGCCGACCGGATCGCTGCCGCCATCGATCGTGGACGTGCCTTCGAGCTCGAGAGAACCGCCCGTCGTCAATCCGATCTGATCGCACGCTTGGCCGAGATCGTGAATCGACCGGGATCACTCCAGTTCCAGTTCGACGAGATGCTGCGCCTCTTGCAGATGGCGGTAGCGGATTGGGGACTGGCCTATCTGACATCGCCCGACATCGGCACGATCGTCAGCCACAGCTCGCTCGGAGACGAGCCTCCACCTTCGGACTTGGACACCATGGAGGCATTGGTGACAGAGGTGTCACCGACACTGGCAGACGTGATCGAGGATGGCCGACGCCGCATCATCGATCCTCCGCCGGCCGACGATCCCGCTCTCCGGAGGATGATGGAGCAGCTGGCGGTGACGACTCTCCTGGCTGTGCCGTTGCAGGGAGCCGCCGAGGCGTCTGGCCTCCTCCTCCTCGGCCGGAGCGGCCGTCCCTTCCTGACTTCCGAGATCCTGTTGGTCGACGACTTCACGGGCCGTATGAGTGCGGCCCTCCAGAGTCGCTTGGTCTTCGAACGACACCGGAACACGGCGATGACCCTCCAGCGGAGCCTGCTTCCCGCCGCGCTCCCGGAGATCCCGGGGCTGGAGATCGCTGCCCGCTACTGGCCGGCCTCCGAAGCCTTCGAAGTCGGCGGCGATTTCTACGACGTCATCCCCATCGATTCCAACCGCTGGGGAGTGATCGTCGGAGACGTGTCGGGAAAAGGCATCTCCGCCTCGGCGATGACCGGCGTCGCCCGCCATACCGCCCGGGCAGCCGCCCGCCACGGAATCGACCCGGTCGATGTCCTCCGGTGGATCCACGACGCTTTCCACGAGCAGGTGCAGATGACGGAAGTGTTCTGCACCGCCGCCTTCGGACTACTGGAGAGGACCGACAACGGCTTCGACTTCCGTTTCACCGTTGGCGGGCATCCTCTCCCCATCCATATCACTGCAGCCGGGGCGAGGTTCGTGGGTACCCCGGGCACGGTTCTGGGTCTGGTCGACAATGTCACCTTCACAGAGACACGGGTCCATCTGGAAGCGGGCGACTGGCTGATCATCTACACGGATGGAGTGACGGACGTACCTGCTGCGACTGCCGTCACGGAAGAGGAACTGTTGGAGATCGTGGTCGATTTCTGCCGGACCGACTGTCACGAGGCTCTGGAGGCGTTCGACCGCTTACTCAAAGAGCGCTATGGCGACGTGTACAACCGGGACGATACGGCGGTGCTCGTGATACGGTGTTCGGACCTACCGAACCCGGAAAGCCCTTCGTGACCACCTCCCACGATCTCGACATCACAGTGGATCAGCGGCGCGACCACCTCGTCGTCGCCGTTGCCGGCGAGATCGACTACGGCAACGTCTCACGACTGCGCAGCGCCCTGTTGGACTTGGCTCGCGAATCCTCTGGCGATGAGGTGCGAGTGGACCTGTCGCAGGTCGCATTCATCGATTCGACCGCCCTGTCCGTTCTGGTGCAGGCAAAGCAGCGACTCGAGACGCAAGGGCGGTCCATGACGGTCTTCGATCCCCAACCCAGGGTGGAACGAGTACTGGAGCTCGGAGGCCTCCTGGAGTACCTGGGTCAGCCTTCCCAGGGCCGGGGCTCGGATCCCGCCAGCTGAGCGCGGATTTCTCCGAGATACCAATCCAGATAGGAACGTAGCTCGTCGTCCAGTGCGAGGGTCATCAGATCCCCCCGGCGGCAGAACCGATCGGCCGCATCGATCAGGCGCATGAATTCGGCCGCAGCGTCGGCCGCCTCTGCCGGAAGGGACATCTCGAGGTCCACATACGCGTCACCGCGTTCTTTGGCTGCCTCCACCCGGCGGGGCACGGTGACGGTGAACTGGCCGAACTGCCATGAGGCGGATTCCACGAACTCGACGAGGTCGCGAGGCGCCGCCTCGTCGGCATCGGCCACGATGATGTCGAACTCCCGCAGGAGGCTGTCCAACCAGTCGCGGCAACGGAGCCACAGCGCCACTGGTGCCCTGCGATGCTCGACGACATGCAGGTCGCCGCTCATCCAACCGCACTCCCGTGCTGATCGGTGATCAGGGAGAAGCTGACGTGCTTCCCCGCCGCGGTGTGCGTGACTTCCCATTCCGATGCGATCTGATCGAGGAGGATCAGGCCCCGCCCCGTAGCCGATTCCGGGGAAGGCGACTTGATCTCGACCCGCCGAGGGCTTTCATCGGAGACCTTGAACCTGACGGTTCCGTCAGCGGCCTCGACTTCTAGGGTCACCGCCGTGCGGGCGTGGATGACTGCGTTCGTCACCAACTCCGTGACCAACAGTTCAGCGTCGTCGACCACCTGGTCGCCCACGCCCCAATCCGACATCAGCGATCTGACGAATCGGCGTGCCCTGCCCGGACTGGTCGGCTCGGGTCTCAGCTCGATAACCGCCACTGTGAGCAGTGTACGGAGGGTCGTGGGGCTGATCCATGGCAATCCATAGGTCCAGAGGCATCTTTGCGCCCCTCGGGCAGGCAACCCCTGGTCCGGCCGACTCAGGTTCCACGTCCCCGAGGTTCCCCTCCGGCTCGTTGGAGACGGCCCGCAGCCTGGAACTGAGCCAGGAGCACGCCGGTAGACACCACGATCATGCCTACCCATTGGATGGACCCGGGAGCTTCATCGAGGAACGCCCACGCCAGGAGTCCGATCTGGATCAGCATCGTGTTGTTGATCCCGGCGGAGGCGGTGGCCGAGAGCCGCCGCAGGCTCCAATTCCACAATGTGAAGGCGAGCGCGGTGTTCACTGAAGCTAGCCAGATCACGATGGCCCAACCGGCTGGGTCCAACACCGGGACTCCCTCGACGGCGAGACCTGCGGCCAACAGCAGCACCGCACCCACACACATGCTCACGACGGTGATGATCGCCGCCGGCAGGTGCCCACCGCGATTGACTTCCCGGCCCAGTAGAGCAGCTGCCGAGTTCGCCAGGAGCCCCACTACCGCCGCCACCATCCCCGGCGCGGTGAAACCCAGGTCACCCGAGAAGTAGAAGGACGCACCGAGGATGATCAGGCCGGCACCGATCACCTGAGGAGGTCGTGGTCTTTCCCCGAGGACCCGGCCCGCTGCCAGTGCCACCACCAATGGAGAAACGGACAGTACCAAGCTGGTGGTGGCGGCAGGCTGATGGTCGAGAGCCACGAACTGGGCTCCTTGGGTCAGGGTGTACATGATCACACCCAGCAGGGCGAGCCGGAGCACGATGGGGCGATCGAGAGTTCGGAACTGCACGCGCAGATTCGGCCGACTTGCCGCCCATCCACCGAGCAACAGGGCTGCCAGAACGTAGCGAAGTCCGGCGAATCCGAGGGGTCGGAGGCCATGATCGTCGAGCCCCCAGCGAATCAGCACCCAAGACGAGCTCCACAGGACGGTCACCAGCACCGCCACCGAGGCAGCGCGCGAGTGAGATCTGCGGGAAAGAGAGATATCGGACATTCCAACCTCCGGATCGGCACGCGTTCATTCGCACCGACCTATCCCCTCGAGGCTTTTGTCCGATGAGGTGCGAGCCGCTCTCCGGCCTTCTGTGGCGCTCGGACCAGACGCCGGTACACAACCGGCCGGAACCCTAGCCACCCTTCGGTCGATGGCCTCACCCTATCAGGGTCGACCACGAGCCAGGAGCCGACGCCCACCATCGATGTTTGGAAGTGCCCGTTCCGGGTAGAACCGTCGGCGGCCAACGATCGCAGCGCTTCTGGACTCCGTGGAAACGTCGACAACTTCTAGGTTCAGCCACCGCGGCTTGCTCTACCGAGACGAGGCTGAATTCGCCGCCGTAGTTGGCGGCTTCCTCGCCGATGCCAGTGCAGGTGGGGCGGCCACCCTCGCCATAGTTCCGGGACCGCACATAGAGCTCCTGGATGCCACTCTCGGCCCGGGCCATCGCGTCGAGTTCCTCGACGCTCACACTGTGGGAAAGAACCCGGCTCGCCTCATGACAGAATGGGCCCGCTTCGTGGACCGCCATCCCCACGCACCCATCGCCGGAGTGGGTCAGCCCTACTGGCGGGGTCGCAGTCGAGCCGAGTGCGAAGAGGTCCTGTTGAGCGAGCTACTGGTAGGTCTGGCGCTCGACCACCAGCGGCATCTCGACTTTCTCTGTCCGTACGACGTAGCCAATCCGGACGGCGTCGAAATCGCTCACGCCACCCACCCCGAACTTCACGACACCACGGAGCGTACCAACACGTGGTCGGATCCGATCGCACGAGCCGACTCCATCTTCAGGCAGGACCTGCCGCCTCCACCGACGGATCATTGGTACCTGCCGTTCGACACCGACCTCTTCTACATCCGGGAGCTGGTCACGAAGATCACAGAGGCGGCCGGACTGGCCCACCTGGCCGACGATGCCGTCTTCTGTGTGAACGAACTGGCAACGAACGCCCTCGTCCACGGCGGAGGCGAGGGTTCCATCCGGATATGGCTGATCCCAAACGGCATCGCCTTCGAGATCGAGGACTCGGGTCGAATCGACGATCCGTTGGTGGGCCGCCTCCCGCCAGTCCGACCGGCATCGGGTGGGCGTGGGGTGTGGATGGTGAACCAGATCTGTGACCTGGTCCAGATCCGATCCAACGACAGCGGAACCAAGGTCCGGTTTCGACTCCTGAAGCGCCGCTGACCCACCGGCCTCATCTCCCCATGCTGTCGGGCGTCGGTCGACTCTTCCGCC
>DATGPZ010000024.1:0-3326 GCA_035304485.1 Acidimicrobiia bacterium | reverse complement strand
TCGAGGTGAGAAGGGGGCCGTCCTGGTGCTTGTGGCCGCGGCCCTCCTCGTCTTGACTGGCATGGCGGCTATCGCCATCGACGGAGGGCTCGCTTACAACGAACGCCGTTCCACTCAGAACGCAGCCGACAATGCCGCCCTTGCCGGCGCCTGGGCTCTCTGCAACGGCGACGACCCCGTAGCGGCCGCTCTCGACTCAGCGCAACTGAACGGTTTTGCCCCTCCGCAGGTGGAAGAGCCGGAAGTCGAGGACAGTACGGTTCGAGTCAGAATCCACACCAATGTCGAGACTGGCTTCGGTCGCACCCAAGGTGCCACAGAAATCGGAGTGATTTCAGAGGCAATAGCTGAGTGTGTCGAAGGGAGCGGAGGGATTGGCCCAGTGGGCCTGTTCGCAAAGGGCCCATCCTGCACACTGGATTCCGGCGGCAACAACGATCTCCGCGGAATGGTCTACAGCGGTGGGGACCTCGATGTGAACGGAAACGCCAGCTACTTCGGACCTGTGCATGCTGATGGAGACTTGGCCGTCAACGGGAACAACCGCTTCCGCGAAACCGTGCATGGCCAGGGTCACCTCAGCGCCAACGGAAACCTACGCTTCGACAAGGAAGTCACTTACGGCACGAGCAACAATATCTGGGGCAACGTCGATATCCCGCCGGGGTCACCGCGTCAGGTTTCGAAGGTTCTGGGTCTCGAATACCCCGTCTCGGCGCAAGCCTCGGACTACGCCGCTCGGCCAGCAGGCGTTCCGGCCTCGCTCTGGCACTACCACCCTGGAAACTGGACCATAGGCGGAAACACCGATATAGAGGCAGGGCTCCACTACGTAAACGGCTCCGTGACCATGAGCGGCAACACGGATGCCGACGGTCCTATCACGATCGTGGCTACCGGGAAGATCACCATCGGCGGCAACGCAGGCCCCTTCGAGGCATATCTCGACCACATCTTGCTGTTCTCCGACCATGGGTCGAAGAACTGCAACCAAGTGGCCATCGACCTGAACGGCAACAAGGAGATGGACGGGCTGATCTTCGCGCCGAACGGTCGCATCGATATCCATGGCAACTCCGTCACCGGCTCGGTCATCGGCTGGTCCATCCTCACACGCGGTAACTTCGGTGTGACTGCGGTGGAGGATTATCTACCCAGCGGGGCCGACGAAGTTCGACTGGTGGAGTAGCCC
The DNA here is from genome assembly GCA_035304485.1 of Acidimicrobiia bacterium. GTDB lineage: Bacteria > Actinomycetota > Acidimicrobiia > Spongiisociales > ZC4RG35 > ZC4RG17. The sequence continues at coordinate 2,134 of DATGPZ010000024.1, read as the reverse complement.
GAGCGGCGCTCCACCTATCGGTGAATTCCTCACCGCGTAGGGGCCGCGGGTCTTCATCGGTCGGACGGCTTCCTCCTGCCACTGGTAGCCTTCACCTGGGAAAGGGAGGCTCGGGTCGAGGGGTCGACCCGCAGACCTGGGAGGCAGGCCATGGGTCTGGAGGACAGAAGGGGAGACAACGGCACGACTCTCGTCGAGTTCGCCATGGTCGCCCCACTTCTCCTGATTCTGATCTTCGGAATCGTGGAGTTCGCCCGGGCGGCCAGTGAGCTCACCGCGGTCAGGACTGCGGCTCGGGAGGGGGCCCGATTCGCCACGACTGTTGGGGACGACCTGGACGATCCCCACTACGTGGACTGTGAGGCGATCTTCGCCGCCGCTCGTGAAAAGGCGGTGATCGGCAGCCTGCAACAGATCACGGTCGAGTGGGAGGGCGGATACAAGTGCTCTGACCCTGCCGCCGGTGACGACATTGGTCCGCCTGCCGCCGAGGACCTGGTCACTGGTACGGAGATCACCGTCACCGTGTCCACCGAATTCGACTCCGTGGTGCCGCTGGTCGAGACGTTCCTCGATGGTGCAGAACTGGAGTCCCGTCAAACACGGCAAGTCTTCAAAGGACTGGTGGAGGATACGGGGTGAGGTTCGACTCCCGAGGCGCCGCCGCGGTGGAGATGGCCTTCGTCGTCGTCCTGCTGCTCTGGCTGGTGCTCGGGGTCGTCGACGTCGGCCGGGTGATCCTGACCCGCTTGGCATTGGAGGACGCAGTCCATGCGGGTGTGGCGCACGCCGCCTTCACGCCGGATGCCGACGCGGCGAGCGTCGAAGCCGTCACCATCGGCTCCACCGATTCGATCACGCTGACAGGGGCCGAGATCCAAGTCGCCTGCATGGAAGTGACTCGGGAACCGAAGCCGGCTTCCCGTGTGCGAGTCGAGGTCGTGCACACCGTCGATTACCTGACTCCGCTGGTCGGTCCAGCCCTGGGTGGGAGCATCGACCTGCACGAGACGGCCGAAGCCGAGAGGTTCGCCGAGTCCTGTGACGGCCTCGAAGAGGTCCCATGGTGAAAAGTGAAGCAGGCGCAACCGTCATCGTCGTCGCCTACTCCTTGCTGATCCTCCTCGGATTCGCCGCCTTGACCATCGACGCAGGCATGGCCTACGACACGCGTCGATCCACCACCAACGCCGCCGACAGCGCAGCACTCGCCGCCGCCTGGGAGCAGTGCAATCCAGAAGGCGTCGGTGAGGAGGAGGCAGCGCTCGCCACCGCCGCCGCCAACGGGTACGAGGACACCGACCCGAAGACGGAAGTGGAGATCGAGCCGCTCGGGGAGGACCAATGGAGAGTGACTATCACCCATACCGAGGAAGGGGTCTTCGGCCCGGCCACGCCGTTCGCCGGTGACACGATCACCGTCGTCTCCGAGGCAACGGCCCTGTGCGATCCAACCGAGTTCCTGGGAGGAATGGCGATCTTCGCCGGAGCCGAAGCCTGCGCCACCGATGAAGTGAGCTTGAGCGGCACTTCGATCGACATCGAGGGCGGTGTTCACTCCAACGGCGACCTACAGATCCACTCCACGCCGGTGGGTCCCAGCCTCTCCGGGCCGACCACTTATCGGGGAAGCGGTAACCACGGCGAACCAGTCCCTGGCTCAGCCGCCGACTTCCCGCTCGACCTGGAGGTCTCCGATTACGCACCCGGAGGCGGGAGAGCGACCGGCAACTACTTCGCAACGGATGAACAGATCGATCTCGATTGGCTGGAAGCGGAGGGTCACCTCGACTCCGACAGCGGCGAACTGATCCACTCCGGCATCTACTACACGAGCTTCACTTCGTCCCACGGTGAGCCTGCCATCGATCTCGAAGATCTCCAGGTCGACTCAGGTGTCGAGGTCACTTTCGTCGCCCACGGTCGGATCGAAGTGAGCGGCGATCTCACCCACCTCCGCGGTCACGATCCGGTGCTCCCCGGCGGGGAGGTGGGAGTTCTGTTCCTCTCGGATCATCCGGGAACGGCCAGTTGCACGACGCCGGCCATCCGGATCCAGTCCGCCAGCCTCCCGGCGGCAGGACTGATCTACGCACCCAACGGGTCAGTCGACATCTCCGACAGCACGGTCGAT
>DATGPZ010000023.1:0-61962 GCA_035304485.1 Acidimicrobiia bacterium | reverse complement strand
TCGGTGATCGGGCCGGCATCGATGGTGATGGCGCGGCCCCGCTCTGTGGTGTCGATCGAAGCCACCTTGCCCAGGTGCTCCACGATGCCGGTGAACATGCCATGTGCAACGCTACTAGGCAGAAGTACCTTCCCGGTTGGGTCGCCAATCGATCCGCAGGTCGGCGCCGATCCGGGTGACGGATCGGATTTCGACCCGGCGGGCTTCGGCGAGGGTCTTCCATGAGCGGTCGAAGGCCGGTGTGCCCACTCCCCCCGCCATGGTTGCCGCCAGGTAAGTGATGCCTCTGTCGACCAAGTCCGCCTCCCACAGGGAGGCCGCCAGACGGGCGCCGCCTTCGACCATGACATCCAGGATGCCCCGCTCGCCCAGAACGGCGGCGATGGTGCGAAGGTCGGGTTTTCCCTCGGGGTCGGGAGGGACCTGGACGACTTCGACCGACAGATCCAGTTGCCGGGCCGTGAACACGAGGGCGGCAGGGTTCTTCCAGAGGCGAGCATCCTCCGGGGGCTCACGATCGCCCACGACCACGATGGGAATCGGCTGTGGACCGGAATAGCCGGGTAGCCGCACATCCAGGCGCGGATCGTCGTTGCGGAGGGTCCCTGCGCCGACCATCACTGCGTCGACCCGAGAACGGAGTAGGTGGACATCCGCCCGAGCCTCGTCGCCCGTTATCCAGCGAGAAGTGCCGTCGGCGGCCGCAGTTTGACCGTCCAAGGTGGTCGCCTGTTTGAGGGTGAAATGGGCTCGTCCCATCCGCCGGTGGAGGAAATACGCCGGGTCCATCGCCTCCACTTCGTCTGCCAGCACCCCGGTTTCGACTTCCACTCCCGCTGACCGCAGTCGCTCTATTCCTCGTCCCGACACCGCCGGATCGGGGTCGGTGGCGCCGACCACTACCCGCCGGACACCCGCGGCCAGGATGGCTTCGGTGCACGGGGGCGTGCGACCGTGGTGATCGCATGGCTCGAGCGTCACCACCAGAGAGGCGCCCGGTGGCACCGGCGAGTCCGGCGGCAGGGCGTTTCGCTCGGCGTGTGGTCGACCGGGCCCCTCATGCCCTCCTTGGCCGATCACTTCACCCCGGGCGTCGAGGAGAACCGCGCCGACCCGGGGGTTCGGGTGGGGCGACTCCTTGGCTGCGAGCGCGATCGCCCGCCGCATCGCGTCGAGTTCGGCTGCTGAGGGCATGAGCCGGGATCAGCCGGACCGGCGGTCGATCTCGTAGGAGGAGCCCGCCTTCTTCTTGGCGAACTCCTTCATTTCGACCGCCAAGGCCGACGCTTCCCACTGCGTCTTGATGTCGCGGGTGGCGTTGGTGGCTACGCCGAGGGAGATCGAGGCGACCGGCACCGCATAGCGCTCTCCGCGTCGATCGACCACCTCGATGTACCCGCGGAGGGCGTCGGCGGTGTCGTAGAAATCCAGGATGCCGTCGTCGAAGCGTTCGATGACTTCCTTGCAGTAAGCCTCGGCGACGTCGGCGGAGACGATGGCGACGAAGTCGTCGCCTCCGATGTGGCCGACGAAGGCGTCGGGTTGGCCGACGGCGCCGGCCGCCTCCTGCAGGCAACGCCCACAGAAGCGGATCACCTCGTCACCCCGCATGAATCCGTAGTGGTCGTTGAAGGCCTTGAAGTTGTCGAGATCGCCGTGGACCAGAGCGAAAGCCCGTCCGGAGGCGATCCGGTCCTCGATCTCCTGGGAGATCCGGAAGTTGCCGGGGAGGCCGGTCAGAGGAGACAGGTCCCGGGCGGTTTGGGTGCGGCGCAGGACGGCTTTGACCCGGGCCACCAGCTCGGACACGTCGAACGGCTTGGTGATGTAGTCGTCGGCGCCGAGCTCGAGGCCCCGGACGCGGTCTTCCGGCAGACCACGAGCCGTCAGGAGGATGATGGAAGGGTTGCCGGTGGAGGCATGGCCGCGGATGCGATGCAGAGCGGTCAGTCCATCCATCCTCGGCATCATGATGTCGAGGAGTATCAGGTCCGCCGGCTCGTCGATCGCCTTCTCGAGAGCTTCCTGGCCGTCGAGGGCGGTGGCGACGTCATACCCCTCCAACTCCAGGTTCACGCGAACGACCTGGAGGATGTCGGGATCGTCGTCAGCAACCAGGATCTTTTCGGTCATTTGTCCTCGATCACTCGTCTCAGGTCGGTGGCGGCGGCGGCAGGATCGTCGGCTCCGAAGATGGCCGTTCCGGCGACGAAGACATTCGCCCCGGCGTCCTTGGCCCTCGGGGCGGTGGATGTCGTGATGCCTCCGTCGATCTGAATATCGACCTCGAGGCCCTTGGACTCAACCCATTCACGAGCCTTTTCGACCTTGGGTAGAACCTCAGGCATGAACGCCTGCCCGCCGAAGCCGGGCTCCACCGACATGACCAGCAGCACGTCGCACAGCTCTAGGAAAGGCGCAACCGCCTCGAAGGGCGTGGCGGGGTTGAGCACCAATCCGAAGTCGAGGCCCGCGTCGCGAGTTGCGGCTGCGGCGTCGGTCGGGTCGGGCACGGCCTCGATGTGCATCGTCAACAGGTCGGCACCGGCCTCGGCGAATTCGGTGACGTAGGCCGCGGGGTTGGTCGTCATCAGGTGACAATCGAAGTACAGGTCGGTCTCGGGCCGGAGGGCGGCGATCACGGGCATCCCGAAGCTGATGTTGGGCACGAAATGGCCATCCATGACGTCGAGATGCAGCCAGTCGACATGCGGCGTCACCTTGGCCACCTGCTCCCCCAACCGGGTGAAGTCGGCTGCCAGGAGCGAGGGCGCTATCCGAATGCCTGCACTTGGTTGTCCCACGGGGACGAGTCTATCGGCCCGGTGGGACAGATTTCTTCAGCTAGGCCTCGGCAGTCGACGTCCCCGGAGCCAGGCGGCCCCGGACATCGCCTTCTTGCCGGGAGGTTGGATCTCGATCACCTCGAGGGAGCCATCCGCCATTCCCACCACGGGCGTGCCGTCGGATGACGCCCAGATACCAGGCTCGAGGTCCAGGTTCGACGGTCGCACGGCCAGGATCTTGTGGGCGACCCCCTCGATGGACAGCCGAGCCCCTGGGGCGGGTGCGAGGGCCCGAATGCGGTTGAATGCCTCCTGCGTCGACATCGAGGGCGACAGATCGCGGTCTTCGGCGGTGATGCGGTGGGCGTAGGTTGCACCCTCCTCTGGTTGCGGTCGGGCCGCCAGCCGGCCTTCCACCCAGTCGGGAAGGGTCTCGGCCAGCAGTGCCGCTCCTTCCTCGGACAGCTGTCGGCGCAACTCGCCTCCAGTGGTCGTGGGCCCGATCGGTACGGTCCGGTGGCTGATGACCGGCCCCGTGTCGAGTCCTTCGTCCATCGCCATGATGGTGACTCCGGTCTCGGTGTCGCCGGCCATGATCGCTCTCTCCACGGGCGCCGCCCCCCTCCAGCGGGGCAACAGCGAGAAATGCACGTTGACGAAGCCACGGCGAGGAGAGGCGAGGGCGTCGGGCGGAATGATCATCCCGAAGGCGACCACGACAGCCACATCGACATCGGATACGAGGGTTGCCAGTTCACTCTTCTGCGTCGGTTGGGCCAGGTCGAGGCCCATCTCGAGGGCGGCCGCTTTCACGGCTGACGGTTGGGGACGTCGACCGCGGCCGGCGGGGGCGTCAGGGCGGGTGATGACGAGGGCCACCTCGGCGACGGTTCGCAGGGCCGCCAGGGAGGGTACGGCGGCTTCCGGCGTGCCGAGAAATACCGCCCGCAGGGTCACAGGCCCAGGCTCTGCTCGTTCAGTTCCTTCAGGAACTTCTTGCGTTCCCGGCGGCTGATGTTGTCGATGATCAAGATGCCCTCGAGGTGCTGGTATTCGTGCTGCAGCACCCGGCCCATGAGCTCGTCGCCCTCGTATGTGACCTCTTCACCGTTCTCGTCCAGGGCAACGACCTTCGCGTAGGCCGGTCTCGTGACCTCCCACCAGTATCCCGGGACGGAGAGGCAACCTTCTTCCATCACGTGTTCGCCATCGGTCTCGACCAGCCGCGGATTGATCATCGTCCGAGCGCCGAGCCCGTCGTTGGCGTCGAAGACGGCGATCCGGAGCCCCACTCCGATCTGGGGGGCGGCCAAGCCCACGCCCGGCGCGTCGTACATGGTCTCGTTCATGTCCTCGACCAGTTTGCGGATCTTGTCGTCGATCTCCTCGACGGGCTTTGCCGGCGTACGCAACACAGGGTCACCGAATTTCCGGATGGGGAAGATGGCCATAGTCGACCAGGGTACCGGCCCCGGACCCTTCCTTCGTCGACGCGGAATCGACGTTCGTCAGGTGGTCACGGATCGTCGGCGACACAGAAACGCGACTCCGTGTACGTTGAGTTCAGCGAGGACGCAGAAAGGCCGTCCTAGGAGAGCAAAGGGAGGAGCTCATGAAACGCCGTATGACCGCGTTGCTGGCGATGGCAATCGTCGCCAGCTTGTTGGTGGTGACGGCCCCGCCCGGTCTGGGTTCAGACCGCTTCGTCGACGTTCCCGACGACAACATCTTCCACAACGACATAGGTTGGATGGCCGAACAGGACATCACCCGAGGGTGTAACCCGCCCGACAACGACGAGTTCTGTCCCTCGGACAACGTCACCCGGGGGCAGATGGCGGCTTTCTTCGTACGGGCGCTCGGTCTGACCGCCACTGACAGCGGCACCGACTTCACCGACACCGACGGAAATGTGTTCGAACGCGACATCCTGAAGTTGTCGGCTGCCGGTATCACTCGTGGGTGCAATCCGCCCGACAACGACGAATTCTGCCCGGACGACTTCGTGACCCGTGGTCAGATGGCGGCGTTCTTCGTGCGAGCTCTCAACCTGACATCGGAGGACGGTGGGACCGACTTCACCGATACCGATGGGAACGTCTTCGAGCGAGACATCTTGAGGTTGTCGGCGGCCGGTATCACTCGCGGGTGCAATCCGCCCGCCAATGACGAGTACTGCCCGGACGACTTCATCACCCGCGAGCAGATGGCAGCCTTCTTCCATCGGGCCGATGGAGTCGGGTCGGTCGCTCTACAGATCCTGGCCATCAACGACTTCCATGGCAACATCGGCACCACCGGTACCTGGGGCGACGACGAAGCTCCGGTCGGCCGTGCCGACTATCTAGCTTCGTACATCCGCGCTGCTGAAGCGGAGGCCGCCAACTCCATCTTCGTGTCGGCCGGTGACCTCATCGGAGCATCGCCCCTCATCTCGGCACTGTTCCAGGACGAGCCGACCATCGAGGCGATGAACCTCATGGGACTCGACCTGAACGCAGTCGGGAACCACGAGTTCGACGAGGGCCCCGACGAGTTGCTGCGGATGCAGAACGGTGGTGCCCATCCGACCGTCGCCGATGCCGATGGCGAACCATTCCAGGGAGCCGATTTCGAGTTCCTGGCGGCCAACGTCGAGGTGGATGCCACGGGTGACACGCTGTTCCCGCCCTATTCGATCCGGACATTCTGGAACGAGCGGGTGGCGTTCATCGGCATGACTCTCGAAGGCACGCCTGAGATAGTGACTCAGGAAGGCGTGGCCGGCTTGACCTTCCACGACGAGGTCGAGACCGTCAATGCTCTAGTTCCTGAACTCCAGGCTGAAGGCATCGAGGCGATCGTGGTCCTCCTCCACGAGGGAGGATTCTCTGAAGGCGGCCCCGAAGGCGACGACTGTGAGGGCGGCCTCACCGACCCGCTGAATTCGATCGTGACCGGATTCGACGACGCCGTCGACCTGGTCATCGCCGGCCATGTGAACGACGAGTTCGTGTGCGAGGTCGACGGCAAGTGGGTCACCATGGCCGACAACGCCGGCCGGCTCTTCACCGACATCGACACCTTCATCGATCGGGGCACCGGCGATCTCGTGATCCGGGCGATCGACAACGTCCCGACCTATCACGAAGGTGTGGCAGCCGCATCCGACCTGACCGAGCTCATCGACAAGTACGACGAGCTGTCTGCTGAGGCCGGCAACACCGTGATCGGTTCGATCACCGAGGACATCCCCGAGGTGTACGACCCGTCGGGTGAGACCGCGGTGGGCAACCTCATCGCCGATGCGCAACTGGCTGCGACCGACGAGGCCGGTGAAGGCGAAGCCGTCGTCGCATTCATGAACAACGGCGGAGTTCGAACCGATGCCGGGTTCGTCTATGCAGAGAGCAGCGGTGAGGGTGACGGCAACGTCACGTACGCCGAAGCGTTCGCCGTCCAGCCGTTCGGGAACAGTCTGGTGACGATCACACTCACCGGCCAGCAGATCCACGACCTGCTCGAGCAGCAGTTCCAGGGACCGACCGAGGAGGACTGGGAGATTCTCCACGTCTCGGAGGGCTTCACCTACACATGGGACTACGACGGCGCCGTCGGCGACAAGGTGGATCCGACCAGCATCACGATCGGCGGGAATCCGCTGGATCTCGATGCCGACTACCGGGTCACTGTCAACAGCTTCCTGGCTGGAGGCGGGGACGGCTTCTCGGTGTTGCTCGAGGGCACCGATCCGCTCGGCGGTGACGTCGACCTCGATGCACTGGTGGACTACTTCGGCGAGAACTCGCCGATCGCACCGCCGGCGCTCGACCGGATCGATGTGCTGAACCACCCGGACGTCTGATCGACGCCGGCCAGACCATACAGAGAGGGCGGTCCTTGGGCCGCCCTCTCTCGCGTCGTATAGATGTCAGCCGTTGATGGCCGGGATAATCTCGCGACCGTAGGCCTCGAGTGTCGCCTCTTTGGCGTCGTGCATCAGGTAGATGCCGAACTGGTCGACGCCCAACTCCTCTAGCTCGGCGATCTGACGGATGTGGTCCTCGACGGTACCCAGCACGCAGAAGCGGTCGATTATGTCGTCGGGCACGAAGTCGGTGGATCGGTTGTCGGCCTTGCCGTGGTGGTCGTAGTCGTATCCCTTGCGTCCTTCGATGTAGTCGGTGAGCGCTTTGGGGATCAGGCCGTCCTCCCCATATCTCTCGACCAGGTCGGCCACGTGGTTGCCGACCATCCCCCCGAACCAGCGGACCTGTTCGCGTTGGTGGGCGATGTCGTCGCCTACGTAGGCGGGAGCGACCACGCAGATCGAGATCGAATCTGGATCGCGCCCGGCTTCCACCGCAGCCTTCCTGACTGCCCCCACCGTCCATGTGAGGATCTGAGGATCGGCGAGCTGGAGGATGAAGCCGTCGCAGCACTCCCCCACCGTCGCCAGCGCCTTGGGCCCATAGCCGGCACCCCACATCGGTAGATCCCAGCCACCGCCTTCAGGAATCCACGGAATCCTCAGCTCCTTGCCGTTGTAGACCACCGATTCGCCCGCCACCAGCGCCTTGATCACCCGCATCGACTCGACCATCGTCTGCAGCGTCGTCGGCTTCTGATTTATGTAGCGGAGGGCCGAATCGCCCCGTCCCATGCCGCATATCGTCCGCGGCCCGAACATCTCGTCGAGAGTGGCGAACAGAGACGCCAAGACGGTCCAATCCCGGGTTCCCGGATTGGTGACCATGGGTCCGACGATCATCCGCTCGGTGGAGGCGAGCATCTGCGAGTAGATGACGAAAGGCTCCTGCCACAACACATGGGAGTCGAAGGTCCATCCGTAGGTGAAGCCGTTGTCTTCGGCCAGCTGGGTGAGTTGGATCACCTTGGAAGCCGGCGGATCCGTCTGTAGCACTACGCCGAAATCCATCGATACCTCTGGGTGTGATATTGCGGGGGGACGACCCCCCGCACCCCCCGCGCGTCGGCGTCCTCATGGTCGAAGACGGCCGCGTGTGTCTTCGAACCGGAACCGTCAGCGGTTCGCGTCGGCTTCCGCCTCACCGCCGAGACAACCCCCTTCGCCACCTCCGGCGCGGCCACGACCCGGCGTTCCCAGAGGAGGATCTGGCGGCGGGAGACGGGACCTACCACTTACCACCTACCACTCAGAACCGTCCTGCCGGCGCGTATCACTTGCCACCACCATCGACTTCCGACTTCCGACTTCCGACTTCCGACTCATGTGCCATGTTGGGGGAATCCGAGGTCGACACCGCGGTGGGTGGGGTCGGGCCAGCGGCTGATGACGACTTTGGGTCGGGTGTAGAAGTCGACTCCGTGAGGTCCGTAGATGGGATGAGTGCCGTAGAGGGAGTCTTTCCATCCGCCGAAGCTGTAGAAAGCGAGGGGGACGGGGATGGGGAGGTTGATGCCGACCATGCCGACTTGGATCTGGTTTTGGAACATCCGGGCGGCTCCGCCGTCGTTGGTGAATATGGCGGTGCCATTGCCGTAGGGCGAGGCGTTGATGAGGTCGATGGCTTGCTGGTAGCTGTCGAGGCGGACGGTGGACAGGACGGGTCCGAAGATCTCGTCTCGGTAGATGGTCATGTCGGGGGTGACCTGGTCGAATAGGGTGGGTCCGACGTAGAAGCCGTTCTCGTAGCCTTCGGGGGAATAGCCGCGGCCGTCGGCGAGTAGTTGGGCGCCTTCTTCGATCCCCTTTTCGATGTATCCGACGACTCGGTCGCGGTGTTGGGGGGTGACGAGAGGGCCCATTTCGGTGTCGGGGTCGGTGCCTGGGCCGGTGCGGAGTTTGGCGATCCGTTCTTGGACTTTCGGGAGCAGCCGATCAGCGGCGTCGCCGACGGTCACGACCACCGAGATGGCCATGCATCGTTCACCGGCCGACCCGAACCCCGCCGACACCGCAGCGTCGGCGGCTAGTTCCATGTCGGCGTCCGGCAGGACCACCATGTGGTTCTTGGCTCCGCCCAACGCTTGGACTCGTTTGCCATGGCGGGTGCCGTTCTCGTAGATGTAACGGGCGATCGGCGTCGACCCCACGAACGACACCGCCGCGATGTCGGGATGTTCCAGGATCCGGTCGACTGCCACCTTGTCGCCGTGCACGACGTTGAACACTCCCGCCGGCAGACCCGCCTCGGCCAGCCACTCGGCCGCCAGAAGCGACACCGAAGGGTCCTTTTCCGACGGTTTGAGCACGAACGTGTTACCCGCCGCGATAGCGAGCGGGTACATCCACATCGGCACCATGGCCGGGAAGTTGAAAGGCGTGATCCCCGCCACCACCCCCAACGGCTGGCGGATCGTGTAAGTGTCGACCCCCGACGACACCTGCTCAGAGAACTCCCCTTTGGTCAGGTGGGCGATGTTGCAGGCGAACTCGATCACCTCCAACCCCCGCTGCACCTCCCCCAAGGCGTCCGGGATCGTCTTGCCATGCTCCGACGTCAACACCTCCGCCATCTCCCGACGCCGATCCGAGACGATCCGCCGAAACTCGAACATGATGTTCTGGCGGCGGGTCACCGGCACCTCGCGCCACTCCTCGAACGCCTTCCGGGCAGACTCGACCGCCGCGTCGACCTCCGCCACGGCCGCCAACGCCACCTCACTCGCGACGTCTCCGGTCGCCGGGTTGTAGACGGGCCCGGTGCGCTCCGGAGTCCCGTCCCAGGGCTTTCCGGCGATCCAATGGGTGATGGTTCTCATTTCATGTCACCTCAGATGACGTACTGGTTGGTGCCCCGTCGCAGGTACTGGCCGTGACCGGCTTCGCCGCGATACTCGTCATCCGCCACGATCACTCGTCCCCGGCTCAAAACGGTGTCCACTGAGCCGGAGACCCGTCGACCTTCGTAGGCGGAGTAGTCGACTCGCATGTGCTGGTTCTCCACCGAGATCGTCTTGGAGGCGTTGGGGTCGAAGACGACCAGGTCGGCGTCGGCCCCGATGGCGACCGTTCCTTTCCGGGGATACAAGCCGAACATCTTGGCAGGGGCGGTCGAGCACAGCTCGACCCATCTGTTGAGATCGATACGCCCCTCGACTACCCCCGCCTGGTAGATGAGTTCCATCCTCGGCTCGACCCCCGGCATGCCATTGGGAATCTTGGAGAAGTCGCCCTCCCCCAGTCGCTTCTGGGCGATGAGCCCGTCGAACTCGTCCATGCAGAAGGGACAGTGATCGGTGGAGATGACCTGCAGGTCGTTGCTACGCAAGCCTCGCCACAGCTCTTCCTGATGGCCCGCCTCCCAGTCACGCAGGGGCGGTGAGCAGACGTACTTGGCGCCTTCGAAGCCGTTGCCGAGGTCGTCGAGGCCCAAGAGCAGGTATTGAGGGCAGGTCTCCGCGAAGACCGCCGAGCCCCCGTCACGTGCGATCGTCACCTCCTCCAACGCCTCCAGCGCCGACAGGTGGACGATGTAGAGCGTGGCTCCGGACAATTCGGCCAGCTTGATGGCCCGGTGGGTGGCTTCTCCCTCGAGGATCGACTTGCGCACGAGGCCGTGGTGGATGGGGTCGGTTTCGCCTCGCTGGAGGGCCTGTTCGACCAGGACGTCGATGGCGATGCCGTTCTCGGCGTGCATCATGATCGTCGACCCGTTCTCGGCAGCCTTCTGCATCGCCCGCAGGATCTGACCGTCGTCCGAGTAGAACACCCCCGGATAGGCCATGAACATCTTGAAGCTGGTGACCCCCTCGTCGAACGCCGTCTCCATCTCCTTCAGGGTCTGGTCGTTGACGTCGCCGACGATCATGTGGAAGCCGTAGTCGATGGCGCAGTTGCCCTCCGCCTTCAGCTGCCATGCTTCGAAGCCCTCCATGAGACCTTGACCCTTCGCCTGGACGGCGAAGTCGACGATCGTGGTCGTGCCTCCCCAGGCGGCTGCCCGGGTCCCGGTCTCGAAGGTGTCAGAGGCGAACGTCCCTCCGAACGGGAGTTCCATGTGGGTGTGGACGTCGATGCCGCCTGGAATGACGTACTTGCCCGAAGCTTCGATCACCTCGTCGGCCGACCAGTCGTGGGTGCCGGGGGCGGCGAGGGCCACGACCTTCTCGTCTTCGATCAGGACATCGGCTTCCATCTGTTCGGTGGCGGTGATGACGGTTCCGTTGGCGATGATCGTGCGGGGCATCGGTTTCAGCCTCCTGTGGCTCGTTTCACGGCAGTCTCCAAGATGTCCAGCCCTTCGGTCACCTCGTCAGCTGTCACCGTCAGGGGTGGGGCGATCCGTAGCGTGTTGCCGTAGAGCCCGCCTTTGCCGATCAGGAGGCGACCCGACTTGGCTTCCTCCATGATCCGAGCCGTCAGGCCGGGATCGGGAGCACCATCGTCCTTCGAGGCGAGTTCTACCCCGACCATCAAGCCCTTTCCCCTGACCTCGATGATCTCGGGAGTGGCGGCGGCGAGGGCGTCGAGGCCTTCGCGGAGTTGGCCGCCCATCTTGAAGGCGTTGGCCTGGAGGTCGTTCTCCAGGACGTAGTTCAGGTTGGCGAGGGCACCGGCCGTGGCCAGTGGATTGCCACCGAACGTCGAGATGGAATTGGCAGCCAGGCAATCCATGATCTCGGCCCGGGCGACGACGCCGGCGATCGCCAAGCCGTTGCCGAGGCCCTTGGCGAAGGTGAGGATGTCCGGTGTGATTCCGTGCGCCTGGTACCCCCAGAAGTGCTCACCGGTCCGGCCCCAGCCCGTCTGTACCTCGTCGGAGATGAACAGGATCCCTTCTCGGTCGAGAACCTCCTCGATCGCCCCGTAGAACCCGTCGGGTGGGGTGACGAACCCTCCCACACCCTGGATCGGCTCTGCGATCAGTGCCGCCACGTCACCAGCGGTGGCTATCTCGAGGAGGTTCTCCAGGTCCGCCACGCAGGCGGCGGTGAACTCGTCGTCTGGAAGGTGGCCGAACGGCGATCGCAGCTTGTATCCGGAATGGACATAGGTGACGTCGAATGGCGACAGTGACGTGGCCGACCAGGAGCGCTGGCCGGTGATGCCCACCGTCGAATGGGACTTGCCGTGGTAACTGCCCCGCATCGCCAGGATCTGGTTCGAGCGCCGATACTGGGTGGCGAGCATCAGGGCGGTGTCGTTGGCTTCGGTGCCGGAATTGGTGAAGAACACCTTGGCATCGGGTATCCCCGAGAGATCGGCGATCTTTTCGGCGAGTTCGATCTGTGGTTCGATCAGGTAGAGGGTCGAGGTGTGGACCATCTTCTCGGCCTGAGCCTTGATCGCGGCCACGATCTCCGGAATGTTGTAGCCCGTCATGGTCGTGAGGATCCCGCCGAAGAAGTCGAGGTAGGTGACGCCTTCGGCATCGGTCACCCTTCGTCCCTGACCGTCGACGAGCGAAATCGGCTGGTCGTAGTAGAGGGCAAGCCATGACGGCATCACCTTCCGATGCCGACCGAGCAATTCAGCGTGGGTTCCCATCAGTCTTCCGATTCAGGGAGCTACCAGCGGCTGGTACGCATCCGGACGGCGGTCGCGATAGAACGCCCAGGTCTTGCGCACCTCGTCGATCATGTCCATCTCGAGGTCCCTCACCACTAGTTCTTCGTCGGTGTCGGATGCGGCGTCGCCGACGATCTGGCCTCTGGGATCGACGAAGTACGACGAGCCGTAGAAGTCGTTGTCGCCGTAGGGCTCCTTACCGACCCGATTGATGGCCCCGATGAAGTACTCGTTGGCCACGGCCGCCGCCGGCTGTTCGAGATTCCACAGATACATGGAGAGCCCACGGCTGGTGGCCGACGGATTGAACACGATCTTGGCTCCGGCCAAGCCCAGTGCCCGCCAGCCTTCCGGGAAGTGGCGGTCGTAGCAGATGTAGACGCCGATCCGGCCCACCTTGGTGTCGAAGATCGGATACCCGAGGTTGCCGGGACGGAAATAGAACTTCTCCCAGAAGCCGTTCACGTGCGGGATGTGGGTCTTGCGGTACTTGCCGAGGTAGGTGCCGTCGGCATCGATCACCGCCGCCGTGTTGTAGAAGAATCCTTCGTCGGCCTTCTCGAACATCGGCACGACGATCACCATTTCGGTGTCCTTGGCCAGCTGGATCATGCGTTGCATCGTCGGGCCGTCGGGGATGGGCTCCGCCGAGTCGAAATGCTCGTTCTCTTGCACCTGACAGAAGTAGGGCGTGTTGAAGATCTCCTGGAAGCACATCACCTGAGCCCCGTCGGCCGCGGCCTGCTCGGCGTATTTCACGTGCTTCTCGACCATCGACTCCGAGTCTCCGGTCCACTCGGTCTGGAGGATCGCCGCTCTCACGATGTTGGACATGACACTCCTTTCGCCTCACTTCCCACGTAACCCCACCGACTTCCGAGCCTACCGACTCGAGCTCGACTACGAATCCAGAAAGGGGATCGCCGTGGAGCCCGGTCCTCCACCGGACTGCACGGCGATCCGATGCGATCGACTCGACCGTCAGGCAGGATGATCGATGACGGGTGCGTCGATCGCGCCCCTCTCCTCGGGCGTTCCTGGAATCAAGTTGTCGAGCAGGAGACCGAGCACCGCCGCGGTGGCGATACCGGACGACCCGATCGACTGGAAGATGTTGGTGAGCCATCCGATTCCGAAGAATGAGAACTCCTCCACGGAACCGAAGTAGTAGGGGAACACGAAGCCGGCGAAGAGGACGAATCCCACGATCATCAGATTCCGCTGCGAGTCCAGGTCGATACGTCGCAGGAGGGAGAGACCCACGGCGGCGATGAGGCCGAAGAGGGCGAGATAGGCCCCTCCCACTATCGGGGTCGGAATCGTGGCTACCACCGCTCCGAACTTGGCGATCAGACCGAGGACGACCAAGACGCCTGCACCCAGGACGACGACGTAACGGGACGCCACCTTGGTGAGGCCCACGAGGCCGATGTTTTCCGAGTACGACGTCGATGCGAACCCTCCAAAGAGTCCTGTCAAGGCGCAGCCGATGCCTTCGGCGCCCAGACCTCGGTTGATCGTCCTCTCGTCGGGGTCACCGGCTCCAGCGAGCCGTGACACCGCGTGGTAGTCGCCGAACGACTCGATCATGGAGGCCAGGTAGGCGGCCAGGATGGCGATCAGAAAGCCGGCGTCGAGGAGCGGAGTGCCCCACGGGAAGAGGAGTCCGCCACCGCCGACCTCGAGCCCGCGGATCCACGATGCATCACCGATGCCCGCGAAGCTCACGCCTTGGGGCGAGTCGGCCGGGAAGACGCCCGTCCAGGTGAGGAGGAGGGCGACGACATAAGAGGTGATGATCGCCAGCAGCACCGGGAAGAGCGAGAAGAACCGGTACTTCGGCGCCAGGATGAGAGAGAACACGAACACCAGGGCCAACATCAAGAGAGCCATCGGCCAATGTGTCGAGGCTGTGTCGGATGCGGCCCCGAAGAGCGACAGGCCGATGTGAGCGATCACCGGTGCGATCGTCACCGGGGTCACGAAGCGGCGAAGGAAGCCGATGACACCGCCGAAGCCGATGGCGATCTCGAAGACCGCACCGATCAGGACTCCGCCCGCGATGTAGCGCATGGCGTCCTCACCGGGATGGGCGGCGATGATCCCGAAGAATGCGGGCAAGAACGCAAACGAGACTCCCTGGATGATCGGAAGTCGCGATCCCCAGTGGGCTTGTACGAAGGTCGCCAGTCCCGAGCAGACGAACACGGAGCTGACGAGGATGGCGATCTGGGCCGTGTCCATACCCATGGCCGGGCCCAGCAGCAACGGAACCAAGACAGTGGCTCCGAACATCGTGAGGACGTGTTGGATCCCGAGACCGAGAGCCTTGACGAAGGGGCGAGGTACGTCGTCGAGTCCGTAGTTGAGCGCAAACTGGCTCTCGGTACGGGTCGTCACCGTTCCTCCTGGGTCGTCGACGATCGTGACCATAACGAGGGAGCCGCGCAGCTCGTCGGCGATATCCGAAATTTTCTTGGGCGGATTCTCAGGGCCGAAACGGGGCGTTTTGCGCCCCGTTTCGGTCTTAAGAACGCGTCATAGGTCGAGGGGGTCGACGTCGATTCGGACGGTGGCACCGGCGTCGCGCCAGCGTTGGACCAGCGGGCGCAGACCCAGCTTCACCGGTCCCAGAGTCCCGCCCTGTACCAACCAGCGCTGGCCGGAGGGCGTGGCGGCCGGGCCCAGCAAGGTGCCTTCACCCTCCAGGAGCTCGCGCAGCTCGCGGTCGGCGTCCCGTGCCTCTCCCCGAATCTCGACCACCAGGATCTCCGAGGCGGGTGGATAACCCATCTCCCGACGGGTCTCGAGCTCGTGTTCCAGCAGTGGGAGGGGATCTCCCCGTCGCAAAGCCGTCACCAACGGCTGACCCGGAAGCGAGGTCTGCACGATGAGCCGGTGGCCACCTCCTCGCCGCACACGGCCTGCCACCCGGGCGAGGATCCGCAGAGCCTCCTCTCCCGCCCGATAGTTGCTCCCCAGTGCCAAACCGTCGACATCGACGACCAGTGCGACGTCGACACCGGCCACCGAGGCGAGATCCCGCTCGGTTCCCACCACGATCGGTCTCCCGTCGTCTACCTCGCCGACCCGGTCGCCGAAGATCGACCGGGCCTCCTGCAGGACCCGTCCCACCCCGGCTCCCAACGGCTGGAACGATCGTCCGCCGCAGTTGGAGCAGGGGCCGGCCGGGGTGCCGCAGCGGGTACAGGCGGTACCGGGTTCGGGGCGAGATCCACATGTCGGGCAGCGACGGAGCTCATGGCAGTCGGCGCAGCGGAAGGCCGGGGCGTATCCACGTCGATGGGTGAAGACGAAGACCGAGCCACCCCGATCGACCGTGCTCCGGATGGCGGCTCGGGCCCGATCTGTCAGCAAGTTCCTGCCCGGGGGTTCTTCGTTGCGGTCGATCACCTCGACCAGGGGCCAGGCCCGGGGACCCGAGCGCACCAGTTCGGCGCCGGCAGCGAGCAGATCCACCGACGGTGTAGGTCCCACATACAGCTGGTTGAATCCCTCGAGTCGCGATCGAGTCATGAGCAGGCGACGCACCGAGACGGTCGGCGTTTGACGGTCCTTCATGGCCCGACGACCCTCTTCCAATACCACTGCGGCCGCTAGGTCCGCGATCGGCCACGAAGCGATCCGTGGAGTTCCGATCACGACCCAACCGGGATCGGCTGCCACCTTCGACCACGCCGCAGTGATGGCGGCGTCGTCCATGTCGCCGGTCACCTCGACCACGACGTCTCCCAACGACGATCGCGTGCGTTGTGCGAGCAGGGTGACCTCGGCGGCGGTGGCGACGACGACCATGGCGCTCGAGCCGCTACCGAGGACCGGGCCCAGGGCACCGATCCAGCCGGTGTCCTCCCATGAGGCGATGAGGGCCGTGACCGGCCGTCGGTGGCGGCGGCTGGTCGCCTCCGACCACTCCGACAGCTGTGCTGGGGGTGAAACGGGATGGGAGTCTGTCGGTCCTTTGCCAGCCGGTCGGCTAGGAAGATTGGGCGGTGCCGCCCGCTCCAGGGCAACGGAAACGGGCGCGACGTAGTGATGAGCGGCCCAGATGAGGGCGTCCCTCAGCTTGGGACCGAACACCGGCAGATCACCCGACACACCGCCGATCGGTTTGAGGCGATCTGGTGGACGATCGGCGAGTTCGACGACATAGCCGCGGACCCGGCGACCCCCCAGGGGCACGCGGACGATCGATCCCACCTCTACTCGGCGTCGGTGGGAATCAGGGATCGAATACCAAAAACCGGAGTCGACGGCGAAGGTGGGGACGGCCGGAACGACCCGGGCGGCGGCGGTCAGAGTGCCTCGGCTGCCCTGCGGAGGTCGTCGGCGACGTCGGTCCGTTCCCACGGGAACATGTCCCGACCGAAGTGTCCGTAGGCGGCCGTATTCCGGTAGATGGGCTGGAGCAGGTCGAGCCGCTGGATGATCGACCCGGGGCGGAACTCGAAGAAGTCCTGGACGAGCCCCGTGAGCCGATTGGGATCCACTTGGGACGTCCCGAACGTGTCTACATGGACCGAGAACGGCTCCGAACGTCCGATGGCGTAAGCCAGTTGCAGCTCACAGCGGGATGCGACACCGGAGGCGACGATGTTCTTGGCGGCCCAGCGAGCGGCGTAGGCGGCCGATCGATCGACCTTCGACGGGTCTTTGCCAGAGAAGGCTCCCCCACCGTGACGGGCATAGCCGCCGTAAGTGTCGACGATGATCTTGCGTCCGGTGAGACCGGTATCGGCGTGCGGCCCGCCGATCTCGAAGCGGCCGGTGGGATTGAAGAAGTAGTCGGCGTCCTCGGCCAGCATGCCCTCGGGGATCGTGGGAATCACGACCTCGTTCCAGACCTCTTTTTTCATCGTGTCCTGGTCCATGTCGGCCCGATGATGGGCCGAGATCAGCACCGAGGTGATCTGGACCGGACGGTCGTTCTCGTATCGGACGGTCACCTGGGTCTTTCCGTCGGGCCGCAGATAGTCGAGGATCCCCTGCTTTCGCACCTCGGCCAAGCGCTCGGCCAGGCGGTGGGCGGTCTGGATCGGGAACGGCATCAGCTCGGGTGTCTCATCCACCGCGAAGCCGAACATGATGCCTTGGTCACCGGCTCCCAGATCTTCGAGCTTGCCCCGGTCGACACCTTGGTTGATGTCAGGGGACTGGGTGTGGGCGATGACCTCGACTTTGATCTCATCGGCTCGGAAATGGGTGTCGTCCACATAGCCCAGGTCGGCGATCGTCTGTCGGGCGATCTGCTCGAAGTCGGGTGTGTGCTCGGTGTTGAGCTCTCCTGCCACGATGGCCAAACCGGTGGTCACGAGGGTCTCACAGGCCACCTTTCCGTGAGGGTCGCGCTCCAGGACGGCGTCGAGGACGGCGTCGCTGACGGCGTCGGCCACCTTGTCGGGATGACCTTCGGTCACGGATTCGGAGGAGAAGAACCAGCGTTTGAGCATGACGGCCTCAGCTTATCGCCCGATGCGGTCCGCGATGAGATCCACCAGCCGCTCGGCGACTTGCGTCTTCGGTAGCTGGGGCCACTCGTAGGTCTCACCGGACGAGTCGATCACCACCACCCGGTTGGTGTCGGTGCCGAACCCGGAGCCTTCTTCGGTGACGTCGTTGTACACCAGGAGATCGACGCCTTTGCGCCTGGCCTTTTCGATCGCCCGTTCCACTCCCCCGGTCTCGGCGGCGAACCCGACGGTGAAGGTCCCGTCCTGTCGTTCGACGACCGATGCCAGGATGTCCGGCGTGGGTTCGAGGTGCAGGGTGGGCGGGCCGTCGGCTCTCGCCAGCTTGTCGTCGGAGCTGGCTGCTGGCCGGAAGTCGGCCACCGCGGCGGCGAACACCGCTATGTCGGGAGTGAACTTGGCCACGGTATCGGCCATCTCCTGGGCGGACTCCACCCGATGGACCGACACGGCCGACGGGGTCGGAAGCGACGACGTAGTCACGAGCTCGACCCGGGCACCCCGGCGGGCGGCGGCCGCGGCGATGGCGTGGCCCATCTTCCCGGATGATCGGTTGCCGATGTATCGAACAGGGTCGATGGCTTCCCGGGTGCCACCCGCGGTCACCATGAACGTGAGCCCTTCGAGGGAACGGTCGAGGATTCGAAACGCCGCCTCCAAGATCTCCTCGGGTTCGGCCATGCGGCCGATTCCGACGTCTCCACCGGCGAGTCCTCCGGTGGCAGGGCCGACTGTGTGGTGACCGTCCTCGTCGATCCGCGCCAGGTTGCGGCGGGTCGCAGGATGCTCCCACATCTCGGTGTGCATGGCAGGGGCCAGCAGCACCGGTGCTCGAGTGGCCAGGAGGGTGGCCGAGAGCGCATCCTCGGAGAGGCCGTGGGCGAGTCGGGCGATGGTGGCGGCCGTGGCGGGAGCCACGATCACGAGATCCGCCCATCGCCCCAGCTCGGTGTGCGGGCTCACGGAATCGTCGGCGAAGAGGTCAGTGAGGGGACGATGTCCGGTGATGGCGGCGAAGGTCTGCTCGCCCACGAAGTTGTGGGCCGAACGGGACATCACTACGCGTACTTCGGCTCCTTGCTCTTGGAGCCGCCGGGCCAGGTAGGCCGCCTTGTAGGCGGCGACACCGCCGGATACGCCCAGCACGATCCGGCGGTCGGAGAGCATCAGCTCTCTTGACGCTCCACCGCCACCTTGCCCTCGGAGATCTCTTCCATGGCGATCGTGAGCGGCTTTCGTGAGAGAGAATGCACCTGGGGTGGCACGTACTCGCCGATGCCTCCCCCGAGTTGGTTGAAGTAGGCGTTGATCTGGCGGGCGCGGCGCGCCGAGACCACCACCGCGGCGAATCGGTTGCCGATATGGTCGATGACTTCTTCGATCTTCATGTGATCCAAAGAGTAGCCGCCGCCCGGTTCCAGTGGAACCTGACGGCGGCGGCCAGAGCTGGTCAGACGGTCAGCTGCCCTTGACCTCGATCCGCCGGCGGCGGCTGGAGGCCGCCTTGGGGATCTCGAGGCGGAGGACGCCGTCTTCCAGGCGAGCCTCGACCTTCGCGTCGTCGACTTCACCCGGGAGGCTGACCCGGTAGTGGAACTGACCGGTGCGGCGGGTGCGCCGCCTCAGGATGCCTACTCGTTCCTTCTCCTTGGCCTCGCCTCGAATCTCGAGGTGGTTGTCGAGCAGCTCGACCTCGACGTCGTCACGCTTCACGCCGGGGAGATCGGCCTCGACCAGGAAGGAGTCTTCGGTCTCCTCGATGTCCACCGGCGGCTCCCAGGAGAGGAGCCCGCCGTTGGTGCCGAAAGGAGACGTGAAGAGCTCGTCCATGCGGGCGCGGAACTCCTCCAGCTCGCGGAAGGGATCCCAACGGGGCGTGATGACGTCGGTACCCGTCCTGCGTTCAGGCAATGACATCTCGCACCTCCTTTCGCTTACCTCCTCTTTCACCCGTGATAGCGCTTGTGGAACCCGAAATATTCCCGATTTTCACCCCGGATGGAGGATGGACACGATCTCGTCCACCGCTCGATCGACATCGTCGTTGACCACGATGTGGTCGAACAGTTCAGGAGCGGCTGCGAGTTCTTCTCTGGCGATCCGTAGCTTGGCCTCGATGTCCTCGGGACTGGTGTCGGCTCGGGCTTCCAAGCGGATACGCAGATCATCCATCGATGGTGGTGCGATGAAGATCATCAGGGCCTCCGGCATGGCGGCTCTGACCTGGCGGGCACCCTGCACCTCGATCTCGAGGAGGACGTCGCGTCCGTCGGCCAGGGCCGCTTCGACTGCATCCCGGGGAGTCCCGTAGTAGTTCCCGTTGAAGATCGCCCATTCGAGCAGATCCCCGCGTTCGATCAGACCGCGGAATGTCTCCTCGTCGACGAACCGGTAGTGGAATCCGTCGACCTCTCCGGGGCGAGCGGCTCGGGTGGTGGCGGATACGGAGAAGTGGACTGGGATCCGTCGCCTGAGGTCGGCGACGATCGTCGACTTTCCCACCCCGCCCGGGCCGGCGATGACGATCAGCCGACCCGGCCGAGTGGCCGGCCGGGTGTCAGGAGAACTCTGCGAGGAGGCCGGCACGCTGGCGTTCGCCCAGCCCGCGCAATCTGCGGTTGTCGGCGATGTCGTACTTCTCCATCAAACGCTTCGCCTTCACCTTGCCGGTCCCAGGCATGGCGGCGAGGAGCGACTCCACCTTGATCCCACCGATCAGCTCGTCTTCTTCGGCCCGCTCGAGGAGCTCGGCGAAAGTGAGCGTCCCTGTCTTCAGCAACTCCTTCGTCTCGGCCCGCACACGGCGGGCTTCGGCCGCCTTGGCGAGGGCGGCAGCACGCTGCTCATCTGACAGTTGTGGTGGCTTCATCGATCCTCCCTCGAGCGGACAGCGCCGACTGTATCAGGGCGGTTACGGTGGTGCGGAACCTCCAGGGTACCCATCGGAGCCATGACCACGTACTTCATCTCGGGTGCTTCCTCGGGCCTCGGTGCCGAAATGGCACGGCGGCTCGTCCGGCGCGGTGATGCCGTCGCCATCTCCGCTCGCCGCCACGATCTCCTCGAGGCCTTGGCCGCCGAGTTGAGCGCCAATGGGGGCCTGGTCACCGTCCATCCAGCAGATGTGCGCGATCTCGACCAGGTCCGACGGGCGATCCTCGAAGCGGACGAGAGGCACGGCGGTCTCGACGTGGTCGTGGCCAATGCGGGCCGAGGCGGAGGTGGTCGAATAGGTACCGGGCGCTGGCGTGAGAACCGCGAGGTGATCGAGACCAACCTGCTCGGCACCCTCAACCAGGCGGAAGTGGCGATGGAGCTCTTCCGGCGCCGGGAGGGCGGCCACCTGGTGTTGGTCTCGTCGCTGGCGTCCGTTCGGGGCTTGCCGGGCTCGGCGGCCGTGTACTCCGCTTCCAAGGCGGCGGTGACGACACTGGGTGAGTCGCTCCGGATCGAGACCAAGGGGTCGGGCGTCCGGGTGACCACGCTCCTGCCCGGGTACGTGAAGACCGAGCTCAGTTCGCGGGCGCGATTTCCCTATCTCTCACCGTTGGGACGGGGAGTCGAGGCGATGATCGAAGCGATCGACACAGGGCGGGGCGAGGTCGTGGTTCCGGCGCTGCCCTGGAGGCCGCTCGGCTGGATGCTGCGTGCGGTCCCGGAGGCGCTGATTCGCCGTTTCATGTAGAGGCGGCGCGATGGTCACAGCGCGGCCGCGGCCTGGGCCACTTCGCGTTGGATCGCCTCGGCGGCCCGGGCGGGGTCCCGATCGCGGGTGATGGCCCTTCCGATCACCAGCCAGTCGGCTCCTCGCCGGATGGCCTCACCCGGTGTGGCGACCCGGGCCTGATCGTGGGTGTCGGCCCCGCTGGGCCGAATGCCGGGGGTTACCTTGATCAGATCCGGAGTCACCTGGGCGACGTCGCCCAACTCCTTGACCGCGCAGACGACGCCCTCCACCCTCGCGTCTGCCGCCAGGCGGGCCATCCTCGCCACCTGTTTCCCGGGAGTGGCAGGAATGCCGGTGGCGGCGAGTTGGGCCGCGTCGAGGCTCGTCAGAACGGTGATGGCGAGGATGCCGGCGGGATGTCCGCCCGCACCCTCCCCCAACCCCTCCACCGCAGCTTCCAGCATGGCGGAACCGCCGGCGGCATGGGCCGTCACCCATCGGGCGCCGACTGCTCCCAGGTTGCGGGCCGCCCGGTGAACGGTGTTGGGTATGTCGTGGAGCTTGGCATCGACGAACACCGGGAGCCCGAGCTCGCGGACGGCGGCCACCGTGGCCGGGCCGGGCCCGGTGAGTAGCTCGAGGCCGACCTTGAAGCCACCTACGTGCGGCGCGACCTGACGGGCGATGCTGACTGCGCGTCGGGCTTCCGTGAAGTCGAGGGCGACCAGGATCGGGTTATGCATAGGACCCGGCCTTCTGGAGCGCACCACCGGTGAGCTCGGACACGCGGCTCACTCCCCGAGATTCACACCATTCGATCAGCTCGGCCAGGATGCGGCTGGCAGCTCGGGGCTCGGCGAAGTGGATGGTGCCGATCGCTACCGCCGATGCTCCCGCCAGGAGGTACTCCACGACGTCCTTGCCGCTCACTATCCCGCCACACCCGAGGATCGGCACCCCGGGCAGAGCCCGAGCCACCTCGAGCACGCACCGGATGGCGATCGGCTTGATGGGAGGGCCCGAGTAGCCGCCCACCATCCCCGAGACGAGTGGTTCCCGGGTCTCGATGTCGATACCGCCACCCCAGACGGTGTTGGTGAGCGTCAACCACGAAGCGCCCGCCTCGATGGCGGCCTGGGCGACGGCGACGATGTCCTCGGAGTTCGGGGTGAGCTTCGCCCCCACCGGCAGGCTCGTGGCGGCGACCACCTCCCGGACGACGTCTCTGGTGGCGGCCGGATCGAGGGAGAACATGCGTCCATCCTCCAGATTCGGGCACGACAGGTTCACCTCGACGGCTGCCACCCCGGCCTTCTCCAGACCGGCCGCCACCCTGCCGAACTCGGCTGGCTCCTTCCCGACCGCGGAGCCCCACACGGGGGCCGAGATGCGGCCGAGGCGCGGGGCGGTCTCTCGTTGCCAAGCTTCGATTCCCGGGTTCTGGATCCCGATCCGGTTGAGCATCCCGAGCCCGGCCGGGGCGAGGCGGGGCGGGGGACGCCCGGGCCACGGCTCCTCGGAAACGGATTTGGCGACGAGCGCCCCGTAGCTCGAAACATCCACCAGGCCGGCGAACTCCCACACCGAGCCGACCGTCCCGGATGCCGCAACCAGTGGAGTCGAGAGGGAGATCGGGCCGAGGTCGACGGTCGGGTCGACGGTCATGGCCGGCCGTTGAGGGAGTGCCATTCCTGCAGGCTCCGCGGGTTGGCGATGGCGACCGATCCCGCCCTGAGACTGCGGGCAACCGCCAGGCCGCCCTGGATCGTCGTGACACACGGAACGCCGACGCTCCGCGCCGCGTGGCGGATCACGCGCCCGTCCGAGCGTGCCCTTCCGCCACGGGGCGTGTTGATCACGAGATGTACCTCGCCGGCGAGAATTCGGTCTCGGGTGTCCCGTGGCCCCTCCCCCACCTTGTTGACCGGCTCGGCGTCGATGGCGTGATGGCTGAGATAGCGAGCCGTACCGGGCGTGGCGATGATCCCGAAGCCGAGCAGTGTGAACGCTTGGGCAACGGCCAGCCCCAACGGCTTGTCGCGGTCGGCGAACGAGAGGAACACGGTCCCCCGCGTCGGCAGGACATGGCCGGCGGCGAGAAGAGCCTTGGCATATGCGACCCCGACGTCGGGCGCGAGACCCATCACTTCGCCGGTCGATCGCATCTCGGGGCCGAGGACGACGTCCTCCTCCGGGAACCGGTCCCAAGGAAGGACCGCCTCCTTGACGGCCACGAAGCCCTCGGCTCGCCGGGCGGGGACGAGTCCTTCCGAGCGCAGCTCTTCGATCGTGGCGCCGACCATCACCCGGGCGGCGATCTTGGCCAGTGGCAAGCCGGACGCCTTGGCGATGAAGGGAACCGTGCGAGATCCGCGTGGATTCGCCTCCAGCACGAACACGTCGTCGCCTTTCACGGCGAACTGGATGTTGATGAGGCCCCTCACCTCCAGTGCGCGGGCGAGATCCTCGGTGATCGCGAGTATGTCTTTGCGTGCCTCTTCGGAGAGGGTGGGAGGCGGGGTGACACAGGCCGAGTCTCCGGAGTGCACGCCTGCTTCCTCGACGTGTTCCATCACTCCCCCGACCAGCAGCTCCGAGCCGTCGAACACGGCGTCGACGTCTACTTCGACCGCTCCCTCCAGGAAGCGGTCTATGAGGATCGGGGCACCTGACAGTTCCGGGTCCCGCTCGGCGTCTTCTCCGTAGAGCTCCCGCACGTAGTCCGTCACCTCGTCGAAGCTGTACACGACCCGCATCTTCCGGCCACCCAGGACGTAGGAAGGACGAACCAGAACCGGAAGACCGATCCGGTCGACCACCTCGGCGGCCTCTATGACGGATGTGGCGGTTCCGGCGGGTGGCTGGCGGATACCCAGGCGTTCGCACAAGGCGGAGAACTGTTCCCGGTCCTCCGCGGCGTCGATCGAGTCGGGAGAGGTGCCGGCGATCGGCACTCCCCGTTCAGCCAGGCGGCGTGCCAGGTTGAGTGGCGTCTGGCCGCCGAGCTGGACGATCACTGCCTCGGGTTTCTCCACCTCGACGATGGCCATCACGTCCTCGACCGTCAGCGGCTCGAAGTAGAGGCGATCGGAGGTGTCGTAGTCCGTCGAAACCGTCTCGGGGTTGCAGTTGACCATCACGGTCTCGTATCCCGCCTCCCGGAGGGCGAAGCTGGCGTGGACGCAGCAATAGTCGAACTCGATACCTTGTCCGATTCGGTTGGGCCCGGACCCGAGGACGATGACCCTGGGCTTCGCGGCCGGAGGAACCTCGCTCTCCTCCTCGAAGGTGCCGTACATGTAGGGGGTCAGAGCCTCGAATTCGGCAGCGCAGGTGTCGACCGTCTTGTAGGTGGTGGCGATGCCGTGAGAGAGACGCTCCTCCCGGACGCGGTCCTCGGTCGCTTCCCACAGATAGGCGATCTGGCGATCCGAGTAGCCGAGACGCTTGGCGTCCCTCAGCAGTTCGACATCCCAGGGGGCGTTCTCTAGCTCGGCGCGGACCTCGACGATCTCGGCCATCTGATCCACGAACCACGGGTCGATCGCCGACAGCTGGGCCACCTGGTCCACCGACCAGCCCCGGCGCAGAGCCTCAGCGACCGCATAGATCCTCTCGGGCGTCGGCCGCGCCACCGCTTCCTCGAGATCGAGATCCGAATACGACCGCAAGGCCGCCTCGGCTGGGTCGGATCCGAGCCCGGCCCTACCGTTCTCGAGGCTGCGCAGAGCCTTCTGGAGCGCCTCGGGGAAGGAGCGCCCGATCGCCATCGCCTCGCCCACCGAACGCATCGAGGTCGTCAGCGTGTTGCGGGCCGACGGGAACTTGGCGAAGTCGAACCGAGGGGCCTTCACCACCACGTAATCGAGCGCCGGCTCGAACGAGGCCGGAGTGGCGCCCGTGATATCGTTGGCGATCTCGTCCAGTGTGTACCCCACGGCCAGCAGGGCGGCGATCTTGGCGATGGGAAAGCCGGTCGCTTTCGATGCCAGAGCCGAGGAACGGGAGACCCGGGGGTTCATCTCGATCACCAGCCGGCGGCCGCTGGCAGGGTCGACGGCGAACTGCACGTTCGAGCCGCCGGTCTCCACCCCGATCGCCCGGAGCACGGCGATGGCGTCGTTGCGCATCTCCTGGTATTCGCGGTCCGAGAGGGTCTGGATCGGAGCAACGGTGATCGAGTCGCCGGTGTGGACGCCCATCGGGTCCAGGTTCTCGATGGAACAGACGATGACGGCGTTGTCGGCCTTGTCCCGCATCACTTCCATCTCGAACTCTTTCCAGCCGAAGACGGACTCTTCGACGAGGATCTCGTTGACCGGCGAGGCTTCAAGACCCCGGCGGGCGATCTCGAAGAAGGTCTCCTTGTCCGGTGCGATACCGGTCCCTCCCCCGCCCAGGATGTACGAAGGGCGGATCATGAGCGGAAATCCGAGCTCGTCCGCGATCGCCTCCGCTTCCTCCATCGAGCGGGCGTAGCCGGCCTTCGGGACCTCGAGACCCACCGATTCCATCGTCTGCTTGAAGAGCCCCCGGTCTTCCGCTCTGCGGATCGCCTCCAGTCCGGCTCCGATCATCTCGACGCCGAAGCGCTCGAGGACTCCGCTCTGGGCGACCTCCGTGGCGACGTTGAGGGCGGTCTGACCGCCCAGCGTCGCCAGCAGGGCATCGGGCCTCTCCTTGGCGATGATCTCGGCCACCACGTCGGCGGTTATCGGCTCGATGTAGGTGGCATCGGCGAACTCGGGGTCGGTCATGATCGTGGCCGGGTTCGAGTTGAGGAGGATGACTCGATAGCCCTCGGACCGAAGGACCTTGGCGGCCTGTGTCCCCGAGTAGTCGAATTCGCAGGCCTGACCGATGACGATCGGGCCCGAACCGATCAGCAGGATCGAGCGGATGTCGGTCCTAGCCGGCACTGCGGATCAGCTCCACGAACTCATCGAACAGGTGGACCGAGTCGTGCGGTCCCGGGGCGGCTTCCGGGTGGTACTGCACGGAGAAGGCCGGGATATCTAGGCACCGAAGCCCTTCCAGGGTGCCGTCGTTCAGGTTCTGGTGGGTGGGCACGACCCGGCCGAACCGAGTCTCGACTTCGTCAGGCAACAGTTCCGGGCCAACCAGGCCGGATCGTTCGGGTGGCGTCCGGCCGGTGAGGCTCCACAGGTCCACGGCGAATCCGTGGTTGTGGGCGGTGATCTCCACTCCCCCGTCGGTCAAGCGACGAACCGGATGGTTTCCGCCGTGGTGGCCGAAGGGCAGCTTGAACGTGCGGGCTCCGAGGGCGAGGCCCAGGACTTGATGACCCAGGCAGATCCCGAACACCGGCACCTCTCCCAGGACGCCCCTCAGCGCCTCGGTCGCCCGCTCCAGCGGCTCGGGATCGCCCGGCCCGTTGGAGAGGAAGACACCGTCCGGATCGTGAGCGAGGATCTCGGACGCGGTCATGGCCGGTGGCACCACCGTCACATCGAGTCCTCGCCTCGTCAGGTGGGACACGATGTCCGCCTTGAGCCCGAGATCGACCGCCACGACCGACCCGATCCGCTCCCCTACCGCTTCCGCCGTGTACGGGCTGCCGGTCGCAACGCTGGTGGCCAGGTCGCGTCCTTCCATCGAGGGGGCGCTGGCGGCGGCCTCCCGCAGAGTCCGCTCATCGACTCCGGAACCGATCGCGACTGGCATCGCACCGCGCTCCCGCAGGTGGCGTGTGAGCCGCCTCGTGTCCACATCGGTGAGGGCCACGACGCCGTTGTCGTGGAGGAAGGCAGCCAGGGACCCCTCCGCACGCCAGTTCGAGTGTCGCCGCGAGAGCGATCGCATCACGAATCCGGCGACGGCTGGGATCGGCCTCTGAGAGTCGGCCGCGGTGACGCCGTAGTTCCCTTGATGGGGTGATGTCATCACGACGACCTGACCGGCGTAAGAGGGGTCGGTGAGAATCTCCTGGTAACCGGTCATCGAGGTGTTGAACACCGCTTCCCCCGTGCTGACCCCGTCCGCACCCACCGATGTCCCCCGGAAGACCGTCCCATCGGCGGTGATCACGAGACCTTCATTCCGCGGCATGGGTGAGCCTTCCCTCGAAGATCGTGGCTTGGACCTTCCCTGTCAGTTTGCGTCCCCGGAACGGGCTGTTCTGGGAGCGAGAGGCGAATCGCTCCGGCGTCCAGTCGGCCTGCGGGTCGATGACCGTGACGTTGGCGACCACTCCCTCTTCGAGGAGGTTGCCGTGGCGGTCGAGCCCGGCGATACGAGCCGGAGCGATCGACATGCGCTCGAAGAGGGTCGCCTGATCGAGCCCGGTGGCCGAAATCACCGCTGCGACGGCGGTTTCGAGCCCGACCACTCCCCGGGGGGCCTCCTCGAACGGGACTTCCTGTTCGTGATCGGCGTGCGGAGCGTGATCGGTGGCCACGGCATCGATGGTCCCGTCGATCAGTGCTTCACGCAAAATCGAGACGTCTCCTTCGGTCCGCAGAGGCGGATACATCTTGAAATCTGGATCCATCGACTCGACTTCCCGGTGATCGAAGACGAGATGGTGGGGCGTCACCTCGGCGGTGACCGGCAAGCCCTTCTCCTTGGCTCTGCGCACCAACTCGACCGTCCCCGCCGTCGAGACGTGCTGAACGTGATAGGCCGCACCCGTCAGTTCCACGAGCGCCAGGTCCCGAGCGACGACGGTCTCTTCGGCCAGGGCGGGCAGGCCGCGCATGCCGAGGCGGGAAGAGATCGACCCTTCGTGCATGTGACCGTCTTCGGCGAGACCGGGGTCCTCGGCATGCTGGGCGATGACACAGCCTCGCTCTCCCAGGTATTCCATCGCTCGCCGGAGCAGGCCGGCGTGCATGAGCGAGTCCCCGTCGTCGGTGAACACCCGGACGCCGGCGTCGACCAGTTCGTCCAGGTGGGCGAGCTCGCGGCCGGCTCGGTCGAGGCTCAGGGCGCCCGAGGGCACGACATCGCACAGGCCGACCTCGCGACCCCGTTCGGCGACGAAGCGGGCTCGGTGGCCGACGTCGATCGCCGGGACGGTGTTCGGCATCGCGACGACAGCCGTGAACCCTCCGACGGCCGCGGCCGCGCTTCCCGACGCGATGTCCTCCTTCCACTCCTGTCCCGGCTCCCGCAAGTGGACGTGGAGATCGACCAAGCCAGGGCCGACCCAGCAGCCGGTGGCATCGATGACCTGCTCCGCGTCCGCATCCACCTCACCGATCGCCACTATGGCGCCCGCTTCGATGGCGACGTCGGCGTTGATCGGGCCTGACGATGTGAGGACTGTGCCGCCTTTGATCAGGATCATGCGGCCGCTCCGGTGGCGGCCAAGAGTCGGAACAGGACCGCCATGCGAGCGGCGACTCCGTTGCGAACCTGATCCAGGATCAGGGTGCGTGGGCTGTCCGCGACATGGGTAGCGATCTCGACGCCCCGGTTCATGGGTCCAGGGTGCATCACCACTGCCTCCGGTTTGAGGCGAGAGAAGCGACGGTCGTCGAGGCCGAAGCGGCGCACATACTCGGGCAACGAGGAGAAGCCGGAGCCGGCTCCCCGCTCCTGCTGGATCCGGAGCAGGTATACGACGTCGAGCTCGCCGAGAACCGGGTCCAGATCGTGAGCCGTATCCACCGGCCACCCCTCCAGATCCTGGGGCAACAGGGTGGGCGGGGCGATGAGGGTGACGGAGGCGCCGAGGGTCGTGAAAGCCTGGAGGCCCGACCGCGCCACGCGCGAGTGGCGGATGTCGCCGACGATCCCGACCTGGAGGCCGTCGAGCTTGCCGAAATGCCGTCGCAATGTCAGGCAGTCGAGGATCGCCTGGGTCGGATGCTGATGTGAGCCGTCGCCACCGTTCACCACCGGCACGTCGACCCATTGGGCGATGCGGTGGGCGGCACCTACGGCGGCATGGCGCACCACCATCAGGTCGGCTCCCATCGCTCTCAGGGTGAGGGCGGTGTCCTTGAGGCTCTCACCCTTGGTTAGTGACGACGAGCCCGGGGCGAAGGACAGCACATCGGCGGAGAGGGCCCTGGCCGCCCTCTCGAAAGACAGGCGGGTGCGGGTCGAGGGCTCGAAGAACATCGTCGCCACTGTCGCGCCCCTCAGGGTCGGAACCTTGGGGATATCGCGATCGAGCACGTCGACGAACTCATCGCCCAGATCCAGGAGATCCTCGAGATCACCGCGGCTCAGTTCTTCCACGCTCAGCAGATGTTTCATGACGTCCCTCCCGGGCGGATCCAAACCCCGGCTCGATCGTCGATGTCCTCGAGGCGCACGATCACCCGTTGGTCGGCGGAGGTGGGCAGGTTCTTGCCGACGTAGTCGGGTCTGATCGGGAGCTGTCGATGTCCCCGATCGACCAGAACCGCCAATTCCACCGTCGCCGCCCGGCCCAGATCGGACAGGGCGTCGAGGGCAGCTCGGATGGTCCGACCCGTGAACAGGACGTCGTCGACGAGGATCACCGGCCGGTCGGTGATATCGACGGGGATGAAGGTGCGAGCGAGACGGGTGGGTCCTCTGCGGTCGAGGTCGTCGCGGTAGAGCCCGATGTCGAGTTCGCCAACGGGAACCGTGAGGCCTTCGAAGTCGGAAATCGCCGAGGCCAACTCGCGAGCGAGCACCACGCCCCGGGTGTGGATTCCGACGAGGACCACATCGTTGGCACCGTGATGGCGCTCGATGATCTCGTGGGCGATGCGGTGGACGGCGCGGCGCACATCGGCGGCGTCGAGCACCGCGGTCTCGGCGGTGGTCATCTGTCTCCTTTCCGGCCTCACGGGACCGGACTTAAAGGCGTGCGTGTCGAGCTTAGTGCACCCCGGCGCCTCTCCCGCGCGGCGACGTGACCGACCCTGAGATCACGGACACGCCGCAGTCTCGTCGATTCCAACGAGACCGGCTAGTGGACCTCCACGCGAGGCAAGCACCGACACCGAGAGAGGCGAGTGCTCCCGACCTAGGGCTTCTTGGGATCTCGAGCGAGACCACGGCCCATCGACGACGGGCCGATCCCGCGTCGACCGGGACACGGAAAGCGTCGGAGACGTAGCGACGAGAAGTCGACTTCCGTCTTCCGACTTCCGACTTCCGACTCAGCGCGAGAAGTCGACTTCCGTCTTCCGACTTCCGACTTCCGACTCAGCACGAGAGGCCGATCACGGGCTCAGCGCGAAGACCCTGAAGCTCACTCGTCCTCAGCCAGAGCCGCCAGTACCCCGTTCACGAAGGATCCGGAGCGTTGGGTCGAATACGTCTTGGCCAGCCTCACCGCTTCGTTGACCACCACCGCGGCGGGTGTATTCGGCACGTAGCGAAGCTCGTACAGACCCAGACGGAGGATGGTGCGGTCGATCACCGGCATGCGCTCGACACTCCAATGGGTGCTCGCCTGGGCTATCTCCGCGTCGAGTTCGTCGAGGTGCTCGAGGACACCCTCGACGAGACGCCGCGCCTTCGATGGCAACTCGTCGAGCGCGCCCACATCACCGGTGCGATCGGCTTGGTAGAGCGCCTGGAGAGCCAGGTCGCGCGGCTCTCGCAGGGATTCGCTCACACCCGGGTCAAGTACTCGCCGCTGCGCGTGTCGACCTTCACCCGGTCTCCCTGCTCCACGAACAGGGGCGCATTCACGACGAGTCCCGTCTCCAGTGTGACCGGCTTGGTGGCTCCGGTTCGGGTGTCACCCTTGACGCCCGGCTCGGCGTAGGTGACTTCTAGCTCGACCGCTGCCGGCAAATCGACGCCGATTGGCGTCCCCTTGTAGAGGGTCAGCGTGACCGTGGCGCCGTCGGTGAGGTAGTTGGCGGCGTCGCCCACCTGATCAGCGCTCAAGGCGATCTGGCCGTAGTCGGACAGGTTCATGAAGTGGTAGCCGAGGTCGTCGGCGTACAGATACTGGTGGTCGGCCCGCTCGATGAAGGCCTGGGGGACGTCCTCGTCGGCACGGAAGGTGCGGTCCAGGACCTGCCCGGTCTCGACGTTCTTCAGCTTCATCCGAACGAACGCCTTCCCCTTGCCGGGCTTGACGTGTTGGTACTCGACGATGGTGAAGATCCCGTCGTCCAGGTCGAGTGCCATGCCCGGACGGACGTCGTTGGTGGAGATCATGGAGCGTAAGGATAGGGATCGAGATCAGAGTCCGATCGCATCCATCCCCAGTTGGATGTCGTCGGGACCGACATCCAACAGGTGAGGCTTGCCCACATCTTCCAACAGGACCATCCGTACGGTTCCGGCGAGGCGCTTCTTGTCGCGGCCGACGAGTTCCAACAACTGATCACGTGGCACGGGCGGCGATTTCGTCGGGAGACCGGTCGTTTGGAGGGTCGACCGAACCAGATCCGAATGCCGAAAGCCCAAGCGGGCTTCGGACACGGCTGCCGCTGCCACCAGTCCGATGGCCACGGCCTCACCATGGGAGATGCCGCTGGCGAACTCCACCGCATGGCCGATGGTGTGGCCGAGGTTGAGCAGGGCGCGGTCGCCCTGTTCGGTGAGATCGCGAGAGACGATATCGGCCTTCACCCGGATCGCGGCCCCCACCACCTCCTCGAGAGGCGTATCGACTCCGTGGCGACCGTAGGCGTCGACGATCTCCGGTACCGCCAGGAATCCTGCCTTTATCACCTCGGCCGCTCCCTCGCGCTTGAGTTCGGGTGGCAGTGCCTCGAGGATCGATAGATCGACGGCGACGCGCCGGGCAGGCCAGAACACCCCCACCAGGTTCTTGCCGGCGAAATTCACTGCCGTCTTGCCGCCGATGGAGGCGTCGACGGCACCGAGCAATGTGGTCGGAACCAACACCAACTCCACGCCCCGCATCCACGTCCCTGCGATGAAGCCGGCGGCGTCGGTCACCGCTCCTCCTCCGACCCCGATCACCGTGTCTCCACGACCCAACTCGTGCTCTGCCAGTGCGGCATAGACCGCCGAGACCGCTTCCAGCGACTTCGCCTCTTCCCGATCGGGAAGCGTGTGTGTGAACACGTCTAGCCCTTCGGTGCTCAACTGCTCGCCGATCTCCTGTGCCACGGTCTCGGCGCCTGGCTGGGTGATCACGACAGCACGCCTGCGGATGACGGATTCAGGGAGCAGCGGTCGTGGTAGCCCGTGCCCGACCAGGATCTCGCAGTCGCCGATCAGGATCGGTTCCACTGCGCCAATACCTCCTCGACCGCCTGGTCGATCGTCAATTCTCCGGTGTCGACGATCGTGTGGGCAGCCCGTTCGTAGCGCTCTTCGCGTTTCGCCAAGAGATCCCGCAGGACTGCCACCGGGTCTTCAGCCTCGGCCAGCAGCGGCCGGGTCGAATCCCTCCCCAGACGCGCAGCCAGGACTTCAGGAGCAGCCTTCAACCACACGACTCGCCCACTGCGCCTCATGAGGTCGATGTTGTCGTCGTCGAGGACCACTCCCCCGCCGGTGGCCACCACGACACCGTCGTCGGACGCGGCCGAGGCCAGCATCTGGCTCTCCAGGCGACGGAATTCCTCCTCGCCCTCTTCACTCCACAACTCGGCGATCGACGAGTCCGTCACCGCCGCCACCAGCTCATCCGTGTCGACGAAGTCCGCTCCCACCCGACTCGCCACTCGGCGGCCGATCGTGCTCTTCCCCGAGCCCATCATCCCCACGAGCCAGAGCATCAGAAGGCGGCCAAACGGGCCCGGTACCGGTCGGCGGCTGCCACGACCTCGTCGATGGTGTCTCCGCCGAACTTTCGCATCGCCTCATCGGCCAGTACGTAGGCGACCATCTGTTCGCAGACGACTCCCGCCCGCGGGACGGCACAGGTGTCGGATCTCTCGAAGAAGGCCTTGGTGGCCTCCTTGGAGTCGACGTCCACCGTGTCGAGCGACTTCATGACGGTGGATATCGGCTTCATCGCCGCTCGAACCCGGAGGATGCCGCCGATAGTCATCCCTCCTTCGGTGCCGCCGGCCCGCAACGTGTTGCGGACGAAATCACTTCCGTCGTGATAGATCTCGTCGTGGGCCTGGCTGCCTCGGTAGCGAGCCTGGCGGAAACCTTCGCCGATCTCGACACCCTTGATGGCCTGCACCGACATCAGGGCCTGGGCGAGGCGCCCATCGATCTTTCGGTCCCAATGCACGTGGCTGCCGAGCCCGGGAAGCACTCCGTAGGCGAGGATCTCGATCACCCCTCCCAGCGTGTCGCGGCTCTCTCGGGCGGCCCGGATCTCGGCCTCCATCTGGGCTGAAGTGGCAGGGTCGAAGCAACGAACCGAGGACGAGTCGATGGTGGGGAGATCCTCGGGCTGGGGAAGGGGCATGTCGTCCGGAGTGCGAACGGTGCCGATCTCGACGACGTGACTGAACACCGACATTCCGAGATGACCGATGAGCACCTTCGACAGGTAGCCGACGACGGTGCGGGCGGCCGTCTCCCGGGCGGAGGCCCGTTCGAGGATGTTGCGGGCGTCGTGGGTGTCGTACTTCAACATCCCGGTGAGGTCGGCATGGCCGGGCCGGGGAGCGGTCATCGCTCGCTTCGGCTGACCTCGTTCCGGGTTCATCTCTTGCGACCACTTGGTCTCGTACTCGGTGTTCCGGATGAGCACGGACACGGGTGATCCGAGCGTGACTCCATGGCGGATACCGCCCAGGATCTCCAGCTGATCCTGTTCCAGGCCCATCCGCGGGCTTCGGCCGTAGCCCAAGCGACGGCGGGCGAGCTCGGCCGCCAGGTCGTCTCTGTCGACCTCGAGGCCGGCGGGGAGTCCTTCGATGGTGGCGACGAGGCCCGGTCCGTGGGACTCGCCGGCGGTGAGAAATCGCAGCACCGGTGGAATGCTACCGGCCCGCGCCCGGAGCGGACGACGCGGCAACGAGTCGGGACGTCACGGTCAGAAGACGACAGAAACCAGCTCGGAGCCGCCCACGATGGCGATCCAGCTGCCGATGATCATCGGAGGGCCGTACGGGATCTCGGTCTTTGCGCCGGCGCGTGCGAACAGTACCGCGGCCAGCGCGACCAAGCCTCCGACCGCAGCCGTCGCCAGCCCGGCCACGAAGAGTGAGCGCCAGCCTACGAAGGCAGTGAAGATCCCCAGCGAAACGGCCAGCTTGACGTCGCCGAATCCGAACCCGCCTCTCGCCGCCAGGTAGATGAGACCGAATGCTGCGGCGTAGACGAGACCCCCGACGAGGGCACGGGGAACGGCGGACGTCTCGCCGTCGATCCAGGCGGTGACCGCCAACAGGGCAGCGGTGGCGACGGTTCCCGGATAGCTGATTCGGTTGGGGATCCGCTTGTGGTCGATGTCGGTCAGGAACAGCGCCACGGTCAGCACGGCGAAGGCGATGTAGGCTCCCACCACTGCCTGGGACCCGAAACGCCAGGCGGCGAGGGCAGCGAGCAGAGCCGTGGCGACTGACGTCAGCCATGCTCGCCATGGGCTGAGCCCACACGAGTCGCACGTGGACAGAAGGTCGCTGGACGCGCCACATCGCCGGCAGGCGGCCGCCGATAGGGCGAAGGACAGATCGGCGCCCGCCTGAACGGCGATGTGATGGGTGAACGGGCCGGCGATAGCACCGACCAGCGCGGCCAGGAGGATGTGCACGGCCGGGCGATGCTAACCGGGCTCAGGCCCGAGCTCAGCTGTCGGCCAGCTCCCGGAAGGCGGAGCCGAGACCACGGCGACGGAGCAGGCCGAAGCCCTGGTCGTCCTCGCCCTCGTCGGAGGCGTCGGCCTGTTCGCTCTTCTCGAGCTCACTGAACACCGTTTCGAGGAACGAGTCGTCCGTCTCGATGTCTTCGGTCTCGGAACCCAGGTCGTCGGCCGCGTCGAAACCGGCGATGGGGGTGGGCGCTTCCTCGGTCGGCTCGTTCTCCTCGTTCCACCAGGAGCGGTCCGGGTCTTCGACCGGCTGCGCGCTCTCGAAGGCAGGGGTCTCGGTCTCAAAGTCGACCGGTTGCGGTTCGCTCACGGTCACGGGTTCGACCAGCTTTGCCCGCGACAGCTCCGCCATGTGCCGAGCGGTCTGGAAAGTGGTCAGGCCCAGGCGGCCTGCCAGGTTCTCGACGGAGCAGGCGCCTTCGAGTGCGGCCAAGAAGCGCCAGGCGGTGTCGCTGAGAGTGACTGACTCCTCATCGATCTCGCGGACCATGCGCCACGTGGTGGAGAGGTCCGGGACAACCGTCTGGATGTCGGCCCATTCCGCTGCCCGCCGATCCGACTCAGCGACGAGGGTTTCGATGTCGAAGCTCTGGCCGGTGCGATAACGCGGCCGGGCATCGGCGACGAACTCGAAGTGGCCCTCTCCCGAGCGGCGGATCCGGTAGAGAGACTCCACGCTGTGCTCGCGGACCAACTCGGTCAGGGCAGAGCTCGAGATCCCGGGGGCGAGCGCTTCGGTCAGACTTCCATCGGATACCTCGAGCCGGCTCAGAGCCTCCTCCGTGGCCAAACCGGCCGCCTGGACCTGCTCACGGATCGCGTCTTCGCCTTCCACGGTGGCGAAGCTGAGAGCTCCCCCTTCCATGTAGATCCGGCCGGCATCGGAGTTCTGCACTCGCAGACAGCCGTCTTGGCGAGAACGGGCGAGCAGACGCAGCACCTCCTCGAGGGGGAACAACTCGAGATTTCCGCTGAGCGACATGACACTCTCCTTGTAGGACCTTCGCCTTCACAGGTCATTCGGTGTAGGAGCGCCATCCCTTGAGTGGTTTCGCGCCGCCGCCACCATGGCTTCTATCGGCGCTTCTCGTCCGGTCCATAAGGAAAAAGCGTCGGCGGCTTGGGCAACGAGGAAGTCG
Source organism: Acidimicrobiia bacterium (assembly GCA_035304485.1). GTDB lineage: Bacteria > Actinomycetota > Acidimicrobiia > Spongiisociales > ZC4RG35 > ZC4RG17. The sequence goes on along the minus strand of DATGPZ010000023.1, from coordinate 25,752 downwards.
ATGCCGTCGATGGTGGGGATCCCTGCCGCCCGCGCCTCGCTCACCGCCGGCGTGGTTTCGTCGCCGTATGCCAGGTCGATCAGGCCGGCCGCGAGTCCGATCAAACGGGCCTCGAGAGGTTCACCGTGCATGCCGAGCGGAGTGGCGTTGACGAGTACGGCATCCACGACCGCGGCGCCCCAAGGGATCTCCATGAGTGTCATCTCGAGGCTGGTGGCCAGTGCTGAGGCGGCGCCGGCCCGTCGGGCGCTGACGTACAGGCTCCGCCCGCGCGCCGCCAGACAAGCGGCGGCCGCCGCCCCGCCGGCACCGAGGATGAGGGTCGGATAGCGTCCTTCGCCCGGCCACAGGCGCCGCAGAGCAGACGTATCGGTCGAATAGCCCACGAGGGTCCCGTCCGGACGGCGGACGACCGTGTTGACGGACCCTGCCCGACGGGCGTCGGGGTCGAGTTCGTCGACCAGGGCCGCCGCGACGCCCTTGAGGGGCATCGTCACGTTGATCCCGTCCAAGGCCCCACTTCGGAGATCGGCGAAGACGTCCTCGATCTCAGAACCCCTCACCCGGCGGGCGTGGTAGCTGCCCTCGATCCCCAGCGCAGCGAGGGCTGCGTTGTGGATCGCCGGGGAGCGGGAATGTGAGATCGGGTCGCCGATGACCGCGAGGCGGAGGGGCCGGGTCACTAGGGAAGGATGCCCTCCTCGCGTGATCTCTGGACCGCAGCGTTGTGTTCCTCGAGGGTCTCGCTGAACGTGTGGCTGCCGTCCGGGGCGCTCAGGACGTAGTAGAAGTAGTCGCTGTCGGCGGGGGCGGCCGCCGCCTGGAGGGAGGCCAGACCGGGCCCTGCGATCGGCGTGGGTGGCAGGCCCGCGTTTCGATAGGTGTTGTAGGGCGAGTCGACCTCGTTGTTGAAGTCCGCCGGATCGCGTGTGTCGAGCGCGTACAGGACGCTGGCGTCGATCTGGAGCAACATTCCTTCTTCCAGGCGATTGTGGATCACGCTGGAGACGAGAGGTCGCTCCTCGGCCACTCTCACTTCGGTCTCGATCAGCGACGCGATGATGATCCCTTCGTACTGGCTGTATCCCGCCTCCTCGAGCCCCGACCAGTCGACGCTTGCGACCCGCTGCTCCATGGTGCTGGCCATTCGCTGGAGGATCGAGGCGGCCGTGGCCGAATCAGCGAATTCGTAGGTGTCGGGGAACAGGAGTCCCTCCCAATCCGAAAGCGCAGGCTCTTCCGGCATCTCACGCAGGCTGGTGGTGACCTCGCCGCCTTCGAGAGCGGCCACGAAATCGGACTCCGGGATGCCGGTCTCCTCGGCGAGCCGACGGATCGTCTCGGTCACCCGCAGCCCTTCCCGGATCGTCACCCTGCTGGCGTCGACCAATGGCCCTTGCCGCAGGATCTCGACGACCTCGGCGGGTTCCATACCTGTGACGAGGTCATAGGTGCCGGCTTTGAGTTGGGCGGCGGCCCCAGCCGAACGGACCGTTGCCTCGAAGCGCGAGGCCGACGCGATCACCCCTTGTCCGGCGAGAATGGCGGATATGTCCTGGGCGCTGGCACCGTTGGGTATCACGACCTCGACCGGGATGCCGGGCTCCACCTCTGAGGTGTCACGTGGTCCGCTGCCGAGCAGTCCGCCCACTTGACGTCCGAGGAACGAGGCACCACCCACGACCGCTACCCCGGCTACGACCACGATCGCCAGGATGGCGCCGATGCGCCCGAGACGGGAGAAGGTCGGTGGCGGTGGCACGGGTTCCAGACTCATCGGGCGCCTCCGTCCAAGTATCCCTGGAGAAGCACGGCGGCCGCCACCTTGTCCACACTCTGGCGGCGACGACGTCGCCGCACACCGGCGTCGATCATGACCTGCTCGGCCATACGCGTGGTGTAACGCTCGTCGATTGGTGTCACTTCCAGCCCGGTCCTGTCCTCGAGGGCGGCAGCCAGATTACGCGCTCTGGCGGCAGACTCGCCCTCGACACCCGCCTCGGTCCTGGGCAGTCCGATGATGATCTCTTCGACTTCGAGCTCCTGGCACAGCCGGGCGATCTCTTCGACGGCCGTGTCGGAGGGAACCACGTCGAGCGGCTGGGCGGAAATCCGCAGAGGATCCGAAACAGCCAGGCCGACTCTCACCGAACCCGGGTCCACCGCCAGCACCCGTCCCATCAGCCTCTCAGTGCCCGACCGGCTGCTTCCCGGGCGATGTTCAAAGCCTCTTCCAGTGCCGCCCCGTTGGGACCACCGGCCTGGGCGAGCTCCGCATCTCGGCTTCCCCCACCTCCGAGCGCGGCAGCGCCTTCGCCGGCGATCGCCCCGGCTGAAATGCCCGCTTCCACCAGATCCGGGGTGGCAGCCGCCACCAGCGCTCCCTTGCCGTTGCTACGGGAACCGACCACGACGAGGGAGGGCGATCCCAACCGGTTCCTGAGATCGAGTGCCAGCTGACGGAGATCTCCAGGTGCCATGTCGCCGGTGTCGGCGACGATCAGCCGGCGGTCACCGATCTGGTCGGCGGAAGCCACCAGTTCGGCCGCCAGGTCGGCCCGGCGCTCGGCGGCCACCTGCTCCAGGCGATCCTCGAGCTGCCCCACCCGCTCGACCAGTGCCTCCACCCGCTCCGGAACCTGGAGAGCGGACACCTTCAGCAGTCGGCCGGTGTGCTGCAGGGAGTCCCGTAGCCGGGCCAACTGGCGGTAGGCGGCCTCGCCGGTCAGCGCTTCCACCCGCCGGATGTTGGAGCCGATCGAGGATTCCGAAGTGATCAGCAACGGTCCCACCTGGCCCGCGGTGTGGGTGTGGGTGCCACCGCAGAACTCGACTGAGAAGTCACCGATCCTGACCACCCGCACCTTCTCTCCGTACTTGTCGCCGAAGAATGCGAGGGCACCCATCTCACGGGCTTCGTCCTGAGTCGTCACGGTGGTGGAAACCGGTGCGTTGGAGATGAGCCGTCGGTTGGCCTCCCACTCCACTTCGCCCAACTCTTCATCACTCAGCCCCGAGAAGTTCGAGAAGTCGAAGCGAAGCCGGCCATCTTCCACCAACGAGCCAGCCTGGGTCGCGTGGTCGCCGAGCACCGAGCGCAGTGCCCAGTGGAGGACGTGAGTGCCGGTATGCGACTTGCGGATCCCTTCCCGGCGCGGTGAGTCGATGGCCAAGTCCGCGGTCTGGCCGACCTGGAGAGTGCCGGATTCCATCGTCACCCGGTGCCCGTGCAGGCCCTGGATGGCGTGCTGGGTGTCGTCCACCCGGCCGACCCCGGTCTCCGTGGCGATGACACCGGTATCGCCCACCTGACCTCCCGACTCGGCGTAGAAGGGGGTGATGTCGAGGAACACCTCTCCCTTCTGGCCTTCCTCGAGAGACTGCCGGTGCTCCCCCTCCACGAGGATCGCCAGGATCTGGCCCGTGTCTCGCTCTCTCTCGTAGCCCGTGAAATCGGTGAGTCCGATGGTGTCGGCCAGATCCCGATACACATCGGCGGCAGCCACCGCCTCGCCGCCTTTCCAGGCAGCTCTCGCCCGCTCCTTCTGGGCGGTCATCTCGGCCTCGAACCCCTCACGGTCGACGGAGACACCGTGCTCGGCTGCGATCTCGGACGTCAGTTCGATCGGGAACCCGTAGGTGTCGTGGAGCTTGAAAGCGACCTCGCCGGGGAGCTCATCGCCTTCCAGGCTGTCGAGCTCGGTCGTCAGCATCTCGACCCCCGACGACAGGGTGCGACGGAAGCGCTCCTCTTCCCGTGTCACTGCCTCCAGGACCACATCGCGCTTGGCGGCCAGCTCGGGATAGGCCCGGGCCATGACGTCGATGGTGGTCTCGACGAGCCGGGGAAAGATGAGATCCTTTCCGGAATCGGGGCGGAGCTGCCAGGCGTGACGGACCCCGCGGCGGAGGACCCGTCGCAGCACGTAGCCCCGACCGTCGTTGGAGGGGACGACCCCGTCGCCGATCAGGAACGCGGCGAAACGGCCGTGGTCGGCCAGCAGCCGAAGGGAGACGTCGGTCGCTTCGTCGTCCCCGTAACCGACACCGAGGAAATCGGCTGCTTCCACCAACACCGGCCAGACGGTGTCGACCTGAAAGACGGTGGGTACGTCCTGGAGGATGGCGGCGATTCGTTCCAGGCCCATGCCGGTGTCGATGTTCTTGGCGGGCAGTTCGCCCACCACGTGGTAGGGCTCGTCCTGGATGTTCTGCATGAACACCAGGTTCCAGATCTCGACGAAGCGCTCCTCTCCGCCACCGATCGGGCCTCCCGGCTGACCGAACTCGGCTCCTTTGTCGTAGAAGATCTCGGAGCTCGGACCACACGGTCCGGGAACACCCATCTGCCAGAAGTTGTCGCGCCCACCCCGTTGCACCCGCTCGGCCGGCACACCCACGCCGTCGATCCAGATCTGCGCTGCTTCGTCGTCATCGTCGTAGACCGTGAACCAGAGTCGATCGGGGTCGAGTCCGAAGCCCTCGGTCACCAACTCGTAGGCCCACGGAATCGCCTCGGCCTTGAAGTAATCACCGAAGCTGAAATTGCCGAGCATCTCGAAAAACGAGAAGTGGCGGGTCGTGGTGCCGATGATGTCGATGTCCACGGTCCGGGCGCACTTCTGGATCGACGTCGCCCGGGGCCACGGCGGTGGCTCGTCACCCAGGAAATAGGGCTTGAAAGGCACCATCCCGGCGTTGGTGAGCAGCAGCGTCGGGTCGGTGGGGATGAGCGAAGCGGAAGGCCGCAGCACGTGGCCGCGTTCGACGAAGAAGTCGGTGAAGGTGGTCCGTATCTGGTTGGAATCCATGAGTCCTCTGCTCGGTCGTGGAAGTGGTAGGCCTGGTTGAGCCGCCGAGCCTTCAGTGACGGCGCGGCGGCCTGATGGCTCGGGCTGCGAACTCGAGCAGATCGGCGCTGGTGAGGACGGCGGCGCGTCGCAGGTCGGCGGGTCCGGGCTTGCGGCGCAACGCCCGCACCGTTACCAACCCGCCTGCGAGCAGGCCGGTGGCGAACCACCACAACCGATCGAGCATGAGTCTGAGAGTAGCGGACTGGGCGCCTGCGGCCGGAAGCGAGACGGCGCGCTCTCTGCGGTCGAGTCGCGGTCAGGTCCGGTCGCGCTTGCGGCCCATCATCTCTTCCATCTGGGCGAAGCGCTCGGCACGAGCCGCCTCGGCACCCTCCGAACTCGGCCGATACAGCACTCGGGCGGTCTGCCCCTCGGGCCAATAGTCCTGGTCGACGACGTGTCCCGGATAGGCGTGCGGGTACCGGTAGCCCTCCCCGTGCCCGAGCGTCTTGGCCCCCGAATAGTGGGCGTCCCGCAGATGCAACGGAACCACCGGAGTCCCGCCTTCTTGCACCGCCTCCCGAGCCGCGGCCATGGTGGTCGTCACCGAGTTCGATTTCGGGGCGGTGGCCAGATAGAGGGCGGCCTGGGTGAGGGCGAACGCCGCTTCTGGAAGGCCCACGAACGCCAGGGCTTGGGAGGCGGCGACCGCTACCTGCAGAGCATGGTTGTCCGCCAGTCCGACATCCTCGGAAGCGAAGATCACCATGCGTCGGGCGATGAACTCGGGGTCCTCACCCGCTTCCAGCATCAGGTGCAGCCAATAGACGGCCGCGTCGGGATCGGAGCCCCGCAGGCTCTTGATGAAGGCAGAAACGACGTCGTAGTGAGCATCCCCCGACTTGTCGTAGCGGACTATTCGGCGCTGCAGCGCCTCTTCCACGTCGGCCGTCTCGATGGTGTCGCTTCCCCGCCCTGTGGCGAGTGTCGCCGCCATCTCGAGGCTGTTGAGCGTCAACCGGGCGTCCCCTCCCGTCCGATTCGCCAGCGCCCTCCGAGCCTCAGCGCTCATGGACAAACCCATGTCGCCCAGGCCGCGATCGCGATCCGACAGCGCCCGGTCGATCAACTCTTCGAGCGCTTCGGGCTCGAGCGACTCGAGGCGGAAGAGGGTAGAGCGGGAGATGAGTGGAGAGTTGATCTCGAAGAACGGGTTCTCGGTCGTGGCCCCGACCAGGATCAGGGTTCCGTCCTCCACACCCGGTAGCAAAGCGTCCTGTTGGTTCTTCGAGAACCGGTGGATCTCGTCGAGGAATAGGACCGTGCGCCGCTCTTCGGTCTCCAAACGGTGGCGAGCCCGGGCCAAGACCTCTCGCACGTCTTTCACGCCCGCGGAGGTTGCCGACAGGGTCTCGAAGGCGGCGTCGGTGTGGTGGGCCACCACTCGGGCGAGCGTCGTCTTTCCGGTGCCGGGCGGACCCCACAAGATCATCGAGACGGGACGACCGGACTCCACGACCCGGCGGAACGCCGCCTCCGGACCCAACAGTGCGGGCTGGCCGACCACTTCGTCCATGGTTCGGGGCCGCATCCTCGTGGCGAGCGGCGCCGCCTGGTTCAAGACCTGATCGGCGCGGGCAGAGAAGAGATCCGACATCTGGCCTGAGCGTAACCCTCCCTCGAAACCACGGTTCAAGGAGAGGCGTTGACGACGACCTCTTCCAGTGCCGTCAGCATGGAACGAGATGGCTCCAACCACATGTGAGAGGCACCCTCCACCACCTCCAGATCGGCTTCGACGCCCTCGTCCCGGAGATGTTCGATGACCGTTCTCGTGTTCGGCGTCGCAGGGTCTTTCTCACCACAGACGATGAATACCCTCGGCCACGGTGGCTGGCCGAGTGCCTCGATCACCTCGGCCATCTCTCTTCCGCGAAGCAGCATCGGCGACACTGCCATCACACCGGGGATGCGTCCGCCGAAACGCAATCCGATCTGGAGGGCCCGGCGGCCGCCTTGCGAGTAGCCGCCCAGGGCGAAAGGTCGCGGCCCCCAAAGGCGGTCTGCGACCTGAGTCACCTGGCGGGCGGAGGCCTCGGGGTCATCCCATACCGGGCCGTCGCTGGCGATGCGCTGGTCGGATTCCGGCACCGCCACCTCCCATTCAGGCCCCAGCATGCGAGTGAAGCGCTGAGCGTCGACCTCGAAGACCTGGTTGCGGCCATGCATGCCCAGGTAGGGCGTTCCGCCCGGGGTCCCGCCTACGAACAAGCCGCTCGCCGTCGGGTTCCAGAGACGCCTTCGATTCTCCATCTCCTGGATCAAGCGACGGAAGGCGTCATGGCTCCAGAGGAGGTCGAGGTCGTCTTCGGTCTCGAGCAGCCGAGGCGCCCACCAGGCACCTGCTTCGACCGCCTGAGCCAGGGTATCGATGGCGGATTCGGGGCGTCCGCTGCGGGCCAGGAGGCACACCCGCCAGTACGCCAGTCGCTCCCACTGATCGGCGAGATGGGGCCCGTTCCGTTCGAGAAGGCGGAGGGCGGCGTCGTAGTCGCCCTGCCCGTAGAGCGCGACGACCTCACTCTCCACCGCCTCGTACGGAGTCACTTTTCCTGGTCGGCCTCCGCTTCTGCGGCGCGGGCGGCCAAGACTTCCGGTGCCAGCCGAATGCCCAGCTCCTCCAATTGGCTGTCCTCCACTGGCGCCGGGGCGTCCGTGAGAGGATCGACACCGGTCTGGGTCTTCGGAAAGGGCATGACTTCCCGGATCGACGTCTCCTCCTGCAGCACCATCACCAGCCGGTCGATGCCGAAGGCGAAACCCCCATGCGGAGGGGTTCCGTAGCGGAGAGCGTCCAGGAACCAGCCGAAGCGTCGCTCGGCGGTCTCGCCATCGATTCCCAGGATCTCGAACACCTGCCTCTGCACCGCCGGGTCGTGGATCCTGATGGAGCCGGAACCCAGCTCGATCCCGTTGAGGACCACGTCGTATGCACGGGACACGGCCGACTCGGGCGACTCGCGCATCTCTTCGATCGAGCGAGGCGAGGTGAACGGGTGATGGCTGAAGGTGAGCTTGCCGTCCTCTTCTTCGAACAAGGGGAAGTCGATCACCCACAGGTAGGCCAGCTCGGAATGGCCGGAAGGGCGACCCAGGTCGTTGCGCAGACCTCCGAGAACGGTGAGAGCCGTCTTCCATCGATCGGCCGCCACCAACAGCACGTCACCGGGCTTGGCGGCCAGGGCCGAGACCAGTCCTGCCGTCTCGTCGCTCGAGAGGAACTTGGCGACCGGGGAGCGTAGCGAGCCGTCCTCTTCGACCTGCAGCCACACGAGGCCCTTCCCGCCCAGTTCTTTGGCCCGTTCCACCAGTGCATCGGCGTCTGCTCGGGAGAGTTGGCGGGTGCCGGCGTTGAGGCCCCGGATGGTTCCGCCGGCTTCCAGCGTGGAGGCGAACACGCCGAACTCGGTGCCTGCGAAGACGGCGTCGAGTTCCACGATCTCCATGCCGAAGCGAATATCCGGCTTGTCGGTGCCGTATCGCTCCATCGCCTCGCGCCAAGTGAGCCGCGGGAACGGCACCTCGGGAGCGGTGCCTCTCAGCGCTTCGGTGGCAGCCACCAGGGCTGCCTCCACCGCCGCTTGGACATCGGCCTCTTCCCAGAATGAGCCCTCGAGATCGAGCTGGGTGAACTCGACCTGGCGGTCCGAGCGGAAGTCCTCGTCTCGGTAGCAACGAGCGATCTGGAAGTAGCGCTCCACCCCGGCGACCATGAGCAGCTGCTTGAAGAGCTGGGGCGACTGGGGAAGGGCATAGAAGTCTCCCGGGCGGAGACGGGACGGAACCAGCATGTCGCGGGCTCCTTCGGGCGTCGACCGGACGAGGGTCGGCGTCTCCACTTCCAAGAAGCCCTGGTCGTCGAGTGAGCGACGGATGGCGGCAGTGGCCCGCGATCTGGCCCGCAGGTTGGCGGCCATGCGGGGCCGCCGCAGGTCCAGATAGCGGTATTGGAGCCGGAGCCGTTCATCGATGTCCGTGCGGTCGTCGAGCATGAAGGGGAGGGGATCCGCCGGGCTCAGGATCGTCAATTCAGAGGCCTGGATCTCTATCTCGCCGGTGATCAGGTCCGGATTGATGGTGCCTTCCGGGCGCTTCGCCACGGTGCCCCGGATGCTGACGGTGTACTCCATGCGAAGCTCGTCGACCTGAGGGAGGTCGCCCGGGTCGACGACCACCTGGACCAGGCCGTGACCGTCCCGGATGTCGAGGAAGGCGATACCGCCGTGATCTCGGCGCCTCGCCACCCATCCCGCCACGGTCACCTGCTCGCCGGGCGACACGTCGACCAGGTCGGCGCTGAAATGTGTCCGGTATCGCATCGTCACAACTCCTCGTTCAATTTCGCTTGGACGTGGCTCACCAGACGCTCCAGCTCGACGTCGGCCTGGTCGCCGGTCCTCAGATCTTTCACCGCCACCACTCCCCTGGCCCGCTCGTCTTCGCCGGCGATCACCATGATGGGGGTTCCTCGACGGTCGGCGGCTTTCAGTTGCTTGCCCAAGCGGGTGGCGACCATCTGGGATTCGGTGGCGATGCCGGCTCGGCGCAGCCGTGTCGCCAGCTCGAGGGCGTGGGGAAGGTCGCCCTCGTCGAGGAGCGCCACCGCTACCTCCACGGCCGGACGGGTGTCGGGAAGCCGTCCCGCCTCGAGCAGATGAGAGAAGAGGCGGGTGAAACCGATGGATATGCCGACTCCGGGCAGGTGGGTGGTCGTGTACTGGCCGGCGAGATCGTCGTAGCGGCCGCCGGAGCAGATGCTGCCCAGCTCCGAAAACTCGTCGAGGGTGGTCTCGAACACGGTTCCGGTGTAGTAGTCGAGGCCCCGAGCTATCGACAGGTCCAGCATGTATTGGTCCGCCGGGACGCCGAGCGATTGCATCGTCTCCACGACTTCCAGCAATTCGGCGGCCGCTTCTTCGTTTCTCCCTGGAAGCTCGGCGAGGGCGGCGGCGATGTCGTCGGGGCCGGTCGCCTGGACCGTCGTCCATCTCAGGAGGCTGTCGATCGAGGACGGGTCCATGCCCTGTTCGCTCAAGCTCTGCGCCACTGCGTCGCGGCCACGCTTCTCCAACTTGTCGATCTCCCGCAAGGTCGCCGTCTGCGCATCGGGGGTGTCCACGCCCGCCTGCGACAGCAGTCCGCGCATCAGGCGCCGGTTGTTGATCCGCAGCGTGACCGACCCCACCTTCAGGTCGTTCAGGATCGAAATGGCGGCCGCAGCCACTTCGGCGTCGTGGCGAACCGATAGCGACTCGCGGTCGATGACGTCGATGTCGCACTGGTAGAACTCGCGGAAACGGCCTCGTTGGGGACGCTCGCCCCGGTAGACGCGCTGGATCTGGGAACGGCGAAAGGGAAACACCAGTTCGTGTTCCCGAGCGGCCACGTAGCGCGCCAGCGGCACGGTCAGATCGAAGCGCAACGCCAGGTCCGGGACACCGTCTCGCTCGAGGGACCCGGCCGACTGGACGAAATACACCTGACGCTCCGTCTCTCCGCCCATCTTCGTGAGGAGGACATCGGATCGCTCGAACACCGGCGTCTCGATCGGTGGGAAGCCGTGCCTACGAAACCCGCGGCGGATCCGGTCGAGCATGTCGTCGTGGATCGCCTGTTCTGCGGGCGAGAGCTCCAGGACCCCGGTGGGGAGAGTCGGTGACGTGGTAACGGCAGGGCGTTCGGATCGGGTGTTCATGATTGCGGCCTCAAGGATGGCAGCCGAATGGGCGCGGCACGAAGCCGGTCACTCCCAGAGTCGGCGGAACGGATTCTCCCGTCTCTCCCGACCGATGGTGGTTTCGGGTCCGTGACCGGGCAGCACCCGGGTCTCGTCGTCGAAGGTCATCACTCGCTCTCGCATCGAGCGGGCGAGCGAATCCATATCACCGCCGGGCAGATCGGTTCGTCCGATGGAGCCCGCGAAGAGCTGGTCGCCGGAGAGGAGGATTCCCTCTTCGACCAGGGAGAAACAGCAATGGCCGGGAGTGTGGCCCGGAGTGTGGACCACCTCCAGGCGCAACGAGCCGATCTCGATGGTGGAGCCGTCCACCAATTCCTCCAGCTTCTCCGGAGCCGCGAAGTCTCCAGGTGGCACCATCCCGAACAGCATCCGCAGCTGGCTCTCGGGATCCCGGTTGAGGAACTCGTCGTCGGGGTGCGCCCACACGCGGGCACCGGTCCGGTCCGCCACCGTGCGGGCTCCTCCCATGTGGTCGATGTGGCCATGGGTGAGGAGCAGGGCCGCCGGGATGATGCCAGCCTCCTCCACTAGCTCCAGAACTGCATCCGGCTGAGGTGGCGCGTCCACGATCACGCCCGGGCCTCCGCGTTCGGAGCCGAGCACATAGGTGTTGGTCTGAGCCAACCAGAGCGGGCGAGAGACGATTATCACTGAGGTTGTGGGATGCGCTTGGCAGAGAAGACGCCATCCACGCCACGGATGTCGGCCAGCATGCGAGGCAGCTGGCTCCGATCCGACAGCTCGACCTCGTACCTCAGGACGGCCACCCGGTCGCGGCCCGTGACGGTGGACGAGGCGGTGATGTTGCCGCCGGTGTCGGAGATGACCGCCGTCACGTCCCGCAGGAGCAAGGTGCGGTCGAGTGCCTCGACCTCGATCCAGATCGAGTAGCTGTCGATCTGGGCTGGATCCCAGGCCACATCGACCATCCGTTCGTGTTGCTCCCGGAGATAGTTGATGTTGGTGCAGTCGGAGCGATGGACGCTCACACCTCGGCCGACCGTCACGAAGCCCTCGATCGGATCACCTGGGATCGGCTCACAGCAACTCGCCAGGTTGACGAGCATGTCGTCGAGACCTTCCACCACCACGGGAACGCCGGTGTCCCGCCGCCGGCTGATCAGCGGGGGTGCCAGCTCCGCTTGTTGCTCGTCGGACTTCGAGCGGGCCATCCGGCTGGCCACGGCACCGGCCCCGATCGCTCCCTCGCCCACCTTGGTGAACAGCGTCTCGGTGTCGCGAAAGCCCAACTCCGCCGCGGCTTCGGCCAGCAGTTCCTCTCGATCGGAGGCGGAGAGACCGGGAAGCTCCTTGGCGATGGCCGCCAGCGTCTCCTCCCGACCGTCGATGAGCGCCTGTTCCCGCCGCTCTTTCAGGAACCACTGCTTGATCTTCGAACGAGCCCGCGAGGTGCGCACGAAAGTCAGCCAGTCCCGACTGGGGCCGCTGTCGCGTCGAGCTGTGATGATCTCGACGATGTCTCCGGAGCTGAGGCGGGTCGAGAGCGGCAGCAGACGGCCGTTGATCCGGGCGCCGACGCAACGATGACCGACCTCGGTGTGGACGGCGTAAGCGAAGTCGACGGCGGTCGCTCCCCGTGGCAGCGTCTTCACGTCGCCCGCCGGGGTCAGCACGAACACCTCGTCCTGGTAGAGGTCCAGCTTCAGGTTGTTGAGGAACTCCGACGGGTCGTCGGAGTCGAGGTCGCCCAGGTCGATCCACGCCTGGCGCTGGGCATCTCCACCTTCCTTGTAGCGCCAGTGGGCGGCGATGCCGGATTCGGCCCGGCGGTGCATCTCCTCGGTCCGGATCTGGACTTCGAGCGGTTTGCCATCCGGCCCCACGACCGTCGTGTGGAGGCTCTGGTAGAGGTTGAGCTTCGGCATGGCGATGTAGTCCTTGAACCGGCCGGAGATCGGTACCCAGTGACTGTGGATCAGGCCGAGCGCGGCGTAGCAGTCGCGGGTGGTTCCCACTATGACCCGGATCCCGATCAGGTCGTGGATCTCCTCGAAGGGACGGTTCTGTTCCACCATCTTGCGGTAGATCGAATAGTGGTGCTTGGGCCGCCCCGTCACCTGGGCGGCTATGTCGGCCTCCGCCAGCAACCCTTCGAGCTCGGCGATCATCTTCTCGATGAACACGCTCCGCTCGACGCCGCGAGCGTCCAGCTTCTCCTCGATCTCGGCGAACGGCCCCGGATGGAGGATGGCGAAGCAGCGATCCTCCAGTTCGTGCTTGATCTCCTGGACGCCGAGTCGGTGAGCCAGCGGGGCGTAGACCTCGAGGGTCTCCTTCGCCACACGCCGCTGCTTCTCTTCCCGTAGGGCGGACACCGTCCGGATGTTGTGGAGCCGATCGACCAGCTTGATCAGGAGCACCCGGACGTCCTGGGCCATCGCCACGACCATCTTGCGGATCGTGGCGGCCTGCGCCTCCTCGACCGAGGCGTAGTCGAGACGATCGAGTTTGGTGACACCGTCGATGAGGGCGGCGACCTCGGAGCCGAACTCTCCCGCCACCTGCTCCAAAGTCACGTCGGTGTCCTCGACCGTGTCATGGAGGAGGGCAGCAGCCACGGTGGGGGCGTCGAGACCGTAGTGAGCCAGGTGCCAGGCGACCGCCAGCGGATGGGTGATGTAGGGGTGGCCGGTCTTTCTGACCTGACCCGCGTGGGCTTCGTCTGCCAGCTCGTACGCCCGCCTCAGAAGGGCCACATCTCCGTCGGGATGATGGGCCGTGTACGCCTCCACCACGTCCTCGAACGTGGCAGGGGCCGGATCGGCGTCAGTCGTATACGAGGAGGGCATGGTAGGGAATGTCTGGCAGCCCCACCTTTCCGTTGAGGAAGGCGAGTTCGATGAAGACGCTGAACCCGGCGACTTCGGCGCCCAGCGACTCGATCAGTTTCAGGGCGGCGGTAGCGGTGCCGCCGGTGGCGATGACGTCATCGACCAACAGCACCCGGTCGCCGCTGTCAGCCGCGTCCACATGGACTTCGAGCCGGTCGGATCCGTACTCGAGCGTGTACTCCTCGGCTGCAGTCTCGTAGGGAAGCTTGCCCGGCTTGCGGATCGGGATGAACCCGGCACCGAGCGTCAGGGCGATGGGTGCCGCCAAGGTGAAACCGCGTGCTTCGATTCCGGCGACCTGCGTCACCCCCTGGTCGCGGAACGGCTCCGCCATCTCGTCGACGAGGCGGGAGAAGATCCCCGGATCGGCCAGGATCGGGGTGATGTCCTTGAACACCACGCCGGGCTCGGGGAAGTCGGGGATGTCGCGGATCAGGTCGCTGTAGTGTTCCACAGCAACAGTGTAAGGCTCGCAGGCGCCGATCCCGAGCCAACCAGGGGCAATCCGACGGCGAGCAGATCACCCGAGAGGACAGCGGAGGATCACTGCCTCCGTCACATCGGGATCAGGTCTCTTCGGTCTCCCGCTCGGGGCCCAGGCGGTTCGCTACGGCCCGCCGGCTGATCCGCATCTCGCCTTGCTCCAGCTCGATGATCACGTCGTCTTCGTCGAGGCGCCGCACCCGGCCCTTGATCCCGCCGATCGTCTGGATCTCGTCTCCGATCTGGAGCGACGAGGCCAGCTCCTGCTGCTTCTTCTGGCGGTTCCGCTGGGGCCGGATGATCAGGAAGTAGAAGACCACCACCATCAGGAGCAGGAAGATGAGCGAGCTCATGCCTCCCGTAGAAGGGGCAGTTTCGGTCTGGAGCAGTACGAGAGAAGACACGTTTACCTCATCGATGGTTTGGCGAGCGGAGGTTAGATGGGCGCGAGGGTGTCACCAACCTCCATTCCGGCGTCGTTCCACGACTCCCTGGTGGAACCGGCTGTAGCTCTCGTCGAGGATGGCGCGCCGGGCCTCAGCCAGCAGGCCCAGGGTATAGGTCAGGTTGTGGATGCTGATCATTCGATGGACGAGGAGTTCCTTGGTCATCAGCAGATGCCGTAGGTACGCCCTCGAATAAGTGGTGCAGGCGAGGCAGTGGCACTCGGCGTGGAGCGGGGCCGGGTCGGCGGCGAACTCCGCCCGGCGCAGGTTGTAGTCCCCGTCGGGTGTCAGGACCCGGCCGTGGCGGGCGAGCCGGGTGGGCCACACGCAGTCGAAGAGGTCGGCTCCCCGGGCGATGGCGTCGAGCACCCCTTCGGCGTCGCCCAGACCCATCACATAGCGCACCTTTCCCTCGGGCAGTTCGGGAAACACCGCCTCGAGGGACAGGTTGCGTTCCTCGGCCGTCTCCCCCACCGAGAGCCCTCCGATACCGAATCCGCAGAACCCCAGCTCCGCGGTCGCGGCGGCGGACTCGCGGCGCAGATCGGGATCGACACCTCCCTGGACGATGCCGAACAGGGCCTGGTCGGCTCGGTAGTGGGCTCGCAAGGAACGTTCGGCCCACCGCAAGGTCAACTCCATCGCCCGGCGGACTTCCGCCTTCTCGGCGGGAAGTGCGAGGCACACATCGAGCACCATGGCTATGTCGGCGCCGAGCAGTTGCTGGACCGCAACCGCATCTTCGGGCGTGAGGCTGACGGCGGAGCCGTCGTAAGTCGACCTGAAGGCCGCTCCCTCCTCGGTGATCCGGGGATCCAGGGACAGGATCTGATAGCCGCCCGAGTCGGTCAGGATCGGTCCGGGCCAGGCCATGAAGCCGTGGAGGCCGCCCAGTTCCGCCACCCGTTCGGCTCCCGGACGCAGCATCAGGTGGTAGGTGTTGGCCAGCACCATCTGCGATCCAACCCGCTCCAGGTCATGCACATCCAGTGCCCGTACCGAGGCGCGCGTCCCGACCGGCATGAAGGCCGGTGTCTCGACCGTTCCGTGGGTGAGTTCCAGCGTTCCCGCCCGGGCGGCTCCGTCCTGAGAGACGGACGACCAGGAGGCGGCGTAGGTCATGTCGCCTCCTCCCGGTCGGCCAGCATCGCGTCTCCGAAGCTCAGGAATCGGTATTCGCGCTCCAGAGCGATTTCGTAGGTTCGGCGCCAGCGCGGCCCCATGAACGCCGCCACCATAACCACGAGACTCGACCGGGGCATGTGGAAGTTGGTGATCAGGCGGTCGACGACGCGGAAGCGGAAGCCAGGGGTGATGAAGAGGTCGGTCGGGCCGCTGGTCGCCTCCAAGCGGCCGCTCAGAGCCGCCGTTTCCAGTGCCCGGACGACCGTGGTGCCCACTGCGACCACCTTTCCGCCTCGACCCTTGGTGGCGCCGATGGCGTCGACGGTGGCCTGGGGGACTTCGATCCACTCCTCGTGCATCTGATGCTCGGACACGTCGTCGGTCGAGATGGGTCGGAAGGTGGCGAGTCCGACGCGGAGTTCGACGCTGGCGCGGTCGATCCCCGCCGTCGACAGGCGCTCGAGGAGGCCGGGAGTGAAGTGGAGGCCGGCAGTGGGCGCCGCCGCGGATCCCGGAACTGATGCGTAGACCGTCTGGTAACGCTCGGGATCGGCCAGTTCTGTCGTGATGTAGGGAGGAAGGGGCACCCGACCGGCCGAAGCCACGGCCGCCTCGATGTCGCCCGGCGCATCCAGCGTGACGGTGACGATCCCGTCTTTCGGATCACTTTCGAGTTGTGCCCGGATAGGCCCTGCCTCGACCACCGATCCGGCCCGTAGGCGCCGCGCCGGTCTGACCATCGCCGTCCACCGCTCACCGCGGCGCTCGAGCAACAGCAACTCGACGGCTCCGCCGGTCCCCTGCTTGTGGCCGTGGAGGCGCGCTGCTCGCACTCGGGTGTCGTTGACCACGAGCAGGTCCCCGGGATCCAGGAGGGATGGAAGATCCGAGAATCGGTGGTCTGTCAGCGTGGTGGCGACGAGGAGCCGCGATGCGTCGCGCGGCTCGGTCGGCGTCTGGGCGATCGCCTCTTCGGGCAGCACGTAGTCGAAGTCGGAGATCCTCATCGGGGAAGGCTCAGAGGAGCGTGGGCTGGCCCGGTTTCTCGACTCCCAGGTGCCGGTAGGCCAGATCGGTGGCGACCCGCCCTCGGGGTGTGCGCTGCAGCAGCCCGGTTTGGAGCAGGAACGGCTCATAGGCGTCCTCGACCGTTTCAGGCTCTTCTCCGACGGCGATGGCCAGTGTGCCGAGGCCTACCGGGCCACCGCCGAATTTGAGGATCACGGCTTCCAGGATCGCCCTATCGACCTTGTCGAGACCGAGTTCGTCGACTTCGAACACGGCCAGCGCTCGGTCGGCCACCGCGCGGCTGACGTGCCCATCGGCTCGCGCCACCGCGTAGTCGCGGACTCGGGCCAGCAGACGGTTGGCGATGCGGGGGGTGGAACGGCTGCGCCGAGCGAGTTCCGAAGCGGCTTCCGGATCGATGTCGACCCCCAGGATCGAAGCCGCTCGGACGACGATCGCGGCCAGTTCGGAGTCGCTGTAGTAGTCGAGCTTCTCCTCGATCCCGAATCGGTCCCGTAGCGGGGCGGTGACCGTTCCCTTGCGGGTGGTGGCGCCGATCAAGGTGAACCGGGGCAGATCCAGCCGGATCGACTGGGCCGTGGGGCCCTTGCCGAGCACGATGTCGATGACGAAGTCCTCCATGGCGGCGTAGAGGACCTCTTCCACGGTCCGTGGCAGTCGGTGGATCTCATCGATGAAGAAAACGTCCCCGTCTTCCAGATTGGAGAGGATTGCGGCCAGGTCCCCGGGTCGTTCCAGGGCGGGTCCGGATGTGACCCTGAGCTGGGTGCCCATCTCGTGGGCGACAATTCCGGCCAGAGTGGTCTTGCCGAGACCGGGTGGTCCCGACAGGAGGATGTGGTCGAGGGCTCGATCCTCGGTCCGGGCCGCCTCGATCGAGATCCACAGGCGTTCCTTGACCCGCTCCTGGCCGGTGAAATCGTCCAGTCTTTGGGGTCGCAAGCTCGAGTCGAGCTCGTCCTCCACCGCCGGGCTGAGCAGGCTCTCCTCACGCACGTCGAGCCTGCCCGATCGCCTTCAGCGCTTGCCGCACCTGGTCTTCGACCGGCGCATCGTGGTCGAGGTCACCCACCACCTCGTTGATCTCCTCGGCCGAATACCCGAGCTGCTCCAGGGCTTGGCGCACTTGGGCGCTGCCTGTCCCCGAGACCACCTCGGCGTCGGCGGCGGCGATCTTGGGTCGGAGCTCGAGGATCAGTTTCTGGGCGGACCGCTTCCCGACACCGGGCGCCGTGCTGAGGGCGGCGACATCCTCGTCGATGATCGCTCGACGAAGGGCGTCGGCTCGCAGCGTCGCCATCAACGCCATGGCCAACCGAGGGCCTACGCCGGAGGCGGAGATGAGGGTACGGAACAACTCGCGATCCGAAGCCTGGGCGAATCCGTACAAGCTCATGTCGTCCTCCCGCACCTGGAGATGGGTGTGGATCACCACCTCTTCGCCGATGGCCGGCAGGTTGGCGATCGCCTCGGGAGTCATCCGCACTTCGTAGCCCACTCCCCCGACCTCGACGACGACCGCGTCCCCTTCCATGGCAACGAGGATTCCTCGGAGTCGGGAGATCATCGGTATCTCCTGGCGGCCGCAGCCACATCGAGCGGGGCGGAGCGCAGATGGCACAGCGCCACCGCCAGACCGTCGGCGGCATCGGCCGGAGTCGGAGGTTCGGTCAGACGCAACAAGCGGGCGACCATCGCCGCCACCGCCTGCTTGTCGGCGCCGCCGTCGCCGGTGACGGCGGCCTTGATGGCGGTGGGGGCGTACTCGGACACTTCGAGACCCGCCTGGGCTGCAGCCAGGATCGCCACGCCCGAGGCCCTGCCCACCGATATGGCGGTGTTGAGGTTGCGATTGGTGAACACGGTCTCCAGGCTCACCGCATCGGGTCGGTGCTGAGCGATCAGCTCCGTCAGCCCTCGATGCAGGATTGCCAGTCGCTCACCTATCGGGAGGCCGGCGTCGGTGCGGATCACACCGGCTGCCACGCCTTCGGGGCGGGCTCCGGAGCGGACCAGCCCGTAACCCGTGGTGGTCAGGCCGGGATCGATTCCCAAGACGAACATGTGTTCTAGGAGCTTAGGGCCTGACTCGGTCGCTTCCCAGCCAATCGGGTCACGCCTCGGCCAGGACTTTCTCCATCACACTGTCGTCGATGTCGTAGTTGGAGTAGACCGCCTGAACGTCGTCGAGCTCCTCGAGGGCATCTATGAGACGCAGCAGCTTCTTGGCGTCCGCCTCCTCGACCGGCACCGTGGCGGACGGCAGCTGGGTGATGTCGGCACTCTCGATCGTCGCCCCGATCCCCACCAGGGCCTCACGAACCGTCTCGAGGTCGCTGGGTGCGGTGATCACTTCGAAAGTGCCATCTCCCCCATCGCGCACGTCCTCGGCTCCGGCTTCGAGTGCCGCCAGCATCACCTCGTCCTCGTCGCCGGAGACGAGGATCAGCCCCTTCTGACCGAAGAGGTAACCGACAGAGCCAGGCTCCCCCAGGTTCCCGCCTTGCCGGGTGAAGGTCGAGCGCACGTCCGAGGCTGCCCGGTTGCGGTTGTCGGTCAATACTTGTACGTACAGGGCGACCCCTCCGGCTCCGTAGCCTTCGTACCAGATCTCCTCGTAGGTGGCTCCCTCCACCTCGCCGGTGCCGCGCTTGATGGCCCTCTCGATGTTGTCGTTGGGCATCGAGGCCGCCTTGGCCTTCTCGACGGCCGTGGCCAGCGTCGGATTGAAATTCGGGTCGCCCCCGCCCTCACGGGCGGCCACCTCGATCCGCTTGGCGAGTTTGGCGAACAGCTTCCCGCGGGCGGCGTCCTGGCGGCCCTTGCGGTGCTTGATGTTCGCCCATTTCGAATGTCCGGCCACGGTGATCTCCTATTCAGACTCGACCAGGTCGAGGAACATGCGGTGGATGCGGTCGTCGGGGGTGAGCTCTGGATGGAAAGAAGCGGCCATCACCCGATCCTGGCGGACCATGACCGGATGGCCTTCGACCTTCGCCAGCACCTCGACCCCGTCACCGGTCTTCTCCACCCACGGAGCCCGAATGAACACGGCATGGAACGGCTCGTCCAGTCCTTCGACATCCAGGTCCGCCTCGAACGAGTCGTTCTGGCGGCCAAAGGCATTCCGGTGGACCACGATGTCGAGAACCCCGAGCAGCGGCTGGCTGCCTTCGGTGACAGAGGCGGCGAGAAAGATCATCCCGGCACAGGTGCCGAACGCCGCCATGCCGTCGCCTATCCGGCGGCGGAGGGGCTCCATCAGCTCGAATCTCTCGGCCAGTTTGCCGATCGTGGTCGATTCTCCCCCCGGGACGACGATCCCATCCAGATCCTCGAGTTGCTCCGGTGTCTTGACCGGCACCGGATCGGCACCGAGCGCGGTCAGGGTGGCGAGATGCTCCCTGACATCGCCCTGGAGGGCGAGCACACCGACCCGGGGCACGGGCTCACCAGCCCCTTTCCGCCAGACGCTCGGTTTCGCCGAGCTGGGAGATCTCGATGCCCGACATGGCTTCGCCCAGCCCCGTCGAGACCTTCGCCACCTTGGCAGCGTCTTCCCAGTAGGTGGTGGCCTCGACGATGGCGCGAGCGTAGGCCTCCGGATCAGAGCTCTTGAAGATCCCGGAGCCGACGAAGACGCCGTCGCAGCCGAGAGCCATCATCAGGGCGGCATCGGCCGGGGTAGCGACACCGCCGGCGGCGAAGTTCACGACCGGCAGACGACCCTCGTCGCGGACGATACGAAGGAGGTCGACGGGAGCGCCCATGTCACGGGCGGCGGACATGAGCTGCTCGTCTCCCATCTGGGTGACGGCGGCGATCTGGTTGTTGACCGTGCGCATGTGACGAACGGCTTCGACGATGTTGCCGGTGCCGGCCTCGCCCTTGGTACGGATCATGGCGGCACCTTCGCCGATGCGGCGCAGGGCCTCTCCGAGGTTGCGCGCACCGCAGACGAAAGGAGTGGTGAAGGCCCACTTGTCGATGTGATGGTCCTCGTCAGCCGGTGTGAGCACCTCGGACTCGTCGATGTAGTCGACCTCCAGGGCCTCGAGGACCTTTGCCTCCATGAAATGACCGATCCGGGCTTTGGCCATCACGGGGATCGTCACGGCCTCCTGGATCTCCTGGATCTTCGTCGGGTCGGCCATTCGGGCCACACCGCCATGGCGGCGGATGTCGGCCGGAACCCGCTCGAGTGCCATCACGGCGACCGCACCTGCCTCCTCGGCGATGCGAGCCTGCTCGGCGGTGACGACGTCCATGATGACGCCGCCCTTGAGCATCTCGGCCAGACCACGCTTGACCAGTTCTGTTCCTCGTTCCACGGTTACTCCTTCCGACCCCGAATGGTAGTTGCTGACCGGGTAACCGCCGATTCGTACACCGCCCTGTACATCGACGTGACCCGACTCCAGTCGAACCGCCGGGCGTCGTCACGGGCCGCTTCACCGAGTCGAGTGGCGGTCGCCGGATCCGCCAGGAGATCCGACACTGCTTCTTCCAACTCCACTGCGTCACCCACCCGCACCAACCGGCCGGAATCGCCCAGGACAGCCCGGAATGCCGGAAGATCCGATGCCACCACCGCGCATCCGGCTGCCATGGCCTCGGCGATCACGATCCCGAAGCTCTCGCCCCCGAGGTTGGGCGCCACCATCACCGCGGACGAGCCGAGGATCTGTCGCTTCTCCTGGTCGCTCACCCTTCCCCGGAAGTCCACCCCTTCGACCGGCGAGCGAGTAGCCCCCATGACGATCAGCTCGGCATCGGGATGTCGTCGGCGGATCTGGGGCCACGCCCGGAGGATCACGTCGAGGCCCTTGCGAGGGTCGTCGCGACCGAGGAAGGCGACGCGGCGCGGGTCGCGGGGCACATCGACTCGATACGAATCGACGTCGATGGCGTTCGGAATCACCTCGACCGCTCCCCACGCAGCCGGAACCGCCGACGCGGCCACCGGGCTGGGAGCGGTGAGTGAGGCATGCGCGAGCAGCGGACGGGCCAGCGGGGTCAGCAACCCGTACAGACGCCGAGCCCAAGCCGGAGGATCGGCATGGAAGGTGGCTACGATCGGTTTGCCCAGGCGAAGCGCTGCCCAACCGGCCAACGGGATGAACGGCTCGTGGACATGGACGACATCCACATCGGCCAGGGCTCGGCGCAACTTCCAAAAGGCCGCAGGGTCGGCGGTGAGCGGCACGATTGACCGGTTGGCTCGCAAGGAGACGACGCTACCCACCGAGAGCGCGCCGGGGCGGCGACCTGGACCGACGAGAATCGCTTCGTCGCCGGTGTGTCGGAGACGCTCCGCCAGTTCCACGCAGAGTTGCTGGACCCCTCCTTCCGCACCCAGGTCGTAGGGGCAGACGATGCCGATCTTCATGTCCGGCTCGCGCTCATCGACGGTCGGACGGCCAATTCGGCTGGACCAGGTGCCACTGCACAGGATCTTCGCGGATCATCTCCTCGAGCTTGGAGGCGATCACTTGCGCTCCTTCCCCGGGCGTCATGTCGGTCAGGTCCAGAGCCGGGTGGATGGTGGCCCGATGCCCGGGCCCGTCCTTGAAGTAGATGGCGACCGGGAGGACCGGAGCACCGGTGGCTCGGGCCAGCACCACCGGGCCGGCAGGCAAGGTGGTCTTCTCGCCGAAGAACTCGACCTCGATACCCCGTCCCGAGAGGTCCCGGTCTGACAGGAGGCACACCAGCTTGCCTTCCGCCAGCGACTCGCGCAGACGATTCCGAACGTTTCCTCGCCCGGTGAGGATGATCTCGATCCCGAACATGTTGCGCTGTCGAGTGAACCACTCGGTGATCTTGCGGTTGGCCAGCCGCTCGGCCACGGCCACCAGCGGTATCCCGTGATGACGGGCGATCAGGGAGGCGAACTCCCAGTTCCCCAGGTGCGGAAGGACGACGATCACCCCTTTTCCCTGGGCGAGAGAATCCTTCAGGTTGTCGGTGCCGTCCACTTCCATCGTCGACCACAGCATGTCGAAGTGACGGGTCCGGACCCAGAACGACTCCGCCCAGTACCTCCCGTAGTGGCGGAACACCTCCCGGGCCCGACGGGGCGACTCCCCGAGCCGGCGCAGATGGCGGTGGACGATCCGACGGCGAGGCCGATCCAGGTAGAACCAAACCGTTCCGCCCAGGTGCCCGAGGCGACGCATCCAGCTCTCCGGCATCGACCCGAGAACCGCCACCGCCAACCTCAGGCAGGCGTAGGTGATCCACTGGCCGAGTGTGGTCTTCGACCTCACGTCTCGATACGGCGGTACGTGCTCACGAAGCGCTGGATGGCGGTGATCCACACCGACACCACCATCACCCACAGCATCGGCTCCACGAATCCGGTCACCAATCCGAGGAAGAAGAGGATTACGCGCTCGGCCCGTCCCATGAGCCCGTTCTTGGTCGGCAAGCCGACCGCCTCCGCCTTGGCCCGTAGATACGGCACCAGCATCGCCCCACCGACGGAGAGCACGATGAGCACCAACACGCGGGCGTTTCCTTCCTTGGCCACCGCCAGCCCCGCGAAGGCGGCGATCTCGCCGATTCGATCGCTCCCGGCATCCAGGAACGCACCCCGGGCCGTGACCGAGCCCGAGGCGCGGGCGACCGTGCCGTCGAGGCCGTCCAGCGCCGAGCCGATCAGCGCGATGGTGGCTCCCAACGCCAGCCGTCCGGTGCCGATGATCACCGCTCCGACGATGGCCACGGCGAGGCCAACGGCCGTCATGACGGTGGGCGTGACGCCGATTCCGGCGAGGAACTTGCCGATGGGTCCGAGGAACCCCTGGATACGGGGGCGGACGCGAGTGTCGATCACGAGGACCACCAAAGTACCAGATCGCCCGTTCCGTGCGGCGAAGGGCCAGTGCGCAACGGCTGCAGCGTTCCTATGATCGCCGGGCCGGTACCAGGAGGAGGTCAGATGGTTCCCGAGAGAATCCGCAACGTGGCGTTGATCGGTCACGGAGGGAGCGGCAAGACGTCTCTGGCCGAGGCGCTGCTCTTCGTGAGCGGGGCGACGAACCGGATGGGTTCGGTCGACCAGGGCACCAGCGTCCTCGACCATGAGCCGGAAGAGATCGAGCGCAAGATCTCCCTGAGCCTGGCGGTGGCGACGATCGAGTGGAACGGCCACCAGATCAACATCCTCGACGCGCCCGGCTACGCCGACTTCTCCGGCGACGCCCGGGCCGCCCTGCGGGCGGCTGACCTCGCTCTCTTCGTGGTGTCCGCGGTCGACGGAGTGGAGGTCTCCACGGAGCTGATGTGGCGGGTGGCGGCCGACGAAGGCATCCCACGGGCCATCGTCATCACCAAACTCGACCGGGATCGGGCCTCCTTCCAGCGCACTCTCGCCCAACTCCAGGAGACCTTCGGGAAGCGGGTCGCCCCCGTACAGGTGCCGATCGGGGAAGAAGACAGCCTCCAGGGCCTGGTGCGGGTGGTCTCCGAGCGGGCCTACGTCTACAGCGACGGCGCCAAGACGGGAACCCAGGTCGACCTGCCCGACTCGATCGCCGACCTGGTCCACTCGACCCACACCGCGCTGGTCGAGTCGGTGGTCGAGACCGACGATGCCCTGATGGAGGCCTATTTCGAGGGCAAGGAACCCGATCGGGACGTGATCGTCTCTACCGTCCATCGCGGCATGCTGGGGGCCGAGATCTTCCCGGTCCTCGTCACCTCGGCGCACCGGTTGATCGGCATCGACACCCTGGCCGAGTTCCTGGTCGATTTCGGTCCCAACCCGCTCGAACACGCCGTGCCTCCGCTGTCGTCGGGGACGCTCGAGATCTCTGCGGACGCACCGGCCGTGGCCTATGTCTTCAAGACCCTGTCCGACCCCTTCGTCGGCCGCATCTCGATGTTCCGGGTCTTCTCCGGGACGATTCCGGTCGATGCCGAACTCGAAGTCGCCGGCGACGGCAAGGTGCGCATGCACAACCTGTTCAAGATGCAGGGCAAGGAGCACCACGACGTCGACTCCGTCGGCGTGGGCGAGATCGCGGCGGTCGCCAAGGTCGACAATGCCCGGGTGGGCGCCACTCTGCGCACACCGGGTTCCGACGTGGAGATCGTTCCGATGGAGCAGCCGGTCCCCGTCATGGAGGTGGCGGTCACGCCGCGGTCTACCCAGGACGAAGAGAAGCTGTCCGCCGCCCTGACCCGAACTGCTGAGACCGACCCGACCCTTCGGATCGAACGCCGCGCCGAGACCGGCGAGACGATCCTGGCGGGTCTGGGTGACAACCATCTCGACGTGACTCTCGCCCGTATCACCCGGAACTTCGGCGTCGAGGTCGACACCTCGCTTCCCACCATTCCCTATCGGGAGTCGATCACGGCCAGCGCCGAGGCGGAAGGCAAACACAAGAAGCAGTCCGGTGGCCGGGGCCAGTTCGGCGTCGCCGTGGTGAGGTTCGCTCCTCGGCCGCGGGGGTCGGGGTTCGAGTTCATCGACAGCATCAAGGGCGGCGCCATCCCCCGTCAGTTCATCCCCGCCGTCGAACGGGGCATCCAGGAGGCACTGGAGAGCGGGATCTTGGCCGGTTTCCCGGTCGTCGACCTGTCGGCCGAGCTGATCGACGGCAAGTACCACTCGGTCGATTCGGACGAGTTGTCGTTCCGGATGGCAGGAATCCAGGCGGTCCGGGCGGCCGCTGACAAGCTCCGTCCGGTGCTGCTGGAACCGATCATGCATCTGACCGTCCGCGTTCCGGAGGAGAACACGGGGGATATCATGGGTGATATCAATGCCAAACGAGGGCGAGTTCTCGGCATCGACACCGACGGCGGTGTCAGGGTGATCGAGGCTCAAGTGCCCATGGCAGAAGTGCAGCGGTATGCCGTCGATCTCCGCTCGATGACATCGGGACGGGGAACCTTCGAGGTTCGGTTCGACCACTACGAGGAAGTGCCGCACCAAGAGGCCCAGCGGATCATCGACGCCGCCCAGAAGCAAGAGCACTGAACGAAAGGAAGCCCATGCCCGAAGCCGTCCTCCGGTACGAAGATCGCGAAGTCACGCTGCCTACCGAGGTCGGTTCTCAGGGAGACGTGGCCGTCGACATCGGGCGACTCCGCACAGAGACCGGGCTCGTCACCCTCGATCGGGGATTCGCCAACACTGCCGAGACCCGTTCCGAGGTCAGCTACATCGACGGCGAGAAGGGCGTTCTCCTCTACCGGGGCTATCCGATCGA
>DATGPZ010000022.1:0-3342 GCA_035304485.1 Acidimicrobiia bacterium | reverse complement strand
ATCTCCGGTGGCAGGGAACATATTGGCGGTCACAGGTGCAGTCGCCCTAGTCCTCCTGTCATGGGCCCGACCGTTCCGCAAGCTGGCGAGACACGTGGACGTTGTGATGCTGGTGGCGATGGTGGCGGGGTTCTCATTGCTCGCCTATCGGGACCTCGAGGTAGTCGCCCACAGCGCATACGCCACTGTGATGAACGTGTATCAGGGAGGGTGGCTCCTCACCTGGCCCGCGTTGACCGCCCTGACATTGCTAGTCATCCTCCGGCACCGCATCCCGAACGGTCGGGTCTGGACCATCCCGGTGATGGGATTCGGCCTGCTCTACTGGCTCCTCCCGCTCCTCCGCGAGGGTGCATGGCGCGTTGGAACCGGCGACTCAGGCAACCGGATTCTCATCCACTTCGTGGCAATCGTGGTCGGGATGGTGGTCCTCGGGGCGTCGTCGACCACGGTGGCGCCCTCAGTCGAAGGGATCAGCAAGAACGTGGCGAACGGGCTCCGCTCTACCTTCGTCCTCGTCCTGCCTTTGATCCTCGGAGGTGCGGCTGTCGTCAACGGTGGCCTGACCAGCATCAATGCCCACAACGGGAATCCCGTCAAAATGCAACCGAGGGTCGACCTCGGCGGCATCGTCCACAGCGACCAGAGGTACATCCGGCTCAACTACGGATTCTTCTTCCGCCTGTATGAGGAGATGAGAGGTAGTGAGCTCGTCATTCACACCGACAACGAGACGTCGCATCGGGCATTGAAGATCTTCGGGCAGGTCACACCTGTCTCTCGGAGATTCGACGTCTCGTCGCTCCCGCCTGATCTCTGGCCGACCGGCGATCCCCTGGGAACCTTCCGACCCAACAACCAAGATGAGCACCGGTATTGGATCCTCCCCGGCACGCCCGGGGAACGCCGCTGGCTGGCTCAGATCGAACCGGGCTGGGTCGTGGTACCGGAGTCTGTGCATCCCGTTCCCGAGGCCATTCGATGATCTCAGAGTTCGGGGTCATGCTGGTTCTCGGCCTAACCGGTTTCCTGGCACTGGGTATCCCGGAGGCCATCTCCCGGTCGTGGTCCCGGGTCTGGATGGCCATACCCGTCGGCACCTTCATCTACATGGCGATGGCACTCCTCTCCGTGTTGATCCTGGGAAGGCTTTCGGTGCCGGTGGCGCTGACAGCAACTGGAGCCGTGGCCCTGGCGGCGGCGTCGCGGATGGCGGTTCTTCGCCGTTGGACGGGACGAGATCTAGTCAAAGCATCGACACTGGCCCTGTCGGTCCTCGCTGTGGTGGCGCTGAGTCGCGAGATCCCTCTGACCCGACTCACCGAGGACTCGATGCAGAACCTGTTTCTCTCGTTCGAGTTCCAGATGCCCAACGCCCTCCCTGCCATCCCGAAAGCTCCCCTGCTGGCGCGACAGATCGGGCTCCCGTCACTGCATGCGCTCTCGTCGCTGACCGACTTGCGTTACATCCCGTCACTCGGGCCACTATTCGGAATGTCGACCGTCGCCGTGTTCGTCTGGTTCTCACTCCGTCCGACCACGAGGTCACCTCATCGCTTGTGGCTGGTCATGATGGCAATCGCATTCCTTCTCGCGAGCAACCGGTTTCTCTACTCCTGGTTCTACGTCAACTCCCACATCCAGATGGCGGCCTATGTTCTCCTCGGGCTGATCGCCGCCTGGCTTGCCGTGTGCGGTAGTGAGGCATGGGCTTCAGTGAGCGGCATCAGCCTCGCCGCGATGCTGCTGTTCCGACCCGACTCCCCGGCCCTCGTAGCTCTCCTCATGGTGGTGATTGCTTCGACCCGGCCTTCCGAGAACGTGGCGCGACGGATCGCCCTGCCCCCGGTGGCGGTCGCGATCCTTTGGATCGGCTTCGTGCTGTTCAGATACTCCGAATACGCGGGCGACTTCTCGCTTGCGTCGCCAGTGTTCGGGGGCTTGGTCTCGGTGATCGTCGGGGCTGTCGCTCTGTTGTCGGTCTCGTGGAAGTTCACCCATCGACTGGCGGAGTACTACGGCGTGATCCTTCTGGCCGGTATGGCGGTGGCGCTGGCGGCGGCGATCATCGCCGATCCTGCGACGGCCTGGAACTCACTCGCGGCCACTCTTCAGAACTCGATCGAGGGCTTTTGGTATCTGACGTGGTGGATCATGGCGATGTTGATCCCGGTGGCGATCGTCGTGCACCGAATTCCGCGCGGTCGCCTGTGGACACAGGCTGTCGTGGGAATGGGAATCCTGTTCTGGCTTCTGCCGCTGATCAGGGACGGCGCATACCGGGTGGGACCGGGAGACTCGGGAGTTCGGATCCTGATCCACTTCTTGCCCGCGTTTGTGACTTTCCTCGTCCTGGCTGCGGACAGTAGGGCCTCCTACGACTCGAGCGGTTTCAGCGCCCGGGCGAGGAAGGCCGCCATCTCCGCCCGGGTCACCGGAACGTCCGGGCAATAGCGATCATTGACAGGTGGGTTGCACCCCTTGGTGATGCCGGCGGTCGCCAACCGTTCGATCTCGGCTTCGAAGAGATGTCCGTCGTCGTCGACGAACGGATCTTCCAGACGCTCCTCCAACTCGAGCGCCCGGGTCATGAACGCGGCCATCTCGGCTCGGGTCACCGGCTGGTCGGGACAGAACAACGTGTTGTCGGGCGGGTTGCACCCCTTGGTGATCCCGGCCTCCTCGAGACGAGCGATCTCGCTCTGGAACCGGTGACCCGCGGTGTCGTCAAAGACCTTCGAACCGGTCGTGAGACCGAGGGCTCTGACCAGGAAGGCGGCCATCTCGCCCCGGGTCACACTGTCGTTCGGGCAGAACCGGTCATTGGTCGGAGGGTTACAGCCCCGCGTGATCCCTCGCTCGGCAATCCACTCGATGTCGGCCTCGTGGATCGACCTGTCGTCGTCCCGGAACGTGCCGTTCCAGACCTCGGTGGCCTTGAGGAGGTACCCGTACGGGTCGATCGCCTTTCCGTCTTTGCGGAGCTCGAAGTGGAGGTGGGGTGCGGTGTTCTCGGCATTGCCCGAATCACCGACCCAACCGATGAGCTGCCCGCGTGTCACAAAGGTGCCGTCGGTGAGGCCCGGAGCGATGCCCCAGCCCTTGCCATCGTCGGTTCCGGGGGTGTCGTTGTTGAGGTGGATGTACCGGGTCACCCAGCCACCGCCATGGTTGATCGCGAGATGACAGCAATCCGACTGGGACTTGCTCACCCAATGGAGGGTGCCGTCGGCCACGGCAACCACAGGCTCCATCTTCGGGGCCATGATGTCAACGCCTTCGTGGCGACGGGAACAACCGTCCCGGCATGCACCGAAGTTCTTCGACAAGCGGTACTCACCG
>DATGPZ010000021.1:0-7516 GCA_035304485.1 Acidimicrobiia bacterium | reverse complement strand
GTGCGGCTCCCAGCGCTCGGCTCGACTCGACTGTCCAGATGTTTGGTTCTTGTACCATCCGGTCCTCCTGACCATATGGTACAAGAATGTGCCATGTGGTCAATCGACCAGCCTGGAACGTTTTCGTGACATCGCCAGTCGGGCCGAGAGGATCTATTCGCCGACTGACCGAGTGGACCGGTCAGAGAGCCGCTTTGAGGGCCGTGACGGCTTCGTGGAGTTCCTTGGCCGCTTCGTCGGGAGAACCTGCCTCGAGCACCCGGCGAACCAGGGCGGTGCCGACGATCACACCGTCGGCCACCTCTCCGGCGATGGCTGCCTGCTCAGGAGTGGAGATGCCTACGCCGAGCACCAGCGGGACATCTGTGATGCTGCGGACCCGCTGGGCCAACTGAACCGCTCGCCCGCTCGATTTCTCACGCTCACCGGTGACACCCATCTCGGCGACGCCGTAGATGAAGGCGGGGTCGAGGTCGGCCACGGCCCGGATCCGATCGTCGCTGGAGGTGGGCGCCACGAACAGCACCGATCCGAGCCCGTGTTGCCGGCTCGCTTCCAGCACCGGCCCCGCCTCTTCCACCGGCAGGTCCGGGACGATCAATCCCGCGGCACCGGTGTCGGCGAGGCGGCGGCAGAACTCGTCTGGTCCCACCCGGAACACGACGTTGGCGTAGGTCATCGCCAGGCACGGGAGGCCTGTCCTCTCCACGACCTGGCTGGTCACCTCCAGAGCGGCGGTCAGGTCGGTGCCGGCGGCCAGCGCCTCGGACGACGCCTTCTGGATCACCGGCCCGTCCATGAGCGGGTCGGAATAGGGGATGCCGATCTCGAAAGCGTCGGCGCCGGCGTCGGCCATGGCAACGAACAGGTCGGCGGACGCTGCCGGAGAAGGCAGCCCGACCGTCATGTACGGGAGGAGCGCGGTGTGTCCGGTCCCGAACAGCGAGCGGATCACTTCCGTCCCTCCATCCAGTCCACGATCGTGCCCATGTCCTTGTCGCCCCGGCCCGAGAGGTTGATCAACACCTTGCGGCCGGCGAGTTCGTCTTTCGCCTTGGCGACCCAGGCGACGGCATGGGCCGATTCCAGGGCGGGGATGATTCCTTCCGTACGGGCCAGGAGGGACACACCTTCGAGGGCCTCTTCGTCAGTGATCGAGACGTAGCGGGCCAACCCGGTGTCGAGGAAGTAGGCATGCTCGGGTCCGACCCCGGGATAATCGAGCCCCGCCGAGACCGAGTGGGCCTCTTCGACCTGACCGTCGTCGTTCTGGAGCATGTAGGTGCGGGATCCGTGGAGGATGCCGGGGGTGCCGGCGCCGAGCGAGGCGCCGTGGCGGCCGGTGTCGATGCCGTCACCGGCCGCTTCCACACCCACCAACTCGACGCCAGTGCCGGCGAACGGATAGAAGATGCCCATCGCGTTCGAGCCTCCACCGACACACGCCACGACGAGATCTGGCAGGTCGCTACCGAGTTGTTCCAGGCACTCCTCGCCGATGACCCGCTGCAGCTCACGAACCATCCATGGGAAGGGGTGAGGCCCGACCACCGAGCCGATCACGTAGTGGGTTGTCTCCACCGACCGCACCCACTCCCGCATCGCCTCGTTGACGGCGTCCTTGAGAGTGCCCGCTCCCGACGTGACCGGCACCACCTCGGTTCCGAGGAGCCGCATCCGAGCGACGTTGAGCGCCTGGCGTTCGACGTCGACCTCACCCATATAGACGACGCATTCCAGACCCAGCGCCGCGGCGGCGGTGGCGGTGGCGACCCCGTGCTGGCCGGCACCGGTCTCGGCGATGATCCGGTCCTTGCCCATGCGACGAGCTAGCAGCACCTGGCCGATGGCGTTGTTGATCTTGTGGGCCCCGGTGTGGGCCAGGTCCTCGCGCTTGATCAGGACCTCGACACCGAGTTCGTCGGACAGGCGGGGAGCGGCGTGGAGCGGCGTCGGCCGACCCACGTACTCTGCCAGCCACCGATCGAGCTCCGCTCGGAACTCGGAGTCAGCCCAGGCCTCTCCGAACGCCTTCTCCAGTTCGAAGAGCGCTCCCATGAGGGTCTCGGGGGCGAAGCGTCCTCCGAAGTCGCCGAAGCGGCCGGCGGCGTCGGGACGATCGAGTTTGGCGGTCATCAGGCTCCCTTGGCGGCCGCGACGAAGCGGCGGATCAGTTCGGCGTCCTTGACGCCGGGCGAAGACTCTAGGCCCGAGGAGGCATCGACTCCGAACGGCCGTACCTTGCGGACCGCGTCGGCGACGTTGTCGGTGTCCAGCCCACCGGCGAGGAGGAAGGGCCGGTCGAGCGAGGCAGCCAGCTCCCAGTCGAACGTCTCCCCCGTTCCGCCTTCCGGTCCGCCATGAGGAGTGTCGACCAGGAGGAGTTCGTCGTTGGGCGGAGTCTGCTCACCCGCCTTGATCGGGAAGATCACGCCCAGGCCGGCGCGACGAGCGGCTGCCCCGGCGATGAGCGCGTCCCGGCCGTGCGGCTGGACGGCGTCGACACCCGCCCGGGCGGCCGCTTCGAGCAGAGCAGCCGAGCTCTGGTCGACGGTGACGAGGACGGTCGGCACCTCGGCCAGGGCGGCGAGACGGCGGATCTCGTCGAGTTCCCGATGTCGCACCGACGGCTCCCAGTGGACGAAACCGATGGCGTCGGCGCCTGCCTCGACCGCGGCCTCGACGTTCTCGGGCGTGTCGAGTCCGCAGACCTTCACGAACACCCCGTCGGCCTGCCAAGTCGTCATGCTCTCAACTCCTCGATCAGGGCGGCGGGATCCTCCGCCTTCACGAGCGCTTCGCCGACCAGAACGGCGTCGTATCCGGCCGCAGCCATTCTCTTGGCGTCGGCGCCCACGAAGATTCCCGACTCGGCGACCGTCACCTCGACATCGGCCAGGAGCGGCGCCACCTTCTCGGCGGTGGCGAGATCGACCGAGAAGTCCCTGAGGTCGCGGTTGTTCACCCCCACGATCTCGGCCCCGGCGTCGACGGCCCGGCGAGCTTCCTCGGTGTCGTGGACTTCCACGAGGGCGTCCAACCCCACCTCGGCCGCCGACCCGATCAGGTCCGTCAGTTGGGCGTCGTCCAGGGCGGCCACGATCAACAGCACCGCCGAGGCGCCCCAGCTGCGTGCCTCCCAGATCTGGGACTCGTCGAGGATGAAGTCCTTGCGGAGAACCGGGATGCCCGTTTTGCGGACGACGGTGGTGAGATCCCCGGCGGAACCGCCGAAGAACTCGGGCTCGGTGAGGACCGAGATGGCGGCCGCTCCCCCGGCTGCGTACCGCCCCGCCTGGATGGCGGGGTCGAGGTCGGGAGCCAGATCCCCTCGTGAAGGTGACCGGCGCTTGACTTCGGCGATGACCGACATCCCGGGAGCGGCCAGTGCGCTGGCGAACGACGGCGGAGGGGGCGACTCCATGGCCTGTCGATACAGGTCGTCGGCCCGTGCCTGGATGGCAGGGAGACGGGCCCGGGTGGCGTCGAGGATCCGGTCGAGCATCATCCCACCATCGGCAGTTCAGCCGCCACGGCGGATGCGTCTCCGCCTTCCCACCTGACCGTGAGAACGTCGCCCGCTTCCACGCCGCGGCGAAGGAGGGACAGACCCACCGGAGACCGCAGCGCCAGGCTCTCAGACGGTGAGGTGAGCGTGCCGACCACCTTGTCGTCGGCCACGATGTCGGCCCCGGGCGGCGGAATCACGTTGGTGGTGATCATCACGCCCATCAGTCGCCGGGGGGCGTTGCCGCCTCGACTGTCCATCCGGGCGACGAGTTCCTGACCCAGGAAGCAGCCCTTGGTGAAGTCGACCGCCTCGGGAACCAGACCCGTTTCGTGGGGAATGGTCTCCTCGTCGATGTCGACTCCCATCACCGGCTCGCCTGCTTCCACCCGCACCGCCGTCCAGGCGAGCGAACCGACCTGACGCGCTTCGGGGTCGGCCGTGGTCACACTCCGCCGGTTTCCCGCCAGGGGCAGTTCGGCAGTCAAGGTGCCGTCGTCGCTCCAACCCTCCACGACGGGCGACTCGGGGCCCACCAGCGTGACGAGCGGTCGGGAATCAGACGCGATCTCGACGTCGACCCGGATGCGGTAGCGAGTGAGGGTGTCGGCCAGAACCTGGCCGTAGCCTGCATCGGCGATGAGACCCACGCGCTCCTTGTCTCGCAGCACCCACATCGTCGCGATCAGCTTGCCCTTCGGGCCGAGCAGGAAGGAGCGCCTGACGGTTCCGGGCTCTTGGGCTTCGACGTTCTGGGAGATGAGGCTCTCGAGGAACGAGATGGCGTCCGGCCCGGTGAACCAGACCAGTTCGTACAGCCCATCCACCCGGCCCTGTTCGTAGCGGGCGGCCCGGTATTCGGAGGTGACGTCGCCGTAGGACTTCGGGAGATCCGTCACATCGACCTCGCTCGGGCGATGGCGGCCAGAGCGGCCGCCGCCTTGTCCATGGTCTCGCGGTACTCGGAGGCCGGGTCGGAATCGGCCACGATCCCAGCCCCCGCCTGGATCCAGGCCGTGTCGCCGGCCTGTACGACGGTGCGCAGGCATATCGCGGTGTCGACGTTGCCCGAGAAATCGATGTAGCCGGCGGCGCCGGCATAGGGCCCGCGGGCCACCGGCTCCAGTCGGTCGATGATTTCGATGGCCGCCACCTTCGGGGCACCGGAGACGGTGCCGTGGGGGAAGGTTGCCCGGAGCACCTCGACGGGACCGACACCGGGGCGGAGACGCCCCGATACTCCCGACACGATGTGCATGACGTGCGAGTAGCGCTCGATGACCATCAAATCGTCGACGCTGACCGATCCGAACTCGCACACCCGGCCGAGATCGTTGCGAGCCAGGTCGATCAGCATGACGTGCTCGGCCCGCTCCTTGGGGTCGGCCAGGAGCTCCTTGGCGAGCTGCTCGTCCTCCTCGGGAGTGGCGCCGCGCCGGCGGGTGCCGGCGATCGGCCGGGAGTAGGCGACGCCGTCACGCACCCGGGTCATCAGTTCCGGGGACGAGCCCGCCACCGCCACGTCGGGGTGGCGCACGAAGAACAGGAACGGCGACGGGTTGATGAGGCGCAGCGCCCGGTAGACGTCGAACGAGTCGCGGGGCGCTGCAGTGGAGAGACGCTGGCTGAGCACGACCTGGAAAGCGTCACCGGCCAGGATGGCTTCTTTGGCGTGGTCGACCGCGGCCATGAAGCGCTCCTGGCTGAAAGTCGACGTCCACGCCGGCGGCTCGGGATCAGGCCCGACGGGGGTCGGCTGGTAGGGCGCTCCTCGGCCCAGCTTGGCCACCGCTTCCTCGAGGGCGGCGACGGCGTCGTCGTAGGTGGCACCCTGGCGGATGTAGGCATTGTGGACCAGGGTGATCGTCTGGTCGACGCGGTCGAACGCCGCCAACGAGCCGACGAACTGCCACACCATCTCCGGGAGTCCCCGGTCGTCGGGAGGACGGTTGGGGAGGTGCTCGACGTAGCGGACCGCGTCGAAGGCCATGTAGCCGACGGCGCCGGTGTGGAGGGGTGGCAGGCCATCGAGGTCGGGCGTGCGGTGGCGGCCGATCAGGTCTTCGAGGACCGTGAGGGGATCGCCTTCGGCGAGTTCGGGTCCCGACCCCTCGATGGTGGCGATGCCGTCGTGGCTGGTGAGCGTGAAGGCCGGGTCCCAGCCGACGAAGCTCCATCTCCCCCAGTTCTCGCCGCCTTCCACCGATTCGAGCAAGAAGCCGGGGGCGTCACCGACGAGCTTGTCGAACGCCGACACCGGGGTTTCGCGGTCGGCGACGAACGTGGTCGCCACCGGCACCACCGGATACTCGGCTGCTAGGCGCTCGAATTCGTCGCGGGTGGGTCGGACCTCCATCGTGAGGCAAGGGTACCGGCTGCAACCGTGAAGATTTTCACACCTGTCAGGTGGGCGGATCTTCACGGAATGGTCTTGTCACAGCCGTGTCTCAGGGTGGGAACCATGAAAGACATCGATCATCTCGCCCGCGCAAACGGAACCTCCTTTCTCTCTCGCGACGAGGTGCTCACAGCCGGCGGCACCGATCGCATGATCAGCTTTCGCCTCAAGAGTGGCTTGTGGGCGAACCCTCATCCGGGCGTCTATCGCCTCGGCCCCGACCCAACTGGATGGCTGGAGCAGCTCGATGCGGCCGTGACCGCCGCTGGACCGTCGGCCTTGGTTTCTCACCGGTCGGCCTATGTGTTGTGGGGTCTCGACGGAATCACAAGCCAGATGCTCGAAATCACCGTTCCGTACGACCACGCACCGATTCCGAATGGCGTGCTGCGACATCGGACGAGGCGCGAAATGGCGCGAGAGATCGTGCAAGGGCTGCCGGTGACCAGCGTGACGAGGACCCTCCTCGATGCAGCCAGGTATCTGCCTCTCCCAGTGGTCATCAAAGGAGTCGACTCGGCTCTACGACGCGAACTGACCACGCTTCCCGGCTTGTGGGACACCGCAGAGCGGGAGGGAGGGAGAGGAGTCCCCGGAGCCGGGAGGTATCGGGCTGCTGTCGCTCACATCGAGGACCACGGATCGACCGGGAGCCCAGCCGAAGCTGAGCTGCTCATCGAGATGAAGCGAGCCGGCATCCCGGCTCCCGTGCCCCAGTATGAGATCGTGACGCCTAGCGGCAGGCGGTATCTCGTCGATTTCGGATGGCCCGATCTCGACAAGGGAGTCGAGGTGGACGGGCTCGATGCTCACTCTGGCGCCCAGAACCTCGAACGAGACCTGATCCGCCAGAACGATCTGCTGGCTGCCGGATTGCAGCTTCGGAGATTCACCGCTCGTCAGGTACGGCGGCAACCGCAAGTGGTGGTGGAGGACATCCGACGGTTCCTCCAGGGCAAACCGTGAAGATCCACCCACCCGAGAGGTGCGCGAATCTTCACAGAACACGCTCGTAGCGGAGGAAGGTGAACCCGTCCCCCGGCTCTCGCGCGACTGTTCGCCATTCGGGGCCGATCGGAGGGAAGTAGGTGTCCCCTTCCGGCTCCAGGTCGACCTCGGTGATCTCCAAGGCGTCGGCGACGTCGAGCGCCTGGCGATAGATCTCACCCCCGCCCACCACGAAGATCTCGGAGTCGTCCGCCATAGCCAGCGCCTCCTCCAGCGACGACGCCGTCTCCACTCCGTCGATCCGCAGGTCAGGATTGCGGCTGATCACGATCGTGCGACGACCGGGCAAAGGCCGGCCGATCGACTCGTACGTCTTGCGGCCCATCACCAGCGTCCCGCCCATCGTCATCTCCTTGAAACGACGCAGGTCGTCAGGCAGGTGCCAGGGGATGTCCCCGTCGAGCCCGATGACCCCGTTGCAGGCCACCGCCGCCACGATCGTGACGGGCATCAGACGGCGATCGGTGCCCGGATGGCGGGGTGAGGGTCGTATCCCACGACCTCGATGTCGTCGAGGTCGAACTCGTCGAGGGCTCTCCGCTCGGGATTCAGGCGAAGCGTCGGCAGGGGCCGGGGGTCACGCTCGAGCTGAATCCGAGCCT
>DATGPZ010000020.1:0-9469 GCA_035304485.1 Acidimicrobiia bacterium | reverse complement strand
CGCTCGTGTCCGCATATGCGCCTTGGGAGTCAAAAAGGAATCCGAGCAAGCTGAGACCAACCAGCAAAGCGAATGTCCTCCATCGCGACTTTCGGTTGAAATCAGGACGCACAGAAGCAGAGGTAGTCCGCAGTAACATGGCAGGAATCGTAGGGATATAAACCTATCGTTGCGACAACTGAAGGAGCGGACGAATCGAGAAGCGGCTAAAATCTCGACACATCCAGTCTCGAACTGGACTCTTTCCAGCAGCGTGTTCAGAGCTTGTTCTCGCCTTGCTTGAGCTAACCCAAGGGCACGCTGATGCTCTGCACATCTGCCGACCCCCTCGAGTTCAACTGTTTCTCGAGCTATTCAGCCTCGGATACTCCGGCTCACACTGTCCCAGACATTCGGTGCATCGTGTCGGAGCACAGCCTGGAGCGGAGCCCTCGATGACAGAAGCCGATGCGCTCAGCTGTTCCCAGGATCTCGACGGCCGCTCCGGCTGACAAACACCTGGTGACCTACGTCGATGCATCGCCCAGGGTGTCCAGCGCCTCGTACAGATAGTCGAGGAGTTCGGCGTCCCAACCGGCCAGACCGTCGACCGGAAGGCGCTCCCGCAGTCTGGCCAGAGCTTCCCGCATCCGCGTGTCACCACCGGTGAACTGATCGATGAGCCGGTCCGCCTCCCCGGCGATGCGCCGCACCTGTGGCGATGTCGGCGAGACACCGGCGAGATGGAGCGGACGCAGCTCGTCAGCGAGGCGTCGCCACTCCTCCGTGGTCCGCAGCCGATCAGCTCCGCTCTGTCGGCGCCGCCGGGCCAGAGCGTCGAGCTGGGCGGCGCTGAAGTAGCTCTCCATCTCCGTCATCGCCGCCACCAACTCCAGGAGTTGTCCAGCATCCACCTCGTCGCCGGCATAGCTCACGAGGCGGCGCACTCGATCACGGATCCGGGTGACACGGCGGACCTCTGCATCGAGGTGATCGAGATGACGGATGAGCACATCGCCGATCGACTCACTTTCGAGGACGTCGGCGATCTCGGCGAGTGGCAGTCCCAAGCTCCTCAGAGCGCAGATACGGTAGAGCCGCTGGGCGTCGCCCTCGCGATAGATGCGGTGTCCGCTGTCGGTACGCTCACTCGGGACGAGCAGGCCGATCTCGTCGTAGTGATGGAGGGTACGGACGGTGAGACCGGTGGCCTCCGCGAGTTCCCCGGTGCGCCAGGTAGTCACTCCTCACCCTCTTGCACCACGTCGGCGATGGCGTCGGCGATCCGGCCGTGCAGAGCACCCGGGAGGTTGTGCCCCATGCCGTCGATCATCATCAGCCGGGCACCGGGGATCGCATCCGCGGTGGCGATTCCCCCGCTCGGATCACACATCCTGTCGGCAGAGCCATGGATCACGAGCGTAGGAAGGTCGAGTTGTCGCAGGCGTTCAGTGCG
Organism: Acidimicrobiia bacterium; assembly: GCA_035304485.1. GTDB lineage: Bacteria > Actinomycetota > Acidimicrobiia > Spongiisociales > ZC4RG35 > ZC4RG17. The sequence continues at coordinate 8,034 of DATGPZ010000020.1, read as the reverse complement.
ATCACCGGACGCGAGCGAGGCTATCCCCTGCCGGGCGGCGGCGAGGGGATCGTGGTCCCGCTCGAAGGCGACCCTGGCGCGATTGGCCACCTCATCCTCGGGCACCGGATAGGCGGGCGACCCGACGATGGCCGCCATTCGGATCGCCTGAGCGACGACTTCCTCGCGCGTCACGGCGGGAGTTCCTCCAAAGAGCGCCTGCATGGTTTCGGGATGCGGTTGCCCGACGGCTGGATCACCGGTCGTGCCCATCATCGATGTGAGGGATCGGACCCGCTTCGGAAACTCGATGGCAGCGGTCTGGGCGATGTAGGCGCCCATCGACGCTCCCACGAGGTGCACCGACCCGAGATCCAAGGCGTCAGCCAAGCAGATCGTGTCGGCCGCCATGTGGGACAGGGTGTAGGACGCCGACGAAAAATCGCCTGCGAGTGCCGCTGCCATGTCCGGAATCGGACCGTCGACGATGTGAGTGGAGCGACCAGAGTCGCGGTTGTCGAAGCGAATCACCTGCAGGCCACGATCCACGAGCGCTTCCAGGAATCCCTCCGGCCAGTGCACCATCTGCGTGGCCACACCCATGATGAGCAGCACCGGTGGATCGCTGTCGCGCCCCAGTCGTTCGTAGGCGATGGCGATCCGGTCAGGGCCGACTGCCTTGGCGATCCTTTCGTTCATCCGTGCTCCCACAGTCGATTGCGGGAAGCAAGCTACAACCTCACGTTACGTGAGGGTCAAGCCTCAGATGATTTCGCGACAGCTCATCCGCCGCCAAGGGGATCGGAGGTGTCCGGACGGAAGTGGCATCGTCTCCCAGGATGCAGCCGGTCTATACCCGATCGCCGAGGGGAGCATCGAGCACCTCCTCCCCCTATCTCCGTAGCTGGAACGTCGATGCCACAAGTCAGGCTCAGTCGTGCCTTCGCCACCCTGACCTCCGCACTCACCTCGGTGTCCATCGCGTCGACGATGACGGCATCACCAGCCAGGCACTCACGCGGACCGAGCAGTGCCACGAGCATGAGGATGGGGCCCCTCCTCGCGGACCAGTGCCAAGTCGGTGGGCCATACGGGCGCATAGCCCCAGAGGATGGCTCAGGTGAGAAACACAGGACACCGATGCACCTTGCTCCCGAACCCTCCAGGAGACTCGGGTGCGCGCACTCTTCTCGTCACTCGAGGGGGCAGCGTTCGCAATTTCTCCTGACACTACGGATTCGTCACCGGCTGGCGGACGAGGCGATCGGCGGACGGCTGATCACCGGGATCTGCGTCGTGCCCCTGCCCCACCGCCACCGAAGAGAATCCCGGCCCCGAGGACGAAGCCGAAGTCGTACCAGTTGCCGTTGTTGTGCACCTCGTACAGGTTGACGTTGTCGGTGAACAGGGAGATGACGAAGGTGACCGGGGCGATGAACCCGTGCCACAACCCCAGCCAGAACCCGGCGACATCACCGCTCTCGGCGGTGGCGCCGACCTCGGGATTGACTCCGGGCGCGCAAGCGGCGAGCAGCAGCCCGAGAACGACCACCACCGCCAGGAACCCCAACGTCCTCACCGACGGGCGATCTGAGAGTCCCGACGAGAGTCTCGGGCTCATTTTCCTCGACCGATGCAACGCTAGCGCTCCTATGTGAGACAGGCCCTTTTCGACATAGAAACCGATTCAACCACCCGACGCCATCGTCCATCGAGCAAATCCACTGCGTACCGTGATTCTGTGACGCCCCTGACTGCCTGGTTGGATCGCGAGCTCATTCGGCTCGACCTGTGAAAGCCATCCAACGGAGGGACTGGAAGCGGACCTGGAGGCCGTTCGCTGAAGCAACTATCACCATGAGCACGTTTCGACACGCCGGGCAACGGATCACGTCGGCCGGACCCTTGTAGACGAGGACCGCTCCCAGAGGGCTGACGGTGCCACACGAGTCGCAGCAGCATTCCTCTTCTGTCATCTCCCGACCGAACAGGTCGTGGAAGAGCCCAGCCAGAGAGTTGCCGTCGACGTGAACTTCGAGAGTCATCACGGTTCCCCTGTCGGACCGAAACGCTCGGTCCTTATTCGGTCAGGACGGTGACCCGAGTCCACCAGTATCGATGCCACCGTCTCCACGAAACCCGTCGGCCCACACACGAACACGGTGGGATCGAGATGGGGAGGGATGGCAACCTCTTCGAGGATCTCACGATCCACCCGTTTCGTGAAGCCGTCCCAGCCGGGTGGCCACGAACGGGTGAGGATGTAGGTGACTTCGATCCCGTCGCTCGCCTTGGCGATAGCGTCGAGTTCGGCCCGGTAGACGATGTCGCTCTCCGAGCGTGCCGAATAGAGAAGCGCCATCGGCTCGGCGGTGCCGGCCGCCGCTCGGGCCCGGACCATCGCCATCAACGGAGCCACACCCGCACCTCCACCGATCAACTGAACCGGCCCATCTCGACCCGGCTCCCACACGAAGTAGCCGCCGATGGGACCGCGCAACTCGATTCGATCCCCCACCAGGAGATCCTCGACCAGAAATGGCGACACTTCGCCGTCCTCTACCCGCTCAACTGTGATCTCCACGCGCGTCCCCTCTTCAGGGGCAGAGATCGAGTACGACCGTTGTGCCCGGTATCCGTCCTCGGCGGTGAGACGGACGTCGACATGCTGGCCGGGAAGGTGTCCGGCCCAGCCCGGCACCTCGAACACCACCGTTCGGACCGTCGCCGTCTCTTCGATCAGGTCCACCACCTCGGCGACGAGCCAGGTCAATCGCCGCTGTACCGCTGCTCCCGCCATGGATCTCCGTAGTTGTGATAGCCGTACGACTCCCAGAAGCCGGGACGGTCCTCGTCGGAGAGCACGATGCCCCTGACCCATTTGGCGCTCTTCCAGAAGTAGAGATGGGGCACCAGGAGGCGGGCCGGGCCGCCGTGTTCCGGCGCCAAAGGTCGGCCGTCGTACGAGTGCGCGATCCACGCCTTGCCCCCTGTGAGGTCGACGACCGGAAGGTTGGTGGTGTAGCCGCCATACGAATATGCCTGCGCATACCCGGACGAGGTGTCGAGGCCTGACAGGAGCACGTCGAGCGAGACTCCTCGCCAGACCGTCTCTAGCTTGGACCACTTGGTGACACAGTGGATGTCCACGGTGATCGATTCGGAGGGAAGTTCCATGAACTCTGCCCATGTCCAGGAACGTTCGCTGCCGTCCCGGTCGGTCACGTTGAAAGCCCACTCCTCTTGCGAGATACGGGGGGTGGGACCCGCGGAGAGGACAGGGAAGTCTGCGGTCACGTACTGACCGGGAGGTACCCGGTCGACGGGCGCATCCTGTCGGCGCCTTCCTCGAAAGCCTCTCGTCACGAAACTCATGTCCACTCTCCCTCCAGGGGCAGGCCTGCTGCCTCCCAGTCGGATAGGCCGCCGGAATACCTCCTCACATCAGTGAATCCGGCCTCGACCAATGCCCAGTACAGAGCGACACTGGCGTGGCAGTCCTCGCTGGTGCAGTACACGACGACCTCTTCGTCGGGGTCTATCGATCCGAACAACTCCGCCGGCGTGTTGAAGTGTTCCGAGCCAGGAATGTGCTTCGCGCGAAAGGCCCATTCGTTGAGAGCCATCACCAACCGGAACTCGTCGCCGCCCTGGAGCTTTTGCCACAGTTCTTCGCGCCCGATCGTTTTCACTTCACCGCCGGGAACGTTGGCACTCATCGGACCGATTCAATCACGCCGTCGAGAGAACGTCGGAGCCCAGGATCCGACGCCGCATGTGGAGACGGGATCCGATTCGGCTTCAGGTCAGACAGGACAGCGTGGGCTGCTTCGGGCCGATCGAACTCGGCCATGATGATCTCTCCGTCGCGGGGGACGATGCCGTGGATGGCCCAGAGGTTCGAATCCACTGCGAGCACATCGCCGGCGACGATGGCGTATTGGTTCACCAGCCCTTCGAGGAACCGCAGCTCCGGACGGTGGCTCGGGTTGTCGGTCATGAGAATTGCTCCTTCCTGAACCGTTGCCAGCCATCGTTCCCGCCTTGCCGGTCCGTCGCCTCTGTGAGTCTCCCTAGTCGTGTACCAACTCGCTGAACGGAGACCAGGGCCGACACCCGCGGCCTCAGTCCATCTCGGCCAGGGCCGCCCCTAGTTCTGACCGGGATGTGAGACCCAATTTCATGAAGACCTTGTGGAGGTGATACTCGGCAGTACGCGAGCTGATGAACAAGCGTGCTCCGATGTCGCGGTTGGTGAGTCCGTCACGAGCGAGACGAGCAACGTTGAGCTCCTGATCGGTCAGTTGGTTGATGCTCTCGACGGTACGTACCCGCACGGTCTCCCCGGTGGCCGACAGTTCGCGCGCAGCACGCGCCGCGAAGCCGGAGAGGCCGCTGCTCGCGAGGATCTCGTAGGCAGACCGGAGGTGCTCCCGGGCATCCACCCGTCGTTGCTGGCGTCGGAGCATCTCTCCATAGAGCAGGTGGGTTCGTCCGATCATGATGGGTATCCGCTCGCGCTCGAAACGGTCCAGCGCTTCGCGATATAGACCGTCGGCCTCCTCGCCGTTGTGCAGTTGCGCTTGCGCCATGGCGCGCACTCCCAATGCCCAGTCGTTCCCGATCGGCGTGGTCACGCTGGCGAGCTTCTCGAATCCCTCCTCGGCCAGGGCGACCTCGCCGGTTCGAGTCGCCGCTTCCACGAGTTCGAGCAGGGCGCGCATGGCGTGGTTCAGCTCGTGCGTGTACGGGAGTTCTCGTCGTGCGGCCGCCAACGCCTCCGGGTAGCGGCCGAGACCGTTGTAGAGGATCGACTCGGCGAAATTGGCGGCGCTCAAGGCATAGCCCTCCCCACGCGCGCGTCCGTCCTCCCGCACCTGCCTCGCAAGTGCTCGTGTCAAATCCGCTTGCCCTCGATACGCCGCGAGGAACATGCGGCCGTATTGGGGAACCGGATGACCCATCGCTGACCGGAGTGTGTCGATCTCGTTGCACGAGCTGTCGGCAGCCTCGAGGTCCCCTCCCAGAGTCTGAGCCACCATCAGGAGACTGAGGGCGATCGGCAACACACTCACCATTCCCGCCGCCCGGGCGAGCTCGACCTGGCGGTCGGCCAAGACCTGCATCGCCTCGGCATCCCACAGGTCTTGAGCGGCACGGGAGGCAAGCCACATCCATTGCAGCTCCAGTGCGTCGGGTGGGTTGTCGAGAAAGGCATGGAGCGCCCGGCGTAGTGTCGGAATCGCTGCCTCCTGCCCATCGGCGGCCAGAAGGGCCTGGCCGCGGAGCAGAAGATCACGAGCCTGATTCGAATGGTCTGCGGCGGTGGCTTCGAGGACTGCGTTGGCGACCGTCGAGACCTGTTCGGAGTCGCCCAGCCGACCTCCGTACAACGCCGCAGCCAACGCGTCGATATACGTGTCGCGGGCAAGAACCGGATCCAACCCTTCCAGGCCCCGGGCGGCGGCCAACAACTGTTGGGGCCCGTCCTGGTCGCGGCGGATTGCATACGCGGCCCGGGCTCGGAGGCGCGCGATCAGCGCCTCTTGCAGCTCCGTCAGCGGATAGCCCCGTGCGGAGTCCACGAGACGTGTCGCCGCCTCGAACGCGCCAGCGTCGTGTTTCGCCTCGGCCGCAGCGATCAGCCGATCCACGCGGACATCGTCGGCGAGGGTCAACTCCGCGGCTCGTTCCAGGAAGGCAGCGGCCGCTGCTGCGCCACCCCGCTCCCTCGCCCTCGCCGCTGACCTCTCGAGGTCGGAAGCGACACCCTCGTCAGGCTGTGACGTCGCATGCGCCCTGTGCCACGCCCGACGGTCCGGATCACGGTCGATGTCGGTGGCATCTGCGAGCGCACCGTGGACACGTCGCCGTTCTGGCGGGGAAGCTGCCCGATAGATGGCCGACCGAACGAGAGGATGACGAAAGCCAACTCGGTTCCCCACGACGAGCGCCTGGGCACGTTCGGCCCGGTCGAACTCGTCGGTTGAGAACCCGAGGGCCGTGCTCGCTCTGCGCAGGAGGCCCGGGTCACCCGTGGGATCAGCTGCGGCCAACAGCAGGAATCGCCACGTCGACTCGGGGAGGTGATCGAGCTGAACGCGCAAGCTTTCCTCGATGCGGTCTTGGAGCGGCACCGAGTTCGTCAGCGCGAAACCGCCGGCCAGCTCAGCAGGGCTGAGCGCCCGAGGGAGTTCCTGCAGTGCCAAGGGATTGCCTCGAGCTTCGGTGATGAGCTGATCACGCACCCGCGGATCGATGAGGACTGGGACCGAACGACGAAAGATCTTGAGAGCCTCGACGTCCGCGAGACCCTCGAGGGTGAGCTGATCGAAACCAACGAATTGCTCATCGACCGTTCTCATCACCAAGACCAGGACTATTCCTTCCGCTTCCAGACGCCGGGCGACGAAAGTGATCGCCTGAACGGATGCCTGATCGAGCCAGTGGGCATCATCGACGATGCACAAGAGACCGTGGCCGTCGGCCGCCTCGGTCAAGAGGCCCAGCACCGCGAGCCCTACGAGGAAGGGACTCGGGGCGCTGGCCACACGCATGCCGAGAGCCGACTCCAGGGCATCGCGCTGTGGAGTTGGAAGCGTGTCGGCCGAATCCATCATGGGTCCACAGAGCAGCTGCAGCCCGGCGTAGGCCAACTCCATCTCGGATTCGGCGGCCACGATCCGTTTGACCGTCATCTGTTGGCCAGCCGCGGAAGCGACGTGATCGACGAGAGCCGTCTTGCCCACCCCGGCCTCACCGGAGACCACAACCGAGCCACTGTGTCCCTCGCGGGCCCTGGCAATCAGGGTCACCAACTCGCCGATCTCTCGATCTCGACCCCAGAGTCTCTGGGTCTCCGCCGTCGTCACTCGGCCAACACTACGCCGATCGGGGTGACACGGATCGTCTTGGGACATCCGGCTCCCGGGGGACGCCAACAAGACGGCCGATGATCATGCCTCGTCCGCCTCGACGAGAGCGAACACATGTCGCTCGCCGGGTATCCCAGCCAGAAGATGGTGGCCCCGATCTACGAGACGACCGTCATATCCCGTCGCCAGTTCGCGGGCGGTGTCCGAGACGAGAATCTCGCCCGGCTCGGCCAGGTCGATGATTCGAGCCGCTTCGTGTACTGCCCGACCTCGGAGGCCGCCAGGTACGAGCTCCACTTCACCCGTATGGACCGAAGCCCGAATCCGCAGCCCGTGGCGCGACAGCGTCTGCCTGATTGCCAGGGTCGCCGACAATGCCATACGAACGCCATCGAAAGCGATGAGAAATCCGTCACCCGTGGTGTCGATTTCCATGCCGTGGTACTCGTCGAGAACCTCGCGCACCGAGATGTCGTGGTTGTCGAGGAGTCGGTCCCAAGCACCGTCACCGATCCTCACCAAACGGCGGGTCGACTCGACGATGTCCGTGAAGACCAACGTCTTCACGACCCGATTCACCACGGGAGGTCGCCCGAACCCTCTCCACCCGACCCACATGACGGAAACGGCCGGCTCATCCCCGACCACCCAGACGTCGTGCCCCGCGGGGACGTCGAAGACATCACCGGTGACGACACTGAACTCCGTCCCATCGTTCAGCCGGAACCGCAGTTCGCCCCCGAGAGAGATTCCGACATGGCGAAACTGACAGCTCTCGCCCCCGACGAGCGGCTTGATCTGTTCACCCCAGTGCCAGCCTGGCTCACACACGATTCGGCCGACGACGAACTCGCCGAGCCGCACCGTCTCGGCACGTCCGTTGGGAAATACCTGGACTTCATCGGGTCTGTCCAGCGTCTTGATCGATTGGCCCACCGAGCCGTATGGATCTGTCACGGTTCACCTTTCGACAGAGATCGTCGGATGCCCGTCCCCGAGCGGGGGGCATCCGACGAGCTCGCTCCCCTAACCGGGCACGCCCGGAGAGGTACCGACTTTCCGGCCCACCCAATCCGCCAAACGGGTCTCGCCGATGTCGGCGCCGGGACCCGGAAGCAGGGTTTCCTCGGCCAGTCGGGCTCCGAAGTAGCGGGCCTCGGGGTCGGCCACTACCCGCCGG
>DATGPZ010000019.1:0-25823 GCA_035304485.1 Acidimicrobiia bacterium | reverse complement strand
CGCCGCCATCTGGGCGCGAGTCACCGGCTGGTCCGGGCAGAAACGGGTCTGGGCGGAATCGCACCCGTGAGTGATGCCCTGCACCGCCAGCCAGGCGATGTCGGCTTCGAACGTGTGCTCCGGCCCCACGTCGAGGAAGTGAGGGCGCCGGTCCGGGCCGGGGACCTGGAAGACCTGATGGGTGTAGTCGATCCCCGTGTCGATGACGGCTACCCGCACCCCCTCTCCGGTCGCATCGAAGTTGGCGCCCGGCTCGATCGGTCGCTCCGTCGCCTGGGGCAACGAACTCGGACTGAACAGCGACACCGCGGTGACCGACTCGACGCCGGGGGTCTCCTGGATGGCCGGGATGTCCTCGGCTCGCACGATCGCCCGGAATCCGTTGATGCCCACCACGAGGCTGGACAGCTCCCGCTCCATCAGGGAGTCCAGTGCTTCTCTGACTCGCTCTTGCTGAGCGAGGACCTCGCGAGCATGAGCCCGCTGGCCCTCGGGCCCGGCACCGGTTACCGAGACGTACTCCGCCACCGAGGGAAGGTCGAGGCGGATGAAGACCTGCAGTAGCTGATCCCGACCGTCGGTCCATCCGTCGTGGAGGGTGTAGCCAGTGAGTGCCACCGGCTTCGCCGGGTCGGGTGATTCCTGGGCGAAGGACGCCATGGACGCGATGAGGGCCGTGACCATCGCCACGACCGAAATCGAGAGAACCTGTTGTCTTCGCCTCACCATGGGCACCGGCTGACGATAACGCGAGACGGGAGGTAGGGCTCGGTGACTGCCCTACCTCCCGTTGCGCCCGTCTCCTGGCTCAGTCGTCCAAACCGGCTGCCTGGAAGGCGCGGTAGATGAACGCCGCCATTTGCCCGCGAGAGATCTCGTCCTCGGGGCAGAAGCGGTCGTTGGCGGGCGGGTTGCATCCACGGGTGACATCCGCTGTGCCCAGGATGTCGATCTGCTTCTCATGGACGTTCCCGTCGTCGTCGACGAAGAGATCCGACCCCGCACCGTCGGAGAAGCCGAAGGCCCGCACCATGAACGAAGCCATCTGCGCCCGGGTGACGGTGTCGTTGGGGCAGAACCGGTCGTTGGCGGGCGGGTTGCACCCACGGGTGATGTCGGCCGCCGCCAGACGGTTGATGTCTCCCTCGAAGATGTCGTCGTCGTCATCGACGAAGAAGTCATCCGGCGTCGCCGCCAAGTGGAGTGCCCGGTTCAGGAACGCCGCCATCTGGCCCCGGGTCACCGAGTCCTCGGGACAGAACATCGTGTTGTCGGGCGGATTGCACCCGCGGGTGATGTCCATCTCGGCGAGCCAAGTGATCTCCCTGTGGAACAGATGGTCGTCGGGAACGTCGTCGAAGCTCGGCGGCTCCTCTTCGTCGGGCGGCTCCTCTTCGTCAGGTGGCTCCTGCTCGGGTGCCGTGATCGTGACGACCTGGACCTGGTCGGCTGCCGGGTTACCCGGGAACAACCACAGCAAGTCGCCTTCGCCCTCGACGTCCAGAGTGGCTGACTCTGCCGCCTCGACGATGAGCGCCGGCCCCGGATCGGCTACCGTCAGCCCGGCTTCGAGGTCGATGTCGATGTCCTCCGCGAGGCCCAAGACATTGGAGTCGAGATCCCCGTAGACGACATCGACCGTGAAGTCGGTGTCTCCCTCCGGCAGGAAGCCGAACGTCCCCTGCAGGAAGCTGGAGAGGATCGTGACCCGGTCGTTGAAGTCGGTCGTGGTCAGGAATCGGAAGTCGACCAGGTCGAAGGACGGAACTTCCAGCAGCACCGTGGCCACTTGACCGGCGAAGTCGGCTCCCTGCAGCAAGCCCACGTCGGCGGCCTCGAGCAGGTAGTCGTCGCTGCCGTCCCCGTCGACGTCGATCCAGACGTCGACCACATACGGCGAGGCCGAGTGGAACGGCTCGTCGAGGGCCAGTCCGAACTCGATCACGTCGGACTCGGGCGTGCCGGGGACGGTCCGCCAGCCGAATCCGTCGAGCTCTCCGTCGGAGACGCCGCCAACCGCCGTGAACGCTTCCGCCACACCGGCCGAATCGGCGTTGGCGTTCTCCAGCTCGACGGCGCTCTCACCGCCGGTGGCGGTCAGCTCCGAGGCGCCATCCGCCACCGCCATCAGGCCAACCCGAATCGTGTCGGCCGGCTCGGCGGCATTGGTCAGCACCACCCAGGCGTCGGCTTCCTGTTGGGAGTAGAACCAGTCTTCGGGCGGGAGCTGAGACGGGTCGATGTCGACCGTCACGTCGAACGAAGCCGTTCCGCCGCCCGTGTCGACCGACGAGGTCGAGAGCGTCCACTCGACACCCGGAATGTCCAGGTTCTCCTCGAGAACGAGGTCGTAGGCGGGACTTCCGTCGATGGCCGTGACCTCGATCGTCTCGGTCAGGGTCACGGGTCCGGTCGCTTCGCTGTATCCGAACGACACACCGGCCGGTGTCGTGTAGGCGTTCGCGTCGAGCGCAGCGCGATCGGCATTCACCCGACCGACTCCCTGGCGCGAGAGCGGAACCGGATCGGAGCTGCCCGGATCGGGTGTTGCCGGGCTCGCCGAGTTCATGATCAGCGACTTGACGCCGTCCACCGGCAGATCCGGGTATTGCTCCCGCAGCAGTGCGGCCACGCCGGCGACGTGGGGCGTGGCCATCGAGGTGCCGCTCGACGGCACGGCTCGGTCACCGGTCCCCACGCCGGCGGAATACACCGATACGCCCGGAGCGGTGATCTCGGGCTTGAACACGTGCCCGAAGCCAGGGCCCTGGGAGGTGAACCCCGCCATCGTGTCGTCGAACTCCGGCTTGGTCGTGGTGATGTCGGCGCTGATGGTGACTTCGGCCGTTCCGGTCGCCGCCCATTCGTTGAGCTGCTCGCCGTCTTCCAGCCCGATCATCACCGAAGGGATGGTGACCGCATCGGCGTTGACGCCCGCCGCCATGGTGATGGGCGGACTGGTGTCGTTGTTGTAGACGATGACGGCCGCTGCACCCGAGATCTGCGCCCTCAGGACCTTGTCAGAGAACTCGCACTCACCGCGCTGGACGAGGACGATGTCGCCATCGATGTCGGCTGCGTTGTTCAATTCCTCCGTGGGGTCGCTCGGATCGTCGAAACAGGCCAGGAGCGGATCAGCCACGACGATCTCTCCCGAGAGGCCCGGATCGCCCGGCAACTCCTCTCCGAAGGCGGCAGGCTGGGCGTCGTAGAGGGCCTCTTCCGGCGCATTCACCTGTACCTGCAGATACTCGACACCGGCTGCCTGGGAAGCGGCCACCGATATCGCATCGGGAGCGATTGCTGGTGAGCTGGTGATGTACGGGGTGTGACCGGCGTTGCCGCTCGCTGCCACGACGACCACACCGGCCTCGGCCGCGTTCTGGGAGGCGATGGCAGAGGGGTCGTCCGGGTTGCCGTAGTCGGAGCCCAGACTCATGTTGATCACGTCGATCGGGTCGTCCGGGTTGATGGTGTTGTAGACCATGGCCCATTCGATGGCATCGGCCACCACGGCGGACGAGCCGGCCGTGTCCCCGAACACCTTGAGGGCGATGAGGCGGGCGTCGGGGGCGACGCCCGACCCGACCAGGATGTCGTCGCCGTCGGTCACCTCTTCGCCGGCGGCGGTGCTGGCGACGTGGGTGCCGTGTCCGTTCACGTCCAAGGGATTGGCGTCCGGTTGGGGCATGGTCTCGGCCGGATCATCCGAATCGGCGTTGTAGATCGGCCCGGCGAAGTCGTAGCCGTGGATGACCTTGGCGTTGAAGGCAGGGGCGTCGTTCGTGGGATCGATAGCCTCGTAATCGGTGGGATCGCCACTTCCGCCCAGGGCGGCGTGGGTGTAGTCGATGCCCGTGTCGATCACGGCGATGATCGTGCCGTCGCCCGTCGCATCCCCCCACACCTCGTCGGCGCCGATGAAGGGGACGCTGTTGTGGTTGACCGGCACGTGCTTGGTGACAGGTGCCACGCTGAGGACCCCCTCGGTGGCACGGATGGCGGGGATGTCACCTGCCCGTACCCATGCGTTGATGCCATTGGCCGCCACCTGGAGGGTCGATTGTTCCTCGATCTCGATGCTCCGGTCGGCCAGTTTGTCCCGCAACTGTGCCTGCTGGGCCGCCACCGCCTGGCGCTGGCGGTCGGCTGAGACTCCCAGCCCGCGGTTGGCGGCTTCTACCACCGACGGCTCGGAGAGCCGGATGAAGACCAGGACCTCCTCGTCGGGATGGTTGGCCACCACGCCCGGGGCCGACGTTCCGAAACTGTTACCCCCATCTGTCGGTTGGCGGTCTCGCGCCTGCGCCTCTCCGCCTGCAGTTTGGGCACCCAAAGGCGCCCCCGTGGCGAATGTGGTGGCGACCAACGCCAGGATGCCCAGCAGAGCCGTCCGCTTCCTCATCGAGTCTCCCTAACGGTCGGTGACGATGCGGACCATACACGAATGCATGCGTCCGTGTCAGGGAGAGTCAGCGCACGTACCGGACGACGCCGTCGCGCTCCTCGGTATCGAGGGCGTCGGACAGCCGCAGGTGTTCCAGGTGGGCGATCGTCTCGAGGAGGGCCAGCCGTTGATGGTCCGGTTCCAGATTCGGGCGGAAGATCGAGCCGACCAGATCCCAGGCGGTCAGCGACGAGGCCTTCACGTGCTCCCGCATATCGGCGAGGCGCCGGGAATGGTGGAGCAGGAGCTGTTCGACACGAGCCGAGCCCCGATCGATCAGGCCGCCGTGAGCGGGGTAGGTGACACCGATTCGCTCATCCAACAGGCGTCGGAGCGATCCGAGATAGTCACCCAGGACGTCCGGATACTCCTCGTCGAACATGATCACGGGGGAAATCCGGGGAAGGACGTGATCGCCCGAGAAGACAACACCCGTGCGCGAATCACGAAGGCAGATGTGGGATGGCTCGTGGCCGGGTGTGTGTAGGACCTCGAGATATCGATCGCCACCCAACGGGATGCGGTCTCCGTCGTCCACCACCACGTCGGGTCGAGGTATCGGTGGCATGTAGGGCGGCCGCACCGGGGAACCGGCGAGCCGCTCGGCCTCGCTTTCGGGAACACCATGGCGACGGGCGAGCGTGAGGTTGCGACGAACGAATCCCTCGCGGTCGTTGTATCGATCGACCCGGCGGTCCGCCCTCCGGTGCATGACGAACCGGCACCCGTGCGCCGCCATCATCCGTCCTGCCATACCCACGTGGTCAGGGTGGAGGTGGCTGACGATGAGGGTCGTGATCGGCGGGTCCGCCAGGCCCACCGTTGCCAGGCCTTTCTCCAACGTCTCCCGCCCAGGCTCCCAATCGCATCCGCAGTCGATGAGGACGACGCCATCGGGCGTCTCGAGGGCGTAGCAGTTCACCCACGGCGGGCTCTCGAACGGCAGGGGCACGGGCAACAGATGGATGCCGTCGCCCAACGAGCGGGGTTCGGGGACGATGGTCGTCACCCGTGTTCGACGGTGTCCCGGATCCCGAACGTCACGTCGATCGTGACCTCGAATTCGGTCGGTACCCCGGAGGCGTCGACCTGGCCTCCGGCCTTCACCAGGTCCCAGCGGGTGATGTCGGAGATTGTGGCGGCGGCCCGGGCGAGGACGGTCCGGACGGCGTCCTCCATGGAGTCGGGCGAGCTTCCGGTCAATCGGACTGTCTTGGCGATCTGCACGGTCAGAACACTACGCGGTCGGAGCCAATCTCGGACTCATCCCGAACATGTGTTCGATATGCTGGGAAGGTGCCGTACGCGGAGCTCCACTGCCACAGCAACTTCTCGTTTCTGGATGGCGCCAGCTTCCCGGAGGCGCTGGTGGAGCGGGCGGCGGAGTTGGGCTATCGCGCCCTGGCGATCACGGATCACGACGGCTTCTACGGTGTGTCACGGTTCTGGCAGGCGGCCCGTGCCCGAGGCCTTCCGGCGGTGTACGGCGTCGAGGTCAACATGCCGTTCCATCCGGAGGGGCCGACCGATCCTTTCGGTGCCGCCGCCCGCTGGGATGCCGAGCGACCTGCCCGCCAGCCGCCTGGCCGCCGTCGCGGCCGCAGTGTGGGGATGCACGGGACGAAGCCGACCAGTCGAGCACCAGGAGAGCATCTCGTGTTGCTCGCCTCGGGCCCGAAGGGATACAGGGCACTCGGGAAGTTCATCACCCAGGGTCAGCTGCGAGGCCGCAAAGACGCGCCTTCCTATACCTGGGAGGATCTGAACGAGGCCGCGGCCACCCGAGAGGTGTGGGCCCTGTCGGGCTGCCACGGGGGAGCGGTACCGTCCGCTGCGGCTCGGGGCGACCTGGCCGGTGCCATGCTGGCAGCTTCACGGCTGCGAGAGATCTTCGGACATCGATTCCACATCGAGTTGTGGAACCACGGTCTGCCCGACGACGGCGCCCGCAACGACCTGATGTGGGATGTGGCGGGTCGGCTGGGGCTGGGAGTAGTCGCCACCAATCAGGTCCACTATGCCGATCGGGCTGACGCCGACCTGGCCGAGGTCCTGGCCGCCATCGATGGGCGCCGCACTCTGGGGGAAGCCGACGGTTTCCGTCCCGCCACCGACCTGCGACATCTTCGATCACCCGATGAGATGGAAGGGATGTTCGCCCGTTACCCCGGGGCAGTGGCGAGAGCGGCCGAGTTGGGGGAGCGACTGGCCTTCGATCTGAGCCTGATGGCACCCGAGCTGCCCGACTTTCCGATGCCCGGGCATTTTCGTTCCGAGATGGAGTATCTCCGACACCTCACCTGGGAGGGAGCTCGCCGGGTCTATCCCGGGGAGGGCCAGGGCGGCATCGACCCGGTCGCTCGAGACCGTCTGGAGCACGAACTCGGGATCATCGAGAGGCTCGGCTTCCCTGGCTATTTCTTGATCGTGTGGGACCTGGTCAACTACGCCCGCTCCCAGGAGATCTACTGCCAGATACGCGGGTCCGGCGCCGACTCGGCGGTCTGCCGCTGCCTGGGCCTGACCCGGGTGGACCCCATTCGGTTGCACCTGCCATTCGAGCGGTTCTTGTCGGAGGAACGAGGACGAGCCCCCGATATCGACCTGGATCTGGAGGCCGACCGACGGGAGGAGGTGATCCAGTACTGCTACCGGCGCTACGGGCGGGAACGGGCGGCCATGGTCGCCAACCTGATCACCTACCGGGCCCGCTCGGTCCTGAGGGACGTGGGCAAGGCATTCGGATTCACGGCCGACCAGGTCGACGAACTGGCAAAGTACGTCGACACTCGAGACCCGGCCAATCTGGCGCGAGACGTCCCGCTGCCCGCCGGTCTCACTGCCGATCTCGTTTTCGATGTGTGCCGGCGGCTCGACGGGTTTCCACGCCATCTGGGAATCCACTCGGGAGGAATGGTCATCGCCGACCGGCCCCTGTGGCAGGTGGTGCCGCTGGAGTGGGGGAGGATGGAGGGAAGGACGGTCCTGCAATGGGACAAGGACGACTCCGCCGCTGTGGGAATCGTCAAGTTCGACCTGCTGGGGTTGGGGATGCTGAACGCCCTCCATCTCTCGGTGGACCTGATCGAAGAAACCCATGGAGTGGCCATCGACCTGGCCACGATCCCCCAGGAGCCGGTGATCTACGAATCGTTGAGCGACGCCGACACCATCGGGCTGTTCCAGGTCGAATCCCGCGCCCAGATCGCCACGCTTCCCCGGATGCGTCCCCGCACGTTCTACGACCTGGCGGTCGAGGTGGCTCTGATCCGTCCGGGTCCCATCCAGGGCCAGTCCGTCCACCCCTATCTGCGTCGACGAAATGGTGAGGAGCCGGTTAGGTATCCCCATCCTTCGACCGAGCCCATCCTGGCCAAGACCCTGGGCGTCCCCATCTTCCAGGAGCAGTTGATGGAGATGGCCCGGATCTGCGCGGGTTTCGACGGCAACCAGTCCGACCGGCTACGTCAGGCGATGACCCACAAGCGGTCCGAAGCAGAGATGGCCAAGCTGAAGGACGAGGTATTCGACGGGATGGCCTCCAACGGGATCGTGGGAGCGGCAGCCGAGGAGATCTGGGAGAAGCTCCAGGGTTTCGCCAGCTTCGGTTTTCCGGAGTCACACTCGGTCAGCTTCGCCTACATCGTCTACATGTCGGCCTGGCTGCGTCATCACTGGCCGGCCGAGTACCTGGCAGGCCTCCTGAACGCGCAGCCGATGGGCTTCTACAGTCCCCAGAGCCTGGTCCAGGACGCCCAGCGCCATGGGGTAGTCGTCCGGCACCCGGACATAAACGCCTCGTTCCACGACTGCACCATCGAGCCGCTGGACGCCTCGGTCGACGATGTCGTCCATTACATGGGACGGGCCTGGCGGCGGGGCCGGGGGCCGGTAGATGACCCGGTTCGCTCGGCGGTGGCGGTCAGGCTCGGCCTGCGCTATGTGCGCAGTCTCGGTCCGGCCGAGATCGCACGGATCGAGACGGCCCGCATCACCGCCGGGCCCTTCCAGTCACCCGAGGACCTGGCCCATCGGACCGGGCTGGGAGCAGCCGCTTTCGAAGGATTGGCAGCGGCCGGGGCGCTGGAGTCGATCGGGCTGGGCAGGAGGGAGGGCATCTGGGCGGCAGGGGCTCTGGCCGAGATCGATCCTGGTCGGCTGCCGCTGACACCGGGGGCGGACGCTCCGCCCCTTCCGCCGATGAGCGAAGAAGAGCAGCATCGGGCCGAGCTCTGGAGTAGCGGCATCTCGGTTCGCCATCCCATCGAGTTCATCCGGGAGGAACTCGACGCCTCCGGTTGCGTGCCGGTCGACCGCGTGCTGAGCATGCATCGGCCGGGTCGGGCGAAGGTGGCTGGGGTGGTGACCCATCGCCAGCGGCCCGGCACTGCCGCAGGGGTGATCTTCTTCAATCTCGAGGACGAGACCGGTCAGCTCAATGTGATCGTCACACCCGATATCTGGGAGCGTTACCGGTCCGTGGCCCGAAAGTCGCCGGCCCTGGTGATCGAAGGGCAGGTCGAGTACAGGCATGGCGTCACGAACCTGATCGCCGCCAGCATGGAGGGAATCGGGGTCTATACGGTCAAGTCCAGGGATTTCCGCTGAGGGAGCCTCAGGAACAGGGGAAGACCGCCCAGCCGCCTTCGTCGTACACGGCGGATGCGGCCGCGGCCACGTTGGCCTCGGGGTCGGTGGGGGCAGCACCGGCGAAACCGGCTGCTTCGGCACGCTGGGTCCAGAACTCCGGGACGTGGTGGAACAAGCCGGTCCCACCTGTCTCGGGGTTGGATGAAGTGGGGTTGAATCGGGATTGGCACCAGGCGACTCGGATCGCTCGGTTGACGTCTTCGGGCTTGAAGTAGCGGGCGACCAATGCCCGTACCTGCATCTCAGAGAGCCATCCATGGGTGGGGACCGTATCCACCGGAGGTGGCTCCTCCTCTTCGGTCCTAGATGACGAGGTCAGGAGTTCGTCGGTGGTCGCCGGCGCATCCTCGCTGGACTCGGACTCTGAGACCGCCACCGCTACCTGACCTCGGGCGGCGTTGAACCCCAGACCCGCCATGGCACCGACTTCGCGACCGAGCGCGGCCGAAGACGGTTCTGGCATGGCGCGTTCTTGAATCTGGAAAGCGGCGAAACCGGCTACTGCCAACAACGTCACCGCTGCCCAGACGGCGATGTAGACGAATGGGTGTGCGCGTCTCAAAAGTGACTCCGCCCTGGTGAACCCGATGGTCCGTCAGGACGGAAGGGAGCGTACCGGCCCCGGTCGGGCCGCGGCAACTCGACGCCTACCAGATCATGGAAGACCGAGGCCCTCCAAGACCAGGCTGCGAGCCGCTTCCCAGGTCCTCGATCGCGCGCTGAGAGCCTGGAAGTGACCTTCCCCCTCGATGACCGCGACCTCCACGTCGGCCGCGCTGAAGTGCTCCGCGTAGGTGCGGGACTGAGCCACCGGCACCACGGTGTCGCCCTCGCCATGGACGAGACGAACCGGCACCGAGGGAGGGGGGAGGTCCAATGGTGTCGTCCGGCCGTCAGGGTCGAAGGCTGCGACCGCGCCGTTTCCGAGACCGGTGTCGACGGCGGCGACCAAGTCGAGTACCCCGCCGACCCCCACCACCAGCGAGATCCCATCGGCCCTCTGGTCGAGTGCGTGGAGAGCGAGGTGCACGCCCGCCGAGTGGCCGATCACGACGACCCGATCGGTAGCGAGGAGTCGGATCGCCGCATCCAACCCGCGGACGGCGTCGGTGATGCTGGAGCGCCTCCCGCCACCCGAGTCGAGCCGGCGGTATTCCACATTGGCGGAACGGATGCCGTGGTCGGCGAGGTCGGCTGCCCAGGATTCCGTCGTGTCCCGTCCCCATGTGTCCATCCAGAAGCCGCCGTGGAATAGCACCACGCCCGGCGCGCCGGCGTCGCCGCGGACGTCGATCACCTGATCCGGATGGGAACCGTACCTGTGGGTCTGGGCTGGATGGCGGCGATCGACGGCCAGATGCCGGAGAGCGGCCCTATAGCCCTCGATCCCTCGACCGAAGATGTTGGCCGATGCAACGGAAGTGATGACGGTCCGGTGGCGCCAGCGGGCGCGCTGGCGCACATTCGAGAGGTGTACTTCGACGACCGGCACGTCGACCGAGGTGATGGCGTCCCTGAGGGCGAACGAGTAGTGACCGAGGGCGGCGGGGTTGATCACCACCCCCGCCCAGCCGTGAGCCGAGTGGATCGCTTCGACCAGGTCGCCCTCCCGATTGCTCTGGACGAAGGTGACCTCGAAGCCGAGTTCCTCGCCCCAGTGGACGACCTGGGCTTCCAGGTCCGCCAGCGTGGCCTTTCCGTATATCTCGGGCTGGCGGCTGCCCAAACGGTTCAGGTTCGGCCCGTTGACACACAGGACGGGAAGCATGACGGAGCAGCTTAGGACGAGCGGGTCATACCTAAGATTGACCGGTCGCGGGAACCCAGCATCGGCCGACGAACGTCTTGAGGGGGTAATGACGCGGAGGATCAGGAACTCACGGAGCGGAGCCAGCTCGCGGGTCGTGCTCGCCGTGTCGGCCTGCTTCCTGGTGGCGGCGCTGTCGGCTTGCTCCGAGAACAGTCTGGCCGGTCTGGGTGGCCGCTCTTCGGACTGGATCGGTGAGGTGGCGACCACCGCCACCACGACGACCACGATTCCGCCACAACTGCTGCGGGCGGTGACCGAATTGGAGTGGATCAACGACGAGTTCGGCGGGCCCCCAAGCGACGCCACCTCGAGCGACGTGTTGGCCCAGGTGTTCGCCCGGGCAGGGGACGCTTCCCGATTCTTGCAGGCGTCACGCCAGGAGATCGTCGCCGTCGTCCCTTCCGCCGAGTTCCTCTCGCAAGTGCACGTCGATGTCGGATACGTCACGTCCCAACTCGTCATCGAGAGTCGAGAGTTGACCCTGGCGGACGACCCCACGGTCGCCTTCGGGTTGTGGACGGTGGAGCCCTACACCCGGTCTCGGTCGGTGGGCCAGATGGGAGTCCTCAATCTGTCACGGGATCCGGGTGGAGTCGACCTGGCGGAACAGGGGGAGGTCGATGCCGTGTGCACGACTTTGGTTCCGCCCGAGACGACCTGCGGTGTCGAGGACCTGGGCGGAATGCAGGTGTGGCGGATCGAAGAGACCTCGACCTCACATGTCTGGTACATCGACCCGTTCCGCTACGAGTTGGCAGGATTCGCCGGCGTCGATGAGGAGTTGGTCCACGAAATGATCCTGTCGACAGCTCCGCTGGCGGAGTTGCTGCCGTGAGTCGGTAGACCGCTTCCCGCAATAGGCTGGGCGGGCGTCCACCCGAGGAGACATCGCCTTGTTCCACGGAGGCGGTTGGTACACCTACATCCGATACGACGAGGACCAGGATCGGCCATCGGTCGATCGAGCCCTGCTCCGACGTGTCTGGTCGTATGCCCGGCCCTATCGGGGGACGCTGCTAGGGATTCTCGTGACCGTGCTGGTGATCAGCGGGCTGGGGGTGGTGCCACCGATCCTGATCCGGTACCTGATCGACGTCGCGATACCGAACCGAGACCTGGGATTGCTGACGCTACTGGGAGCAGGCATGGTCCTGGTTCCACTCGTGTCGGCGCTGGTGGGCGTGCTCCAACGCTGGTGGTCGTCGAAGGCGGGAGAAGGGATCATCTTCGATCTGCGACGCGAGCTCTTCCAGCACCTGTCGCGGATGTCGTTGCGATTCTTCACCGCCACCAAGACCGGCGAATTGATGAACCGCCTCAACACCGATGTGGTGGGCGCCCAGCAGGCGATCACCGGGACTTTCGTGACCATCATCTCCAACTTCGTGGCCGTGGTGGCGGCGCTCGTAGTGATGATCGGCGCCGACTGGCGCCTGACGCTGCTGGCGCTGGTCGCCATGCCGCTCTTCATCTTGCCCGCCCGGCGCGTAGCCCGAGTCCTGCGCCGAGTGACCGAGCAGCAGATGGAACGCAACGCCACCATGTCGGGAATCCTCCAGGAGACCTTCAACGTCAGCGGGGCGCTTCTGGTTCGACTCTTTGGTCGCAAGGACGCGGAGCTGGCTCGGTTCGAGAAGGAGGCGGCCGCCGTTCGGGACCTCGGGGTGCGACGGGCGATGGTCGGTCGGTGGTTCTTCGCCGCCCTGGGAATGGTGAGCGCGGTGGGAACGGCGGCAGTTTTCTGGCTGGGCGGCTGGCTGGTGATCCGGGGCGAGCTCGACCTCGGAATCGTCGTGATGTTCTCGACCCTGCTGGCTCAGCTCTACGGTCCGCTGTCGGGGCTGTCCAACAGCCGGGTGGAGTTCGCCACCTCGCTGGTGTCGTTCGAGCGGGTCTTCGAGGTGCTCGACTTGGCAACCGACATCCCCGAACCGGAGAACCCGGTGGTCCTCGACCGGGTGGAGGGTGCCGTGTCGTTCGAGAATGTCTCTTTCCGCTACGGCAGCGACGAACCCGAAGGGCTGGCGGCGGTCAAGCGTTGGCGCGATGCCGGCATCGACCTCGACCTGCCGTCGCAGGCCTCTACTCGCACGTGGGCGCTCGAGGACCTCACCTTCGAGGCTCCGCCGGGGACATTGACGGCCCTGGTCGGTCCGTCCGGTGCCGGCAAGACCACGATCTCGTACCTGATTCCCCGCCTCTACGACGTGACCGAGGGCACGGTCCGCATCGATGGTCACGATGTGCGCGACCTGTCGTTAGAGACGCTGGCCGGATCGATCGGCGTCGTCACCCAGGAGACCTACCTCTTCCACGACACCATCGCCGCCAATCTGCGCTATGCCCGCCCGGACGCCACCCTGGAGGAGCTGCAGATGGCGGTGGAGGCGGCCAACGTGCACGAGTTGATCGCCAATCTGCCGGATGGATTCGACACGGTGGTGGGGGAGCGAGGCTATCGGTTGTCGGGTGGCGAGAAGCAACGTCTCGCCATCGCCCGGGTGATCCTCAAGGACCCTCAGATCCTGATCCTGGACGAGGCCACCTCCCACCTCGACTCCCGCTCGGAGGCACTGATCCAGGAGGCCCTGGAGCGGCTGATGGAAGGGCGGACGTCGATCGTGATCGCCCATCGGCTGTCGACGGTCCGTTCCGCCGACCAGATCCTGGTCCTGGACGAGGGACGGCTGGTCGAGGCGGGCACCCACGAGGACCTACTCGAGGCCGACGGCCTGTATCGCCTCCTCTACGAGACCCAGTTCCACGGGAGAGAGGCGGATGTGGCCGACCCGGGGCTGTTCACGCCCCCCGTGTGAGATTGTCGACCATCAGGCGATTGGTGGTGGCGAGCAAGAGGACGTCTCCGCCGGAGGCGATCCACAGTTCCTCACTGACCCGGAGCCATTCCCGTACGGGCAGCAGAGCCAGGGCGCCCCGCTTGGTCAGCGGCGGCCGATAGGCGAGGACATCAGGGGCGGGTGCGCCCACCGCCGGCAGCGGACCGATCAGGTCATAGGACCCGAACAAGGCCGCCACGCCCTCCGCCGGGTCGAGGGGACCGGTCTTGCCGAAGAACTGGAGTACCCCACAGGATCCACAGGCCACGACTCCGGTGTGGCCCCAGTAGCGGGCCTCGTGGCGGCAGTCCCCGGGAGCGATGTGTGTGCCGATAGCCATGCCGCCAACGTATCCACCGGGTGTGACACATTCGCGTTCTTAAGACCGAAACGGGGCGCGAAACGCCCCGTTTCGCCGCGCAGAACGCGCCACCGCCCCATGCGGACTGGTCAGATCTCGAGGCGCGGTATCTCGAATGTGTCCTCGAGACGCGGCCCGGGCACCAGGAGGATCGGGCGCTGGGATTGCTCCATGACCCGGGACGACACGCTCCGCCAGGCCTCTTCCGTGAAGAGGCGGCGGGTGGCGCCCATGACGAGGATGTCGGCCTCGAAGTCCTCGGCCGTGTTGATGATCGCCTCGGCCGGGTCGTCGCCTTCTACGAAGTGCACGGTCGCCTCGAGGCCCTCACCGGCCAGCGCTGCCACGATCGGCTCGACGGCGCGGCGGCCGCGTTCTTCGAGGTAGGCGAGTGCCTTGGCCTCGGGGTCGGCTTTCCCGTCGTCGGCCAGCAGTGACCGGCGATCCTCCTCGTCGAGCGCATCGAGGAATGTCCGGGGGACCTGGATCACCGTCATGACGGACAGGACGCCGTCTTCGCCTCCCAGACGCTTGCACAGTTCGGCCACCGGGGCCGGGGGAAGTACCCCGGTCGTGGCGATGAGAATCCTCACGACGCCCACCAGGTTAGGGTGACTGATCGAGTCCGGCGTCGTGGAGGCCGATTTCGCATGTCAGATCTGAGCCCGGAAGTCGTCAACCAGGTCACGTGGAAGATCCCGAACGCCCTCGCATTGGTCGGCGCCCGCTCGGGTGACACCTGGAACGGGATGACCACGTCGTGGATCACACAGCTCTCGATGGAGCCGGTGCTCGTCGGTATCGGAGTCGACAACAAGGCAGTGACCCATCGGCTCATCTCCGAGTCGGGTGTCTTCACCGTGAATCTGTGGTCGCCGGAGGACACACGCGTCTTCGTCAAGTTCTCGAAACCCGCCCGCAAGGAAGGGATGACGCTGAACGACCGCCCGATCCGGGAGGGCGTGACCGGTGCCCCGGTCTTCGATGATGCCATCGCCTGGTTCGAGTGCGAGGTGCGCCAATCCCTCGACCTCGGCACCCATACCCTCTTCATCGGTGAGATCGTGGCGGCCGGCGTCGACCCCGAGAGGGCCGACGAGCGGGCAGCTGCCATCTCCGACACGCGAATGAAGTACGGGGGCGTGAAACGGGGCGGTCACTGAAGCCTGCTGCCCACGGAGATCAGATCAGTCGGGGGGCGGGTATCCGGGTCGGCCTTTGGCCAACCAGTCCTCGAAGGCTTCCTCGGTGGGCACGTCCCGTCCCTGATCGGTCGCCATGATGTAGCGGTGGTAGAGGAGGTCGCAATAGGCCTGGATCGGATCCGCTACCCCCTCGACCTGACGCAGACGTTCGATCATCGGCTCGAACACGCCGACCCTCCATCGGATGGCCGAGATGTCCTTGCCGGTCGGCGAGCGGGCGTCGTCCTTCGCCTGGTGGTAATAGAGATCGGAGAGTATGAGGCGAGCCTGATTCTCCAACGCCTCCACCCCGGTCAGATCGCGGAGTCGGTTGCGATGGAAGGTGCGTCCGCCCAGCTGCAGCTTGAACCGGAGTTGGTCGCCTTCCTCGGATATGGGGACGACGTCGACCTCCTCCACGTCGAAGCCGAGCTCGTTGATCCGACGCATGCGGTCGGTGATCCGGTAGCGCTCGTCCGCCGCGATGGCCTCCTCGTCGACCAGTTCCTTCCACAAAGCCTCGTAACGCTGGGCGATTTCCTCACCGAGGGCGAGATCTGCGTCGGTCACTTCGGTCTCTGCCCGGGCCGCGATGTCGGCCATGCCGCCGGCGACGTTCTCGATCATTATCGCGATGTCCTCCTGCCGCTGGCCATCAGAAAGACCATTCGGATGGATCGCGGCAGTCTCGGCGTCGACCATCAAGGTCTCCAGAGCGTCACCGTCCCAGCGGTACAGCACGTTGGAGAGGGAGCAGTCGCCCCAAAAACAGCCCACGAGATGCAGCCGTACGAGGAGATACGCAAAGGCGTCGAGCATCCGTGAACGGTTGGACCCGAACCCAGGGCCCTGGAGGAGTTCCCGATAAGAGAAGGAGAAGGATTCGTATACCGTGATCAGGGCGGCCGACATCTCTTCGTGGGGATCCTGCGTTCGGGAGGTGACCAGGCCCGCCGGTCGGACGGCGGGTGCCGCTATGTCCTCGAGTTGGCGGAGAACGTTGTAGTCGTTCCGGGCTGCTCTTTGAGGTAATTCCTTGATCGCATATACCCGGCCATCGACCTCAACGAACCTCACGATATGACGAGAAATCCCCTTGGGAAGGTCGACCAGTTCAGGGATGTCCCATTGCTCGAGCGACTTCGTCCAGGGCAAATCGAGGAAGTCGGGATGCCCGGCCCGAATGGTGATATTGGGAGGACGACTGGGGCTCATGACGGTATCAGGGTATGCATGATTCGATAGGACTAGGACGAAAGAATTACGCGTGGGCCGAAAGGCCCAGGCGGAGACCGCAAACTCAAATCCCTTGGGTCAACCGCCCTATGGATAACAATGAATCCGTAACGCATCATCACTTTTGGCGACTCTAGAGACAGAACCAAAGAGGCGCCGATCATCTACATCTCCCAGCCCCCTCCCCAGATCTCCCTATGAGCCCCCGTCAATATCGAGACCGCGACGATCTCCTCCGAGCGATGGAGCATATCGTCGAAGACCTCCATGGCCACGTTCATCGTGTCGCGGACCTCGCCGTCCTCCTCGGACGCACCCTCGACATCGAAGAAACCGACATCGCCCGTTTGGGGTTGGTCGGAGTCCTCCACGATGTCGGCAAGGTGCACGTCGACCCGGCCATCCTCTCCAAGCCCGGCCCGCTCGATCCCGTCGAACTCGAGCACATGCGGCGCCATCCGGAGCTCGGCTTCGCGATGACCGTGGATCGGTTCGATCGACGAGTGTCCGAGGCGATCCTCTACCACCACGAGCGTTACGACGGCCGGGGTTACCCCTTCGGCCTGGCCGGCAACGAGATCCCGCTACTCGCCCGCATCGTCCTGGTGGCCGACGCCTTCGACGCCATGGTGAGCCACCGTGCGTATCAGCCGGCCCTGCCGGTCGAGGCCGCGGTCGAGGAGATCAACCTCTACTCCGGCAGCCAGTTCGATCCGATGGTGGTCGAGGCCTTCAACCACATCGAACGTCAGGGCTCACTCCCGGCGAGCGCCCTCGTCACCGAGCGGAGCTGATCCTCCGCGCCCCGCCTTGCGGGATTCCCATTCGGACAGATACCGGTCGAGTGCCTCTCGGTGCGCCGGCTCCTCGTGGCTGATCGCCTGGAGTGATGCAGACAGGTCGAGGAAACCGTCGAGTCCCATATCTCGGGCATGGCGCAGCAGCCGCTTGGTGGCTCGGACCGAATGCCGGGGCTTGGAGGCGATCTCGGCGGCCAGCGTCGAGGCTTTGGGAATGAGCTGGTCGGGCTCCACCTCCTCCAGCAAGATGTCGAGCCCCACGGCCTCGGTCGAGCCCACCCGTCGGGCCGTCAAGGCCAGTTCGGTGGCTCGTTGCCAGCCCACCACCCGGGGAAGCAGCCACGCCCCGCCGTCGCCGGGGATGATGCCGAGATCGATGAAGGTGTGGGCGAACCAGGCCCGTGTCGAGCCGATTCTCAGATCGCACCCGAGGACGAGGTCGAATCCCGCCCCGACCGCGGGTCCGTTCACCGCTGCGATCGTCACCGTGTCGGTGGCGGCCAGTGTTCGGGTGAGTCGCTGGATGGTGGCGATGTACGCCTCGGAGATCTGAAATGGGGTGCCGGCGAACATGCCTTTTCTCTCGGCCATGCCTTTGACATCCCCACCGGCCGAGAAGGCCGGTCCCTCACCGGTGATGATCAGCACGTCTATCTCCGGGTCATCGATCGTTCCGATCAGCTCATCGAGCATCTCCGGGTCCGTGATGGTGTTGCGGGTGTCAGGACGGGCGAGCGTCAGGATGTGGTAGCCACTCGCCTCCTCGAGCCGGGTGTGGCGCCGACTCACAGCAGGCCCACTTTGCGAGCCGCCGCCACGAAGCGGTCCAAGCGAGCCGGGTCGATCGGCGCCCCTGGTCTGCCATCGACCTCCAAGGAGGTTCCGACGATCACGTGATCGGCGAGATCGGCCAGCGCCGCGAGGTTCTCGGAGTCGGCTCCCGATCCCACGACCAGACTGGCATTCGGAAACGCCTTCCGAAGGCGCTCGAGCCGCTCCAGAGGGGGAGCGCTCCCGGTGGCGGAACCGGACACGACCAGGGCGTCGGCGCCACCTCGCTCCAGTGTGTCGGCTGCCACCTGTTCGAGCTCGGCGCCGGGCGGGGGAGTGGCGTGCTTGACGAACACGTCTGCCCAAACCTGCACCGTAGGCCCCAGGGTCGAGCGTGCCCTGGCCACCTCCGCGGCCCGGCCGACGATCGGCCCCTGATCGGTGTTCATGGAGCCCGTCAGCACGTTGACGCGGATGAAGTCGGCGCCCGTGGCGGCCGCGATGCCCAACGCCGCGAGGGCATCGTTGCGGAGGACGTTGACACCGATGCGAGCTTCGTTTGCCGACGACACGGCGGCCACTGTCACCGCCTGGGCGGCCACGGTCTCAGGCGGAACCGTGTCGGCGAAGAAGGGGATGTCACCGAAGTTCTCGATCATCAGGCCGGTGAACCCAGCCGTCGTGAGATGCTCGGCCCGCTCCGCGGCATCTTCGATCACCGCCTGCATCGACCCGCCGTATCGAGGAGAGCCGGGCAGCGGCGCGAGGTGGACCATGCCTACCAGCGCCGGAAGCCGGTCTTCCACCGACGTCAGAGGTAAGCCTGGGCGACCTCGAGGGCCTTCTCGGCCACCTCGCCCGTGACCTTCAGCCTCGCCTCACCGCGAGGCATGCGGCGCACTACCACTCGGGCCCAATCGGAGGCCGGGCCCTTGATCAGGTTCTCGGCTTCCTCGGGGCCGTACACCCACTTGGCGTATCCGGGGCCGATCACCTCGACTCGCACCGGCGAGTAGTCCAGGCCGGCCGCCTTGAAAGCATAAGGCAGGGTCTTCCAGCCCAGCCAGCAGACATGCCGGATGCGGGCGGTGTCCTCCACTTCGATTTCGAGTGCCTGGTAGATGTCCAGGCCGTGCGCCCAAGTCTCCATGAGACGGAACGTGGCGAAGGTCTTGGCGCTCATGGTGCCCTCGATCCACTCCACCCGATCGTCCTCGGACATCCGGGAGAGAGGTTCGACCACCTTGGCGCGGCCACCACGCCACCATTCGATCACGTCTTGGGGTCGCATGGAGCGGCCCTTCTCGATGGCGCGCTGCCTCAGAGCGTCGAGATCGGTGGCGTTTTGCCACTCTTTCACCCGATCTCCGCCGAGTAGGGTGTCGGCCGCCAGTTCGGCGAAATCTGCCAGGTGGCTGATGGTGTCCCTCACCGTCCACGGTTTGGAGGGAGTCACCTTGTCCCAGTTCTTGATGGGGATGCGTTGCAGAGACTGATCGAGGAACTGCTGCTCGGCTACCAGGTCTGACAGGATCTCACGCACCTGATCAGTTTAGTAGCCCTGGCAAGCAAGGGTCGCTGGTCGGGTGCCAACAGTGGCGGGACGTCACCAAGGGCGCTCGGCCTGTTCCTCTCCCATGGGCGCAGGTGGGTGGACCTTCTCGGGCAAGCTCACCAGATCGTTGAGCCGGTCGACGAGCTGACGAAGCCGCCCGAAACTCCGCCGATCGAACCGGAACGCCAGCCGATCCAAGTCCAAGGCGTCGGCGTCGGCCACCTCGGCCGGAGTGGGCTCGATGACCTTCATCGGTTCGCCGGCGATGATGTCGGCGAACTCTTCATTCAGTTCGAGCAAGGTCTCTTCATCGGGTGCTCGTTGCAACCGCAGCACCAGCAACCCGTCCACGTATCGCTGTGAGTGGTAGTTGGCGTAGAAGTGGACGAGTTCGTCTGCGGCCGATTTGGCGTCGCCGTGGACGCTCAACAGGTGAGGGTCGGATGGCGACACGTAGCCACCTTCCACGAGGACGCGTTGGAGAACGGGCAGGATGGAACTCCAGTAGCCACTCTCCTCCGACTCCATGAGGACGATCGGATGCAGGTCGGACTTTCCCGTCTGGACCAAGGTGAGCAGTTCGAACATCTCGTCGAGGGTCCCGAACCCGCCGGGGAAGATGGCGAAGGCATGCGACTCCTTGACGAACGCGAGCTTGCGGGTGAAGAAGTACTTGAAATTGACCGTGCGCTCGGCCGCGATGTAGTCGTTGGAGTCGGCTTCGAACGGCAGCCGGATGTTGACGCCGTAGGAATGCTCGCGACCGGCGCCTCTGCTGCCCGCCTCCATGATCCCAGGGCCGGCACCCGTTATGACACCCCAGTCCCGGCTGGCCATCTCACGGGAGAACTCCTCGGCCAAGACGAAGTCGGGATGCCCGTCGGGTGTGCGCGCCGAGCCGAAGACCGTCACCTTGGGCTCGTCGTGACGGGAGAACACCAGCATCGAATAGCGCATCTCCTTCAGCGCGGTGTTGATCAGCTTGAGATCACCCCGAGAGGGATTGTCCCGATGGAGCTTGAGGGCGGTGGTGATGATCTCTTCCACGAGGTCCGCATTGCCGTGCTTCGACCCGTCCGCCACCAGCTGAGCGATGCGTTCGTCGAGTTCCGGATCTCCGATCGTGTAGGAGCGCATTGGTCCCAAGTTACTCACTCACGGTCGAACGGCCGCCGGGACGGTCCGTTGCGCACGACGGCGTTCCACACGGTCTCGTAGTGGTCTCGGTCGTAGCGGTCCACGTGTGGCAGGACGAACTCCTCCCATGCCGAGCGCAACGGGTCGGGACGATCCGCGTAGACACGTAGCCCGGTGGGCAACCGATCCAGGATCGAGCGCAGCGAGAGAGGCGTCTCCACCCGGGTACCGGCATCGGTGGCCTCGAAGGAGGCGTTCACCTCGACGGCCAGGCGGGAGATCGCTTCCACGAAGTCCGAGTGGAGGTTCGGGTAGCGCACTTCGAGCATCTGACGGATCTGATCCTCGCTGGGAAAGCCCTTCTCCCAGATGACCCAGCGATCGGCGAACGCCTTGTTCAGCGTCTGCGTGCCGGCGTAGTCCCGCAGGTCGGTCGGGTTCATCGTCCCGAAGATGCGCACGTCGTCCCGAAGGCGGACCGTTTCACCGGTCGGGAGGTCGAGGGCGCCATATCGGTCCAGGAGCCCGTGCAGGGCGAACAGCGTCTCGGCGCCCGCAGCGTTCAATTCGGACAGGTTCAGCAGCGCGGGGCCCCGCAGAGCGCGGGTGATTTCACCGTCCTCCCAGCGTGACTCGGTGCCGCCCATGCCGTCCCCTTGTAGCTGGGTCGAGCCGATCAAGGTCACGTCCCTGACCTCGCCGGTGAGGGGAATCCGGTAATAGGGCAAGCCCATCAAAGCTGCGAACTGTTCGATGTCGTGATCCTTGCCGGTTCCCATGTGGCCGCGCACCGCCAGATGGAGAGGGACGAGGCCCTGATGGTCCTGGCGGCGAACCCATTCCACCTGGGCGAAGCGGTAGAGCATCCCCAGGTCTACGTAGTGCGGGTCGGGATCGGGGATCTTCCCGGCTCGCTGTTCGTCAGCGGGTGGGTCGAAGCGTTCCAACTCGATCGGCGGCCCGACCCCGGCCGGATCCTCGAAAACAACCGTTTCCGTTTTCGTCACGAAGCTTCCTTTCTGTTCTCCATGGAGGACCTGATCCACCACGTGTCCAGTCCCTGCAGTGCCAGGCTGCGCCGCAGAGCGGCACGCGTCCCCTCGACCATCGCCACGGCGAGCCGATCCGGTCTCTCGACCACCTCTGCCCGCTGATAGGCGTCGAAGACCGTGTCGTCGCCGATTCCGATCCCGAGCACCGTCGTTCCGGTGCCCTCCACCGCCGACACTGCCGCTTGCAGGGCTTCCACCGACCCGCGGGTCATCCCGTCGGCCAGGACGATCAAGACCCGGACCTGCGCACCGAGACGGGACATGCGCTCGGCGGCGTGGATCACGTTGTATTCGTCCACGTTGGCGGCCTTCTCGAACATCGAGACCGGTGCCGCCGACCGTGGGTCTCGGCGGGCGACCGCCGCCGCTCGCCGCGGTTCGGCCGCCGTCCAAAAGAGCCCGGCCAGCACGTCCTCGGCCTCCCTCCATCGGCGGTCGAAGGGCTTGACCAGGTAGTGGTTGACGGTCGAGGTGAGCCGGTCCGCGGCCGCTCCCTGCGTTCGGCGGAGGCCGGCGGTGGCCGCGGAACGTCCTCTAGTGTACGACCATTCCGTGTCGTCGACCCTGGCGGCGAAGCCGCGGTTGAAGAGAGCTACCTCGAAGTCGATCTGGAGCTCGTCGGAGAGCTGGGCGAGGGTCCACGCTCCCAGGAGGGCGGCCGCCATACCCCAGGGCCTCGCCATGGATGCCAGCGCCCGCTGGTTGGACGGTTTCGGTCCGTCGGGACGCGACATCAGCATGCTGGCGGAGGCATCCACCAGAAGGCTCACGGCATAGGTGCGGCGGGTCCGGGCGGCTCGCCGCTCGTACAGGCGCTGATACAGGCCCGCCCCGATGAAGAGGGCGGCATGGGGCGAAACGTCGCCCTGGTCGTACCCGGAACGCAGGCCTCGACGCTGGTTGGCGGCGAAGAGCGGGAACAGCTCGCCCGACACCTGACGTTGAGCAACGCCCCACCGCGTCGATGCATCCATCAGCGCCTGACGGCCCTCTGAGGCGAAATCGGCGAAGGCAGTGGGCATGCCTGTCACCACCAACGGGCCGGACTGACCGGTGGGCAAGTAGACCCGGGGAGCCTGGCTGACGCGCAGGAGTTGATCGGTCGACTCGTCCTCGGCGACCTCTGACGCACCCTTGCGATCGGACTGAGCCGCCCGCGCCTCGGCAGCCCGCCGCGTTTCCTGGTACGACTCGGCGTCCCGGACGATCGGGCTCGTCAGCCTCACCTGGTCGACGCCCCCCGAGGCCTGTTCGGCATCGTTGCGTTCGGCCATGCGTCGCTGGGCGCGGGTGGCGGTCTCGGGAAGCTCGGTGAGGAGCCCGTGGGCGCGAGCGATCGCTTCCAGCCGCAAGGCGATCCCGCCTACGGCCCAGGCGTCCTCCGCCTCACAAACATCGTCCAGGAGGTCGCTGGCGTCGTCGAGGGCGACGGCTGCTCGCGGATCGAACCGTTTCTCGAGGACATCCCGCCCCAGGTAGTCGCCAACGAGGAGAAAACATCCGAGAACGAACTGGCCGAGTGCGCCCGACCTCCCCACCGCGGGGCCGAAGGCGGCCCGATAGAGATCGGCCAGAACCGAGCGTGCGCCGGGGTAGGCGGCCAGCCCGGCCTGTTCCTGGCGGGCGTCCTCCAGGGCGAAGAAGAAGGTCTCCGTCACGGGCCCGCCGGCGTGCTCCAGGGCCGACAGGAGGTCGACCTCACCTTCAGGCCGTGCAGCGCCTTCTTCGTTGCTCACCGGCCAGTCCTCGGGTATCGGACGCCGTTCGTCGAGGTCGGTGGCGACGAGATGGACCACCTCGTGCAGCGCCGACGCCAGTGCGACTTCGTCGGGCGTGACCGGCGCATTCCGGTTGTAGGCCGCTTGGAAGATGCGTGGATCGCAAACGACCTCGTCGGCCGAAGAGGAGGACTCTGAACCGAGCCGCACTTGGAGCTGCTCGTTGCCCGAGAGGGTGCGAGCGAAGCGGGTGATCGCCGGCGCCACTCGCTGATAGCGCGCCACCACGGCCTCGACCGCCCGGTCCTCCGGTCGGAGCAGATCGTCGAGCATGGTCTGTTCACGTGCGCGCATCACAGCCCGCCATCTTCTCACATGACACCAAAGATGAAACAGGGAGGTGGGGAAACCAAGCCATACCCGTACAATCCTCGTGATGCACTACGACCTCACCGTCCTTCCCAACGGCCTGCGCGTCATCACCGAGGAGATGCCGTCCCTTCGCTCGGTGGCCGTGGGCTGCTGGGTCGACACCGGCACCCGCGATGAGAGAGCCAACGAAGCGGGCGCTTCCCACTTTCTCGAACACCTTCTCTTCAAGGGCTCGGAGACGATGTCCGCCCGTGACATCGCCGAGACCTTCGACGCCATCGGTGCCGAGTCCAACGCCTTCACCTCCAAGGACTACACGTGTTTCTGGGCCCGTCTCCTCGACCAGGATCTCCAGACCGGCCTCACCGTGCTCGCCGAGATGCTCCAGCGTCCAGCCTTCCGGGAAAAGGACATCGACTCCGAGCGCTCGGTGGTGATCGAAGAGATCAACATGAACGAAGACGACCCCTCCGACGTCGCCTTCGAGAACTTCACTCAGGCCGTTTTCGAGGGTCATCCCCTCGAACATCCGGTGCTCGGGACACGTCAGTCGATCCGTGAGATGACCCGAGACGACATCGCCGGCTACTGGGGCCGTCGCTACACCCCCGCTTCCACGGTCGTGGCGATGGCGGGCTCGGTCGATCACGACCAGGTGGTAAAGCTCGTGGACACCGCCTTTGGGGAATGGGAAGGCGATGCCGTCGACCACGTCCATGGACCCGTGACGCCGCGGCCGCACGTTCGAATCGTTCCCCGCGAGACCGAACAGGCGCATCTGGTGATCGGCGGGGCGGGCATCGACCGCGCCGACGAACGCCGCTGGGCGTTCCAGGTCCTCCATCACGTGTTGGGCGGAGGCATGTCTTCACGTCTCTTCGACCAGATCCGCGAGCAACGCGGCCTGGCCTACGCCGTCTACAGCTTCCGCATGGCCCACGCCGACGCCGGAGCCTGGGGTGTCTACGTCGGCACCACCCCGACCCAGGCTCCTACCGCCCTGGAGGTCATCGCCGACGAGATCGACAAGGTGGTTCGCGAGGGCATCACGCCGGAGGAGCTCGACCGGGCGAAGGGCGCGATGCGCGGCGGCCTGGCTCTGGCCCTGGAAGACGCCAACAGCCGCATGGTCCGACTGGGACGCGACGAGCTGACCGATGCCCCTCATCTATCTGTCGACGAGCGGCTGGAACTGCTCGATGCGGTCACGCTGGACGATGTGAAGAACGCCGCCTCGGAGATCATGACCGGCCCTCGCGTGATGGGCGCCGTCGGTCCGTTCGCCGAGGGCGACCTCGACCGCTTCGTCCTCTAGACGGAAGTCGGAAGTAGTCGGAAGTCGGAAGACGGAAGACGGAAGTCGGCTACGGCGTACGGGCGGACCCGGTCCCTTCGCCCTCTAGTCGGAAGTCGGAAGTCGGAAGACGGAAGTCGGCTACGGCGTACGGGCGGATCGGTTCCGTTCACTCTGTTCCGTCGACGCGTGGTCGTTGATCGGGTGGAGATAACCATCCTCCGTGGGCGAGGGCGGATCTCCGGCCAGTGGACGAGCGAGGGACCCGGTCCGGTCACCCTGATCCGTCGACGTGTGGTCGCTCCGTGGGCGAGGGCGGATCTTCGGCGCGTCGACAGATGAAGGTGAAGCGCGCGGTCAGCTCGAGCGCGAGGCGCGACTTCCGACTTCCGTCTTCCGACTTCCGTCTTCCGTCTTCCGACTCTGACCGTCCCGCGGCCGGGACGACGGGGTCTATCGCTCGATGATCGTCACGGACTGGATGATGGCGTCTTGGGTCGGACGCTCACCGGAGCGGGGGAGTGCTGCGATGGCATCCACCGTGTCCATGCCGTCGGTCACCTTCCCGAAGATCGTGTAGGCGTGAGGAAGCCCGACGT